>JBFFXR010000029.1:0-22514 GCA_041569645.1 Gammaproteobacteria bacterium
AGCTGGCCGCTGGCCCAGGCCGCGCGGGTGTACTCGGGCGTGCCGAAGGCCGGCGCGCCCGAGCGCATGTCGGCGTTCGACGTGAAACCGCCGTAGACCATCGGCGCGCCGGGATTGACGATTTGCGACAAGGCGATCACGCCGAGCGCCTCGGCGTTTTGCTGCGCCAGCGCGCCGGCCAGCGTGATCGGGCACATCGCGCCGGCGAGCGTAAACGGCGTGACGATGACCGGCTGGCCGTGCTCGGCCATTTCGATCAGGCCGTCGGCCATCGGCCCGTCGACACGCAGCGGCGAGTTGGTGTTGACCACGGTGTTGACGCTCGGCTCGGACTTCAACTGCTCGAGGTCGACGCCACGCGCGATCGCCGCCATGCGAATGCCGTCGCCGACCCGGCCGCCGCCGAGACAGTAGAGCGAAAACCCCCGGTCGGACAATGTGTAGGCCGCGAGCGACGCGTCGAGATGGCGCGTATCCGGCGGCAGGTCGATCGGCTCTACCGGGTAGCCGCTGAAAAAGTCGATCGCGTCGTAATAGTGGCCGAGACGGATAAAGTTACAGTAGTCCTCAAAGTTGCCGGTGCGCCGGCCACCCTCGAGGTCCGACGCGTGGGGGGCGCTCGCGACCGTGGTGAAATTGATCGCGTTGCGCCCGATCAGGCGGTTGCGCTCGGGGTTGCGCGCGTGAAAGGTAAACTCCGAGGGCACCGTCGCGATTCGCCGCATGACCTGTTCGCGGTCGAGGTAAACGCGCTGCGCGTCCCAGTCGACCCGCGCGCCGTCCTGCTCGTAGAGGCCGAGCGCCGCTTCGCTGAGCACCTCGAGGCCGAGCTCCTCGAGGATTTGCATCGACGCATCGTGGATCCGGTCGAGCGCGGCCGCGTCGAGCGCGTCGATCGGCGCATAGTCGTTGTACAGCTGAGCGAGCCGAGGTTTGCTCGGGGCTTCCGCGGTCGGGCTGCGTCGGCGGCTTCGTCGGCGACTCATCGGTGGCTCCGGATGACGGGAATCTGATAGTATTGGACGTTTGAAAGCTTGTCTATCGGTGACGCGTCATGACTGTAACCGACCCCGCGAAGGACAAGTTTATCGCCTGCGGCATGTATGCGTTCAGCGACGAACTTCGCGCGGCGTGGCAGGCCCTGTTCACGCATTTCATCGCGAATCTCGACACGCCTGCGCCGATTGCTCCCGATCTCGTCTTCGACGGTGGCGAAGCGACGCTGCGCGATCCCGCGCTGCTGCTCGGTCACACCTGCGGCTACCCGCTGATGACGCGCTACGCCGGCGCGCTCGACCCGGTCGCGGCGCCAATATTCGACGCCGACGGTTGCGATGGTCTGTTTTACTCGAGCCACTTTATCGTCGCCGCCGACAGCGACATCGAAACGCTCGCCGACTGCCGCGAACGGGTGGTCGCGGTCAATGGCTACGACTCCAACAGCGGCATGAACGTGTTGCGCCACGCGCTCGCCACGCTCGATCCGGGCGAGGGCTTTTTCGCGCGGGTCGAAATCAGCGGCGGCCATCGCGCCAGCGTCGAGATGGTCGCCGACGGCCGCGCCGATCTCGCCGCGATCGACTGCGTCACGCTGGCGCTGCTCGGTGACGCCGATCCCGATCTGCTCGCGCGCGTGCGCGCAATCGGCAGCAGCGCGCGCAGCGCCGGCCTGCCCTTCGTCGTGCCGGCCGGCGCGCCGACGGAACGCCTCGCCGACGCGCTCGCCGCGGCCTTGGCGGCGACGCCGGCGGATGCACGCCGGCGCCTCCGCCTCGCCGGCTTCGCGCCCGTGACGCGCGACGATTACGCGTCGATACTCGCGCTCGAACGCGAGGCGCGTGATGCCGGTTACGCAATGCTGCAATAGTCGTTGCGTTTTCGCCGCCGGGCCTTAAACTGCGCGGCATTTTGAACCGGCCATCGCGGCCCCGGGCGATTCACGGTATGACGAAAATGTGGCACGATCTCGGCGCGTCCTGGGCGATTCTGCTCGGCATCGGCTTCATGATGCTGGCCAACGGCCTGCAGGGCACGCTGCTCGGCGTGCGCGCGATGATCGAGGGATTTTCGACCTTCACCACCGGCATCGTCATGGCCGGCTACTTCATCGGTATTTTCATCGGTTCTTTCGTCGCGCCGATCCTGGTCAAGCGCGTCGGCCACATCCGCGTGTTTTCGGCACTGGCGTCGCTGGCGTCGATTTCGATCCTGTTCCACGGCGTTTACATCGATCCGGTGGTCTGGTGGTTGATGCGAGTCGTCACCGGCATCGCCTTCGCCGGTTTCTACGTCGTCACCGAGAGCTGGCTCAACGACCGCGCCAGCAACGAGACTCGCGGCAAGGTTCTGTCGGTCTACATGGTCATCGTCACTGGCAGCATGGGCCTCGGCCAGTTCCTGCTGAACGTCGCCGAACCCGAGCAGATCGAGCTGTTCATCCTGATTTCGATCATCATCTCGGCCGGACTGATTCCGGTGCTGCTGACCGCGCGGCCGGCGCCGGCCTTCGAAACCTCGGCCAAGATGTCGATGCTGGAGCTTTACCGCGCCTCGCCGCTGGCGGTCATCGGCAACTGCCTGACCGGCATGGCGCACGGCACGATCTTCGGCCTCGGCGCGATCTACGCGCGCGCGGTGCTCATCGACGTCAAATCGATCTCGCTGTTCATGGCCTGCGTGCTGCTCGGCAGCCTGGTCACGCAATGGCCGGTCGGTTATCTCTCCGACCGCGTCGGTCGCCGCGCGGTGATGGCCGTGCTTTCGGGCATCTCGGTCGCCTGCTGCGTCGCCGCGTTGATCATTCCGCCCGCCGGCATCGCGTTCTACGCCGTCATGGTCGCGCTGGGTGGCGCGGCGATGCCGATGTATTCGCTGTGCGTCGCGCATGCCAACGACCGCCTCGAGCCCGAGCAAATCGTCGCCGCCAGCGGCAGCCTCGTCATGATCGCCGGCATCGGCCTGATGACCGGACCGGTGTTGATTGCGTTCTTCATGGACTTGTTCGACGTCACCTTTTACTTCTGGGGCATCGCGGCCGTGTTCGCGGTCATCCTGCTGGTCACGATGTTCCGCATCAGCTCGCGCCGGGGCATCGCCCACGACGAGCAGTCGCACCTCGTGGTCGGACCGATCGGCACGCCGATCGCCGAGTACACCGCGTTCGGCTCGGTCGAGTACGCCGAGGCCGCGGCGCGCCACGAACTCGGCGAGCTCGACCAGCGCGAGGACATCACCGAGCGCCAGCTGTAGCCGGCGAGCAAGCCGCCAGCGGCTAGAACCGCCAGCGCAGGTCGAGCAGGTACTGGTCCTTGTCGCCGACGCCGTCGTCGAGTTCCTTGAGCGGGTGACCCCAGTGCAACTGGCCGATGAAGTTGGCGTCGCTCCAGACGATTCCCGCGCCGGCACCGTAGATATCGCCGCAGACGTCGTCGTTGCCGGCTTCGCATTTGACTTCGCCATAGTCCAGACCGAGCGAAACCTGTAAGGATTTTCTCGCCGGTGCTTGCACGGCATCGCGCGACGCACCGCGCAGCGGCCAGATCAGGTCGCCGCGCAGATAGCCCGCGTTGCTGCCGGACAGCGCCGACGAATAACCGCGCACGGTGTACGGGCTGCCGAGGCTGAGTTGATCGGCGACGAACAGGATATCGTCGCTGTACTGCAGGACCGCCTGCAGGCGCAGCGTCGGTGTGCCGAGTGCGATCTCGGCGTGGCTGTCGAGAACGAATTTCTCGAATTGCAGCCGCGCCGGGTTGTCGAAGCCCTGGTCGAGCGTGAAATAGTCGTCATCGCGCGCGCCGTAGCGGTCGAGCCCCTTGTAGAAGCGATAGCGGGTGCTCCAGCGGCCTCGCGCCAGCCACAAGTCGTGCGCGAACTCGAGCTGCAGCTGGCTCGTGCGGTAGCTCGATACGTCGATCAACTGGCCGGCGAAAAAATTGCGCGTGTCCCTGAGTTCGAGCGCGAGGCTCACGCCGAGCCGGTGGCGCTGGCCGCGCGCGAGCAGGCGGCCGACGCGCAGCGTATCGGTCTCGGTATCGCCGCTCGACAGAAAACTGTCGTCGATGCCCTGTACCCGCTGCTCGAAGTCGACCTCGGCGTGGGTCAGCGAGATTTCGTAGGCACCGACTCCGAACGAGTACCCAATCTCGCTACTGCGATTGCTTTGCAGGGTTTCGCGCACCTCGCCGGTGTTGGCCTGGATTAGCAGCGTATCGTTGACATCGAGCAGATTGTCGGCCGCGAACAGCAGGCTCAGCCGATCGTCGAGGTCGGTCTGACCATTGACGCCGAGTTCGAGCCTCCAGGGTTTCGTTTCGATGAGTTCTACCGCGACGATACTCGCGCCAGGTTGCCGGCCGGGCCGGATTTCGAAGCTCGCGCCGAGCGACGCGACCCGCTCGAGCGTCTCCAGCGCGGTCTCGAGGCGGCGCAGGTTGAGGATCTCTCCGACGCCGGCAAAGGCAGCCGCGAGGCGGCGATCGGGCGCGCCGGTCGCCGCGTCGACGACCGCCTCGATCGTGCCGACGATCACGCCGATCTCGACCACTCCGTCGGTGATATCCTGTTCCGGCAGGTAGGGGCGCGTGGTCACATAGCCGCGCTCGAGATAGGCGTTCGACAACCGCGTCAACAGCTCGCGCAGCAACCTGGGCTCGATGCAGCGGCCGACGGTCGCGAAGGCGATGGCATCATGCTCAGCGGCCGAGAGCAGGCGGGTTTCGTCGATCACGACGCGCTCGAGCCGCGGGCAATCGTCGTCAGCGGCGATTGCCGGCCCGGTTACCAGCACCAGCAACAGCAGGCAACTAGAACCAGACCGAGGCAAACGCACGGATGACGGTGGCGTCGAAACTGTAAAGCGGTTCGTCCCCGACCGGACCGCCCTCGGTCAGATCGGTAAAATTGTCGTAGTCGAACTGAATCCAGTCGACGTTCAGGTTCAGGCTGCCGCGATCGATCGCCTGCCAGGCGCGGCCGAATTCCCAGGCGACGCCGGCGCCGAGGGTCACGCTGTCGAACTCGCTCAGCTCCTTGTCGCGGGCGAGGTAGTTTTGCGCGTTCTGGAACGGAAACAGGTCGCTGTAGAAATCGGCGTCGGACTGAGCGTAAAAACGCAGGCTGGCTTCGAAGATCCAGGCGCCGCCGTACGGCAGGGTGTAGCCGAGCTCGATCGAATCCGCATCGATACCCCAGCTGTCGCTGAATATACGGTAGCCGGCATGCAGCGCGGCGCGCTGCTCGAGGTAATAATTCGCCCGCAGCGCAACCGCATTGCTGGTGCGCGTGCCGGGATAGCTCTCGGGCTGAAAGCTATAGCCGACCGCGCTCGACCCGTCGACATAGCGCACCGAGCGGTACGGATTGTTGAGGAAACCCTCGTCGGTAATGGTTTCGAGGGCAAGCGCCATGACCAGGCTCTTGGTCAGGATTTGCGACACCGAAACGCGGTAACTGCGCACCCGGGTGTCCTCCTCGAAGCTATCGTTGCCGTTCTGACCGACGACGTTGTCGCCGAGCGCGAAGCCGAGACTGACGGTGGTCAGATCACCGAACATGTCCTGCGAAATGGCGATGCTCAGCGTGGTCGCGTCGTAGTCGCTCTCGACGCTGCGCGTATAGCCGAAGCTCATCGTCGTCTTGTCCCGCAGGTAGTCGACGCTGATGGTGTTTTCCTTGCGCTTTTCGGTGTATTCGCTGGCGTTGACGACGACGTCGATCGACGCGCTGGTGACGTTATCGACGTAGTGGTTGAGCCCGATCGAGACGCTCTCGCCGAAATTCTTGCGCACCAGATACGACGGGCCATCGATGGTGGCGCCGCCGCCATCGTAGCTGTGATAGAGGATATCGCCGCGCTCTTCCGGCAACACCGCCGCCCGCGCGATCCCGGCCGCGCTCAGCAGCAGCGACAAACCAATTAGAAACGAGCGCGACACGGTCGACAGGCGATTAGATATCCGCAATCCGACGCTCAGCTTGTCGCAGGCGGGTCGGAAATCTGGTGGCTATAATCGACCGCCGGCAAAAACCCGCTGCGTCAGTCAGTTCAAGCGGAATGGTTGCGATTCTGGCGGCGTATTTTTCGCCGACTGGGCAGCCCCGCGCGCAGATCCGCAGTGAATAAAACATACCTGAGGAATCGAGCACGGGGCTAACGCCGCCAGCGGAAAAAATACGCCGCCAGAACCGTGACCATTAGTTGCAGCCGCAGCCGCCGCCCGACACGACGCCGGCACCGCGCGCGCCTTCGCGCGAGTCGTAGACATGGTGCAGGTAACCGGCCGAGACCGGGTCGCGGGCGAAACTCATGATCGGGTCGGCGAGGTTGGCGCGCTCGTAAGGCTTGACCCACGGCTCGGTGGCGCAACCGGCGAGCAACAGGCCGCCGAGTAACAGTAATAATGGACGCGTCACGGCATCACTCCCGGATGAGTTTCTTGACGACCTGGCGATATTTCTTTTCGTCGCCGGACTTGTAGCCGCGATGCAGGTAGCGCATGTTGCCGTCGCGGTCGACGACCACCGAGGTCGGCATCGCGATGACCTCGTAAAGCTTGCTCACCTGGTTGCGATTATCGAGCAGAATCGGGAAATCGACCGGAAAGTTTTTGAGGAACCCGCGAGCATTCTTTTCCTGCTCCTCGACGTTGACGCCGAGCACGGTAAAGCCGAGCGGCTCGTACTTCGCGTGCAATTCGTTGAGCAGCGGCATTTCCTCGCGGCACGGGCCGCACCACGACGCCCAGAAATTGATCAGCACGACGTTGCCGCGCATTTCGGAAAGTTTCAGGTTCTTGCCGTCGAGCGCCTTCAGCGTGAAGTTCGGCGCCGGGCCCGACACCGATGCGGCGCCGACACTGCCGACTCCGGCGAGTCCGATGACGCCGGCCAGGGCCAGCGAACTGATAAATTTTTTGATCCTGCCTTTCATTTCCTTATCTCCACTAGAAAAACAAATTAAACGCTACCGAAAACTCGAGATTGTTGGTGGATTCGGTCTCGCCGAAGATATCCATCTCGAAAATCAAATCGCGCATCTCGATGTCGAGGCTGAAACCATCTGCGAACAGCGTGCGGTAGCCAAACGCGTAGGCGATGGTAAACCGGTCGTCGCCGGCGAAAGTCGTCGTGCCGACGCCGGCGGTCAGGTAGAACACAGTATTGAATGTAGTCGAATCGGTGACGAATGCCTCACCGGGCATCAGGTTGAAGCCCAGCGTTACGAGGTAATACTCGACCTCGCGTTCGTCGTCGGACAGCAGCGGCGCGCCGCCGCTGAGCCGCTCGAAACTGGTTTCCCCCGAATCGCTGCGGCCATAGGTCGCCTGGACGAAAAAGTCCTCCGAGATGTGGTAGCCGAGCTTGGCGCCGACCACGAAGTTGGTGTCGAAGTCTTCCAACGCGAGGTAACCCGCATAGACGGAAAGTTCGAAGTCGTCGGAATCGATGCGCGCCTCGTCGAACTCGACGCGTTCGATCTGCGGCTCGATCAGGCTACCGTCGTCGATCTCCTCGCTCTGGGCGAAGGCCGGCGCGACCGGTGACAGCCACAGGGCTAGAAAAATACCGCGAATCCGAACTTCCACTCGTTTACTTCCTCGTTGTCGTCGCTGGTGTTGCTGGCGGAAAAAATGACGTACTCGTTGACTTCGAAACGCAGCAGGAAGCTGCGGCTGATATAACGCTGAAAACCGACGCCGAACTGGCTGAAGGTATTGGTCTCGTCGCCGGCGACGATCAGGGTCGCGCTCGGGCTGACCTCGATCTTGCCGAGCCCGAGCGTCAGGTACGGCGAGTACTTGACGTCGGGCATCGGCTGCATGACGAGGTTGGTTTTCCAGAAGGTGCTGCTCGACACGTCGCCGACCGACTGGCCGAAATGGAGTTCGCTCGACAGGTTAGGCGTGAACGCGTAGGCGCCGAAAAACGTGAACACCGGCGCCGACTCGAACTCGCCGCCGGTTACGCCGAAGACCCACTTGCGCTCGGGGAAATCCGCCTCGGTGCGCTCGGTCAGGCGGAAAGCCTCGCCGCCCGGTAGCAGGGTCTGCTGCATCTGTTCGCGGCTCGCCCAGCCTTCCTTGCCGTCGGCGGTGCGCAGCTTGAACCAGTCGGTCTTGCGCCGCAGGATCTCGACTTCCTCGCCACGGTCGACGACGTGGTAAATCGGGTAGCCACTCGCCGGGCCGGTATGCAATTCGATGAAAGGGTCGGCGATACGCACGCGCACGGCGTCGCCGGCGTCGGCCTCGGGCGAATCGATATTGGCGTCGATCTCCTCGGTCGCGGCGATCGCGGGTCGGAGTGCGGCAGCGAGGAGCAGGAATAAACTGGACACCAAGATCACCCTGAGCGGATTCAAGCCATTATTCCCTATTTGAGTCAGGCGCTAATTTAGTTTTGCGGCGCGGCCGGGTCAAACGGATCGTTGAAATTTTGCCCCCCGAGATCGAGCCATTCGGCGATCAGCTTCAGCTCGGCACCGGTCAGCAGGCCGGTATGATCGAAGGTGGTCGCCGGCAGCGCGCGCCCGGCGTCGAGCTCGCTGCCGGTCATCTTCTCGACGAAAAAGCTCGCGCGCGCGCCGTTCGACGACATGCGCGGCGCGATCAGCGACGCGGGATTGTCGATCATTCCACCCATGCCGTCCGGAATCTGGATGTTGACGAGGTTGCCGCCGCCGTCGATTTCCTGTCCCTGCTTGGATAACAGCAGGTCGCGAAACGCGCGGTAGAAATCGTTCGGATCCTGGTTCGGATCGGTCGTCAGATCCAGCTGACCGTAAGGAATTCGGGTGCCGTTGGCGGTCGTGTGGCAGGTGACGCAGGTTTCGTCGGGGATCCCGTCGGGATTCATGTTATCGACCAGCAGCGGCATCGCGGTCGGATTGGCGGGATCGACCGGGTTGGCCGGCGCCAACGGCGCAAAATTGTCGGCCGCGCCGCGCGGCAATTGCCAGATTGCGTGGATGTGGCGCGGGTAATTGATCACGACGCGACAATTGTGCTGCCAGGTTTGGGGCGGGTTGGTGCCATCGCAATTGGCGTTGCGCAGCGGCTTCGCCGGCGGCGCCGGGGTGAGCACCGACGGGTCGAGATCGTCGTAGTTGTAGGCGTAGGAGGCATCCGCCGGGCGCGCCATCGGATCGGTCCAGTAGTCGACGAAGGCGAGATCGGCCGCCAATCGCGGCTCGGGCGCCGGCGGTAGCGCCGAGCCGACGCGGTCGAAGCGGACCTCGGCCATGGTTTCGCCGAGGTTGGTGCTCCAGTACTCGATTGCGGTACCCGGAATCTGGGTGTTCGGAAACTGTAGCGTAATGCCGATGCCGTCGTTGATCGACGGCGCGGTGGCGGCGCCGCGACGGCCGTGAACTTCGGGCGTCGCGCCGCCGGTCGCATGGTCGTGACAACCGTTGCAGGTCAACGTATCGCCGGGAAGCACCTGGAACCAGTTGTCGTGACGCGGCCCGATACGCCGGCCTTCCCCGTCGAGCACCTCGACCCCGAGCGGCAGGTTGGCCGGGACCTTGACCTTGACCGAACCGTCCGGCTCGACCGGCGCGTAGCCGACGATTTCACGCATGCCAAGATTGCGCTGCAGCCCGAAAGCCGTGTTATCGAGGTCGGGCGGATTGGCCAGGTTCGGATCGTCGGGGTCGGGCAGCGCGACCGGCTTGACGAAACGCACGAAGCGTGCCGGTCGCTCGGCGGCCGACATATTGACCTGCGGGTCGGCGAAATGCTCGACCTCGGTAATCGCCGCGTTCGGCGTGCAAATGTTGAAGAAGCAGCCGTTGAACGTCATATCGGCCATGTCGTAGACGCTCTTGATATTGATCACACCGAGATTCTCGGCCTCCCAGCCGCCGTCGAGCTCGGGCGTGGTCTTGTCAAAAATCACCGGCGGACGCGGCCGTGGCCGCAGCGCGATCGCCTCGGTAATGACCCGTCCGGGCTCGGCCAGCACGATCGGCTTTTCGGTATCGACGTCGGTGTCGTAAATCCATATCGCGTAGGCCGGCGAGACTTCCTGCGCGTTCGGATCGTTCACGTAGGGATCGATACACGGACGCACGGTGCCGTTCACGTCGACCTGACAGGTCGACTTGCTGACGAGAATGCGGTTGCTGCCGTCGCGCAGCGGAAAGGCCGAGTTGTAGCGTCCGTCGCGCGAAATCGAGCCGTCGGTGGTGATGTTGTTGACCGTGGCGCGTAACTGCGCCGGACCGGACAGCCCGGCGTACTGCCAGATCGGCCGATCGTGGTCGGCGAAACGATCGGCATCGATGATCCACAGGTCGCCGCCGTCGAAAGTTCCGGTAAACGGCTTGGCGACCGCCAGCAGGTCGCCGTTTTGCATTTCGCGCACCCCGGTGAACTGGACGTTGGCGCCGCCGGTCCCGGTCGCGTGGCTGTGCGAGCCGTAGACCAGCTCGAGATCGCTGCCGTCGGGGTTCATTCGGTAGAGATGCATGCCGTTGTTGCCGCCGGCATGATCCCAGCGGGTAAACAGGATCTGACCGCCGTTGATGTTTTCGAGCACCTGCGGATAGAGGTCGTGACTGCGATTCATCGAGATCTGGCGAATATCCGAACCGTCCGGATTCATCACGTGCAGCACCAGCGCGATACTCTCGACCTGGCGGTCCTCGGTCAACGCGGAAAAAATCTGCTTGCCCTCGTTGACCAGGTTGCCCTGCGACTGGCGCTGGCGGCTCGACGAGAATACGATGCGACCGTCAGGCAGATAAGCCGGGAACAGGTCGTCGCCCTGCTCGGCGATGGCCTGGTTGACGATGATGCGCCGCAGCGTCGCCGTCGGCAAGTCGTACTCGTAGACGTTCCAGCTCGGCACGATATCGTCGTTCGGATCCGGATCGAACAGCCGCAACGAAAATATCAGCTTGTCGCCGTCGTGCGACGCGTTGAGCCCTTTGACATCGCCGCTACCGCCGGTGACCGCTCGAGTAATATTGGTCACTGTCGCATCGGCGGTCGAGGTTTCGCGCAGGTAGGCATCGCCGCCGGCACTGAACAGGCGCGGATCGCGCAGGTCGGCCTGCGCCGGGTTACCCATGTCGTCGAGTGGGATCGGGCGGTTGACGAAGGCGACCGGAATCTCGATCACGCCGGGATCGATGCCGCCGCCGGAGGAACTCGGATCGCAACCCGCAAAAGTAGCCGAGAACAGCATAATTCCCGCAATTTTCGCGGCAGATCGAATCGGGTTAAGCGAACTTGGTGCCTTTTTAACCAGTTGTCTTGCTTTCCGTTTCATCTTTCCCTGGCTGGTAAAAAGTCCTGTGAACAGTCTTCGGTCGTTGCCTCGAGTGTAGTGTCGACTATTCGCACTCAACCCGGTGTTTCTGCCCCAACGGGCGGTTTTTCGGTACGAGCGGTAGCCTTTCGACGCAGCTGCCCACAACAGACGGCGTCGCATCGACGCGGCGCGATGGTCCGGAGACGCCTTCCAGTTGAGCTTAACAGTTATAACGCACCGTTCGTCGGGAAAATGCGCTTTTGTGAACTATTCCCGGTTGGCTCTGCTACTTGGTACTACGGGCCTGTGCTAGATTAAGTTGCAGGTATTCGCACAAAAACCGGTAACCCCGTAGCCAGCGGTTTACAGGGAGTTCGAAGAGGCAAAAAAATGGACTTGAAACCGATAATCTCACTCACGCTGGTCATCGTCTCACTGCTCTTCAGCCAAACCGTGCTTGCCGGCGATGCCGAACGGCGCCAGGCCAAGCGCATCCACGACCGGCTGGTCGGCGTCACCGCGAGCAACGCCGTGATCGACGCCATGGAGCAACTGCTGCTCGGCAACAGCGTCGGACCTTACGCCGGCGACACCTCGGGCAAGACCGCCGCCGCCTACGCGATCGACACGGCGCAGAATCCGAACGCCCGCTACTTCTACAACGTCACGCTGAAGAACTTCGCCACGCCGTGGACCAACGAGGAACAGACGGTGTTCGCGGACCTCAACGACTACAGCGCGACCGTCGTCGGTGCAGTCCGCGACGGCCTCGATTTCCGCCGGATCCTGTACGATGATTTGCTCTACATCGGATCCGCCGGCGGTGTGCCGGCATACGCGAACGGCAACAACAATCACTACGCGCAGCTCGAGGCACTCGGCCCGGTCGCAGGCGATTTGTCGAACCCGTCGATCCTGCGCGGCCCCAACCAGGGCATTACCCAGTCGGCGATCACCGGGCTGCCAAGCACGGCAACCGCCGGTATCATGACCAGCCGCGCCGCGTCGATGGCGTACTTTTCCGACGGCACCAACCGCGCGATGTTCCGCTTCACGCTGATGAACCACATGTGCACGGATCTCGAGCCGATCAAGGACGTCTCGCGCATCCCCGATCGCGTGCGCCGTGACGTGTCGCGCAGCCCGGGCGGCGACAGCCGGATCTTTTTGAACAACTGCGTCGGCTGCCACGCCGGCATGGACGGCATGGCCGGCGCCTTTGCGTATTACGAATGGAGCTACACCAACGACAAGACCGACGGCAGCCTGGTTTACACGCCGGGCACGGTATCGAACAAGCACAACATCAATCCCGACAACTTCGAACACGGCTACATCACGGTCGACGACAGCTGGATCAACTATTGGCGCAACGGCCAGAACTGGCTGCTCGGCTGGGGACCGGCGGTCAATCCGGATTCGAAGGGTAACGAGCGCGGTAACGGCGCCAAGTCGCTGGGCCAGGAACTCGCCAACAGCACCGCGTTCGCGCAGTGCCAGGTCGACAAGGTTTTCGAGGCGGTTTGCCTGCGCGATCCGAACGTGCAGAGCACCGACCGGGCCGAGCGAGATACAATTCGCGACGCCTTCCGGGGCGCCTACGGCTATAACCTGCGCGAAGTATTCACCGATGTCGCGGCCTACTGTAAAGGGAGTTAATCATGTCGGCAAAGCGCTTACCCCAATGGATAGTCATCGCTGTGCTCGCGGTATTCTCCGCGGCCTGTGACACCGGCGGATCGAACACGGTCGCGAACCCGAATCTCGGCGGCGATGACGGCGGTTACAACGGTCCGGCGGCGCGAACCGAGGACATTCGTTCGTTCCAGCTCAATTTCTGGACCTTCCTCAAGGAAGACAATCGCTGCGGCCAGTGCCACGGCAGCGGCCAGACGCCGACCTTCGTCGACTTATCCGACGTCAACGCGGCCTATTCGGTCGCGATTCAGTACGTCAGCCTGATCGATCCGGCGAGTTCGCAAATCGTCGCCAAGGCGGCCACCGGCCACCACTGCTGGCTCGGCCAGTCGGCCGGCGCGGCCTGCGCGAGCAACATCGAGCAAATGATCATCAACTGGGCGACCGATTCGAACGTGACTTCCGGGCGCCAGATCCAGCTGACGCCACCGACCATCAAGAGCCCCGGCGACGCCAAGTCCTTCCCGGCCAGCGCGACCGACAACGCACCCGACAGCTTCGCCAACCGCGTGCACCCGATCCTGGTCGCCAACTGCCAGGGTTGTCACACCGAAACCGCGCAGCCGCTGCCAATCGCGCCCTTCTTCGCCAGCAACGACGTCGACAGCGCCTACGAGGCGGCCAAGCCGAAGATGGACATCGACACGCCGGCCAACTCGCGCTTCGTCGTGCGCCTCGGTGCCGAATTCCACAATTGCTGGACTTCCGATTGCGGCACGTTGCCGAATCCCAGTCCCACCAGCGACGCAGGCGTGATGCTGCAAGCGATTACCGACTTCGCAGGAGCGATCGCGCCGACGCCGGTCGATCCGCTGCTGGTCACGAGCATGGCGCTGAACCTCGGCGACGGCATCGTCGCCGCCGGCGGCAACCGCCACGAAGCGAATCTCGTTGCGTTGTGGGAGTTCCGTACCGGCAGCGGCAACCAGGCCTTCGATACCAGCGGCATCGACCCGTCGATCACGCTGCAGCTGAACGGTTCCTACCAGTGGCTTGGCGGTTACGGGCTCGACCTCGCCAACGGCTGGGCATTCGCGAATAATTTCGATAGCGAGAAACTCAAGACCTTCATCGAATCGACCGGCGAATACGCGATCGAAGCCTGGGTGGTTGCGGCCAACGTAACCCAGGAAGACGCCAGCATTCTCGGCTACACCGGCGGCTCGGCGCGCAACTTCACGCTCGAGCAAAACATGTACGACTTCCGGTTCTACAATCGCATCGACGATCCCAATCCGCAGTCGCTGAACGGCGAACCTTTCTACACCACCGGCGACAGCGGCGAGGAACTCGTGCAGTCTAGCCTGCAGCACGTCGTCGCGAACTACGACCCGATCAATGGCCGCAGCGTCTATGTCAACGGCCAGCTGGTCGCTGCCGCCGACCCGGTTACCGGGCCGACGACGATCGGCAACGTCGTCTGGGACGACAACTTCGCCTTCGTGCTCGGCGCCGACGCGGCCGGCAGTAACGACTGGGACGGCCAGGTGCGGCTCGTCGCGATCCACAATCGCGTTTTGACCCAGCCGCAGATCCTGCAAAACTTCGACGTCGGGGTCGGTCAGAAATTCTATCTGCTATTCTACGTCGGTCACCGCATCGGCATACCCGATAGCTACATCCTGTTCGAGGTTTCGCAGTTCGACAGCTACAGCTACCTGTTCAACGAACCGCGCTTCATCAACCTCGATCCGGCCTGGACCCCGGGTGGCTTCGCAATCCAGAACATGCGCATCGGCATCAACGGCAAGGAGGCGCTCGCCGGCCAGGCCTTTGCGAATATCGACGTGACGGTCAACGCGACCAACTACAACGCGGCGACCGGCCAGCTGCTGTCGCCGCTCGGCACGATCATCGCGCTCGAGAAGGGGTCGGCCAGCGACGAGTTTTTCCTGACCTTCGAACTGATCGGAACTGCAAGTCATACATTCGTAGACCCGCAGCCCGGCGCGCCGGCGCCGCCGGCGGATCCGCCGAACCCGGTCGCATCCGATATCGGCATGCGCACCTTCGAGGAAATCAATTCGACGATCGCGGCGATTACCGGCGTGCCGACGACCAACGCGGCAATCGAGTCGGTTTACGCCGACTATGTCCAGCAATTGCCGACGGTCGAAGCGATCGACGCGTTTCTGCCGTCGCACCAGATGGCGATCGCGCAACTCGCGCTGACCTCGTGCAGCGAGCTGGTCGAGGACCGGGGTAACATCGCGCGCACGGCGTACTTCCCGACCTTCGATTTCAACGCCAACGCGCAGGACGCGTTCGATACCGCCGGCGAACGCGCGCTGGTCGTCGACCCGATCCTGACCGCGGTGATGAACGTCGATCAACTGCAGCCGGCCAACAACCTGACCACGCAGCCCACGGAAGCCGAGATTACCAACGTGCTCGGTGCGATGACGCCGCAGGACCTGGACCCGGCGCTCGCCGGCGACAGCTACGACAGCCTGATCACGCAGTTGCTGGTGGGCGGCCCCAACGACGCCACCCGCACGCGGCAAATCGTCAAGGCGGTGTGCGCCGCCGCGACGGGCGCCGCGGTAATGATCGTTCAATAGGACCGAATATCATGGCTAGATTCAAGAAGAACCGGCCCGTGCATCCCGACGCTCCGCTGCTGCACGAGGATCATGGAAGACCCGTCTCGAGGCGGCAATTCATTCGCCAGGGGCTTGCCACCGGCGGCGCGACGCTGCTGACCGGCAGCCTCCTGAACCTGTTGGCCGGCACCCGGGAGGCCCGCGCCGCGGTCGCGCCCGATCTCGACGCGCTGGTCAACTCGATCCCCGGCTGCACGCTCGGCGGCGGTGGCGGTCTCAACGTGCCGTTTATCTGCTTCGATCTCGCCGGCGGCGCCAACTTCGCCGGCTCCAACGTGCTGGTCGGTCAACAGGGCGGTCAAATGGACCTGCTGTCGACCGCCGGCTACGACAAGCTCGGCCTGCCGGGCGACATGCTGCCGGGCCAGGCCCAGGCGGTAACTACGCTGAACCCGAGCCTCAACAACGACTTCACCAACCGCGAACTGAACCTGATCTTTCACGCCGACAGCCCGTTGCTGCTCGGTATTCGCGAGAAGGCGATCAGCGCGATCGGGCAAGTCGACGGCACGGTGATCCCGGCGCGCTCGGACAACGACACCGGCAATAACCCGCACAACCCGCTATACGCGCTGGTCATGACCGACCCGAGCGTGCGCGGCGAAGTCGTCGACCTGATCGGCTCGCGCTCGAGCGTGTCCGGCGGAAACTCGATGGCGCCGGCGATGTACATCAACCCCGAATTCCGTCCGACCAAGGTCGACCGGCCGAGCGACGTGACCGGCATGGTCGACGTCGGCGATCTGACGAGCATCCTCGGCCCGGCCGACGTCACCGCGGTAATGGAATCGATGGCGCGGGTGTCGCACTACAAGATGAAAGCCGGTATCACCACCGGCATGACCAACGACGACGTTCTCAAGGACATGGTGCGCTGCGGTTACCTCAAGTCGGCCGACATCGCCAATACCTTCGCCGGCGTGCCGGTCGACCCGCTCGACGATCCGCGGATCAACCGCGATTCGATCGGCGCCGACCCGAACGCGCCGTTCAGCGCGGCCGAGTTGTCAGGCGACGGCGAATTCCGCAAGACCGCGTCGGTCATGAAAATGGTCCTCAACCGTTACGCGATTGGCGGCTGCGTGACGATGGGGGGCTACGATTACCACACCGGTGACCGCGTCACCGGCGAGAATCGCGATCTGCGTGCCGGGCGCTGCATCGGCGCTTGCCTGCAGTACGCGGCGTTGTTGAATACACCGCTGATGGTTTACGTCTTCAGCGACGGTTCGGTGTTCAGCAACGGCAATACCGACGGCGCCAATGCGCCGAACGGCGGCACCGACGGCAACGGCAACCTCACCGTCGGCGGCGGCGGCAAGGGCGAATGGACCGGCGACAACTCGTCGACCGCTTGCTCGTTCTTCCTCGTCTACCGCCCGGCCGCGGCGCCGACCCTCGTCGGCAGCCGCCAGATCGGTCACATGAACGCCGGCGCGTCGGTGGTGACCTCGGCGACGCCGGCAGCCAACAACGTCAACCTGCTGGTCAATATGGTCATGTTGAATTACATGGCGGTAAACGGCATGGTGTCACCCGGCAATACGACCGCGTTCACCACTGCCTTCCCCAACCACGGACTCGGTAACAACCTGGATAATTACATCAGTTTCGGTAGCATCCGGGTCTGACCCCCGGATTGCACCGAATTGCGCAAACAACGTTGGAAATATGCATGCCAGGCGCAACCGTTTCCGCTTCACGAGTCTGATCCTGCTATCGGCGCTGGCGTTTCCCGCCGGCGCCGACTGGTATCAACAGCAGCGCGACCTGATGGGCACCCGCGTCAGCGTCGAGCTGTGGCACGAGGATGCGGCCGCGGCCGAGCGCTGCGCCGATCGCGCATTTGCCGAGATCGGCCGCATCGAGGCGGTCATGAGCACTTACATCGGCGCCAGCGAGATTTCATTCATCAACAATAACGCCGCGGTCTCGCCGGTCGAAATCAGCGCCGAAATGAACTTTGTGCTGCGCGAGTCGCTACGATTCTCCGAGTTGACCGGCGGCGCTTTCGACATCACCTACGCCAGCGTCGGCCATGCCTACGATTACCGCGCGCGACGAAAACCCGACGACCGGACGATCGCGCACGGTCTCGCCGCGATCGACTACCGCCACGTCGAGCTTGCCGACGGCACGGTCAGGTTTCGCCACGGTGCCGTGCGCATCGATCTCGGCGGCATCGCCAAGGGTTATGCGGTCGACCGCGCGGCCGGCGTGCTGCGCGATTGCGGCGTCGCCGACGCGCTGGTCAGCGCCGGCGGCGACAGCCGCATCCTCGGTGACCGCCGTGGCCGCGCGTGGATGATCGGCATACGCAATCCGCGCGATCCCGATGGCATCGCCTTGCGCCTGCCGCTCGCCAACAGCGCGATATCGACCTCCGGCGACTACGAGCGATACTTCATCGACGCCGGCGAGCGCGTGCATCACATCATCAATCCGAGCACCGGGCGCTCGGCGAACCGCAGCTGGAGCGCGACCGTCACCGGACCCGACGCACTGACGACCGACGCGCTGTCGACCAGTATTTTCGTCCTGGGCGCGGCCGACGGCATCGCGCTGATCGAACGCCTCGACGGTATCGACGCGATCGTCGTCGACAATCACGGCAAATTGCACTATTCATCCGGCTTCGAACCGCCCGCAAACGGCGGATAAGGTCTATTCTTACTGTTATGAAAACCGTTTCTCTGACCCTGCTACTCGCGCTGCTGCTGGCGCTCCCCGCCGGACCGGCGCTGGCCCAGGCCGACGAGTCCGACGCCGACGTCGAAATCTCGCCGCCGGCCGGCGAACTCGACGAAAACGCGGTCGACGAAACTCTCGACGCAAGCATCGAGGCGCTGAAAAAAGAAGTCCTGTCGCTCAACCGCGACCTGTTCATTCTCGAGGAAGACCTGCTGTTCCCGGCCAACACGCAGTTCAGCGTGTTCCTATCGATGAACGCCGGCGCGCTGTTCCAGCTCGATTCGGTGCAGCTCAAGATTGACGACAAGAACATCGCCAATCATCTCTACACCGAGCGCGAACTCGCCGCGCTGCGCCGCGGTGGCGTGCAGCGACTTTACATCGGCAACCTGCCGACCGGCGAGCACGAGATCGTCGCGATTTTTACCGGCGTCGGCCCCAAGGGCCGCGACTACCGCCGCGGCGAAACCATCGTCATCGAGAAGACTGCCGAACCGCAGTTCGTCGAATTCGTCATCGAAGACGACAGCCGCAAAGAGCAACCGCAGTTCGATGTGCGCGTCTGGGAATAAACGCCGCGGCTGGCTCGCCGCCGCCTGCCTGCTGCTCGCGACCCCGCTCGCGGCGGCCAAGCTCGACGCCCACCGGGTCGAGGACCTGGCTTACGGCCGCGCGCTGTTCGAATACTTCCAGGAACGGGAACTCGACGCGATCACGCAGCTGATGGTCGCCGCCGAGCGCGCGCGCAGCCGCGAGCAGGTCGACGAGGCCAACCTGCTGCTTGCCGACCTCTACTACGGCTACGGCCTGTTCGAGGAATCGCGGCAAATGTTCGCCCGCCTGCTGACCGCTGAAGTTTCGGACTCGGTGCAAAACCGCATCTGGTTCAACCTCGCGCGCCTGCGTTTCGACCAGGGTCACTTCGACCACGCGCTGGATTTGCTCGCACGCATCAACGATACGCTACCCGCCGGTGTCGAGGCCGAACGCAAATATCTGTTGACCAATCTCTATCTCAGCCAACGGCAGTTCGATCTCGCCGCCGACCTGAGCAACCGGATCGATTCGCAATCGATCTGGCGACTCTACGCGCGCTACAATCTCGGCGTGTCACTGATCGAGGACGAAGACTTCGAGCGGGGCCGCTTTCTGCTCGACCGGATCGGCCAGATCGAGCCCCGGGACGCCGAGCAAAGGGCGCTGCGCGATCGCGCCAACCTGTCGCTGGGGCTCAAGCAGCTGCGCCTCGAGCAACCCGAGGCGGCACTCGCGAGCCTGACGCGCATTCGCCTCGAGGGTCCGCTATCGCACGAAGCGTTGCTCGCGTCGGGCTGGGCCTGGCACCACCTCGGGAAACACGACAAGGCGCAAACGCCGTGGCGGCTGCTGCTCAGGCGCAACGCGCTCGACGCCGCGACCCAGGAAGCGATCCTCGCCATTCCGGCCAGTCACATGGAGGCCGGCCAGGATCAGCTCGCGCTGCGCCACTTCGAGATCGCCGCGCGCCAGTTCGACGCGCAACTGCGCCTGCTCGACGCCGCGATCGATTCGATCCACAGCGATGGCCTGATCGCGTCGCTGCGCGAGCACGCGATCCTGTTCGACCGCGCGAGCCTGCAGCGCCTGCCGCCGAGTTCCGACGTCACGCCGCATTTGCACCTGCTGCTCGCGTCGACGACCTTCCAGCGCGAGATTCGCCGCTACCAGCAGCTGCTCGACATACGCAACTCGCTGCGCTACTGGGGCAACAATTTCCCTGCGCTCGAGCTGGTACTGGCCGAACGCCGCAAGGCTTTCGCCGCCAAGTTGCCGAAGCTGCAACAATCCTCGAGCTTCGCCACGCTCGCCGACCTGCGCCGGCAGCGCGACGGCTTCGCAAGGCGCCTCGCCGCGATCGAGACGAACGAAGATCATGCCGCGCTCGCCTCACCGCAAGAGCAGGAACATCTCGAGCGGCTCGCGCGGGTCGCCGCGGGTATCGACAAGCTTGCCGGGCAGCGCAACACGACCTACCAGCAGGACATGCACCGCCTGCTCGCCGGGCTGATGCACTACGAACTCGCGACCGATTACCCGGCACGCTTCTGGCGCGCCAAAAAGCAGTTGATTGCGCTCGACCGAGCGCTCGACGAGTCGCGAAACCGCGCCACCGATTTGCGCCGCATCGCCGAGCGGGGCGAACGCGAGTTTGTTGCCTTCGAGCGCCGCATCGAGGGCCAGGAGGCGCGCATCGCGCGGCTGCGCGGCAACGTCACCGCGCTGCTCGCACGCCAGGAACGCCACATCAACCGGCTCGCGATCGATGCGATCCGGCAGCAACAGCGACACGTCGCGCAGTTGCGGCTGAACGCCCGTTTCGAGATGGCGAAGCTCTACGACCGCATGGCGGACACGCAATGAGCCCGGCAAAACACTTTCGCCGTTTGCTCATCGCCGCGATCGCCGCCGCGCTCGGCGCCTGCGGCGGCGACGGCGTCGATCTCGGCCCGACCATCGCCGACCTCGAATCGATGCCGCCGATCATCGACAGCGTCGAACTCGAGCCGCGCGCGACCTTCGAGATCGACCGCCAGCAAGTCATCGACAGTTTTCGCGCGCTGGTCGAAATCACCGCCGACGGCGGCGGTACCGGCGACGAGCTGCGCCGCCTCGCCGACCTCGAACTCGAGCTCTCGCTCGAGCAGCGCCTCGCCGACGACGAGACCGAACGCCAGCTCGGCATCGCCGCGACGCTACAGGCCATCGGCATCTACGAGGCCTACCTCGAGAAATACCCCGGCAACCCCGACAACGACAAGATCCTCTACCAGCTGTCGCGCGCCTACGCGATCGAAGCCGACGAGACGCGCTCGCTGGCCGCGCTCGATCGCATCGCGCGCGAATTCCCGGCCTCGCAGTACATCGACGAGGTGCAGTTCCGGCGCGGCGAAATCCTGTTCGTGATGCGTGATTTCCCCGCCGCCGAGGCGGCTTACGGCGCGATCGTCGGCGACCAGCCCGACTCGCTGTTCTTCGACAAGGCGCTCTACAAGTACGGTTGGGCGCAGTTCAAGCAAAGCCGCTATGACGACGCGCTGGCGAGCTATACGCGACTGCTCGACCTCAATCTCGAGCGCGGCAAGATCGGCGAGCTCGACTTCAACCCCGCGCTCGAGCGCGGCGAGCGCGAATTGCTCGAGGATGTCGTGCGCCTCGCAACCCTGTGTTTCAGTTACCAGGACGAGGAGCGCTCGATCGCGCAGCACTTCAATGCCAACGGCAAGCGCGATTACGAGCCCCTGCTCTACCGCAAACTCGGCGAGCTCTACCTCGCCAAGGAACGCATCCTCGACGGTTCGGGCCTGTTCCTCGCGTATACCGACGAGTACCCGTATTCGCCGCACGCGCCTTATTTCCACACGCGCGCGATCGAAACCTTCCAGCAGGCCGGCTATTCGGACCTCGTGCTCAAGGAGAAGATCGCCTACGTCGACCGTTACGACGTCGGCAGCGAATACTGGTCGGTGCAAAGCCCCGAAACCCGGCGGAAGCTGAAGCCGGCGCTGGCCGGCCATATCGGCGAACTGGCGACCCATTTTCACGCCCAGGCGCGCGCCAGCAAGCGCCGGGGCGACTATGGCGTCGCCGCCGGCTGGTACCGGCGCTACCTGAAATCATTCCCCGACGCCGACGGCGCGCCGCGGATGAATTTCCTGCTCGCCGAGAGCCTCACCGATGCCGGCCAGCTGCCGCAGGCGATCGACGCCTACCAGCAAACCGCCTACGGCTACCCGCGCCACGCCGACAGCGCCGAGGCCGGCTACGCCGCGCTGGTCAGCTTCGACGCGCTGTTCAAGACGACCAACGCGAGCGACGTGCCGGCGCTGCGGCGCCAGCGCATCCAGTCGGCGGTGCGTTTCACGACCAGCTTTCCCGAAGACCCGCGCCTCGCCAAGGTCGAGCTGCAAACCGCGCAGCAATTTTTCGAATGGCAGGAATACGACGACGCGATCGCTTCATCGCAACGTTTGATTGCAAGCCCACAAGTCGATAAAAAGACCCGCCAGACCGCCTGGGCGATTCTCGCCGACTCGCAGTTCTCGAGCGACGATTTCGCCGGCGCGGAAAAATCCTACCTCGCGCTGCTCGAATTCCTGCCGGCCAGGGGCAAGGCGCGCGGCGAGGCGCGCGAACAGGTCGCGGCGAGCATCTACAAGCAGGGCGAGGCGGCCCGCGCCGGCGGCGATCACCTGCTCGCCGCGTCGCATTTTTCGCGCCTCGGCC
>JBFFXR010000030.1:0-22119 GCA_041569645.1 Gammaproteobacteria bacterium
AGCTCCGCCTGCCGCGCCACGTGCTGGGCAGTTTGTTGCCGCAGGCGTTCGATATTGGCAGCCAGCGCCCGGCGTTCCGAATCGAGCGCCTGGGCGCGCATCTGCAACTGGTGCGACCGGTCGCGCGCGGCATGCAGTGCGTCGCGCGCGGCGGTCAGATTCTGCTGGCGCTCGGTCTTCTGCTGTTGCAGACCGGCTTCGAGATCGCCCATCTGCGCGATCTGATCGAGGAAATCGTTGCGCCGCGCGGCATTCGACTCGAGTTCGCCGGCCTGCCCGGCTTTGAGTTCGTCGAGCTCTTCGAGTTCGGCGTGCAACTGCTGGCGACGCGCCTGTACCTGTTCGGCCTGGCTATGGCGCTGGCTAAGCTGCTGCCGCAGTTCGCCGAGCTGCTGTTGTAACTCGGCGAGCGTCTGTTGCTCGGCGTCCCAGCGTCGCTCCTCGGCGCGCAAGCGCTCGCGCTCGCCGTCGAGCCGCGATTTCAGGTCGAGGGTCGACTGCCTGAGCGTATTCGCCTCGTGACGAAGCTGCTCGATTTCCTGTTCGCGGGCGAGCATTCCACTGCGCTGGTCTTCCTTGCCGACTTGCATTATCCAGTTGCGCCCGGCCCATAACCCTTGCAGGCTGACGAGACTTTCGCCCGGCTCCAGCTGCCCGCGCTTATAGCGCAGCTCCTGCAGATTCTGACACAGGTAAACGCCGTCGAGCAGCGCCGACAGGTCGACTTCGCAGTCGACGAAATCGATCAGCCGCGGCCAATCGCGCCTGGCTGGCGCCTGGCGCACCAGATCGGCGCCGATTAGCGCGAGCGTGTGATCCGGCAGCAGGGAATCGGGCAGCGAATTATCCGGCGCAAGGCAGTAGGCGCCGAGTAACGGCGACAACACCGCCTCCACGGCCTTGTCGGCATTGTCGCGCACGCGGATCATGCCGGCGAGACGCCGGTTCGTGTCGATCCGGTTGCGCTCGAGCCAGGCCCTGACCTCGTCGCTGCCCTCGGCCAGCACGTGCTGCTGCAGGGCTTCGAGCGAACTCAGGCGCCCGCCGAGCGTTTGCAGGCGGTTGCGTTGCGTATCGAGCTCGGCGGCAAGCTCTTCGATCGCGGCGCGCAGCTGCTGGATCTCCTCGGCACGCGTCTGCGCCTGCGCCATCGTCGCCGCGTACTCCTCGGCGTTGGCTTCGACCCGGCTTTCGAGGGTATCGATGTCCTTGATCAGCTCGCTCGCGTCGAGCGTCTCGAGTTCCTGGGCGAGTCGCGCGCGCCGCTCCTCGGTGTGCCGGACCTGGCGCTCGATGTGCTCGATGCCGCGATTCTCGATTTGCGCCGATTCGTGCAACTGGTGGTATTCGCGGCGATACTGGTCCCACAACTCCTGCCACTGTTGCATCGCGCTTTCGGCTTCGTCGAGCGCAAGCTGCAGGCGCTCGAGCTCCTCGCCCGCCGCGGCCAGCGACGGTTGCACGTCGGTTCCCTGGCGCTCGAGCTCGTCGAGGTGGCGTTCGTCGGCGGCGAGCAGCTCGCGCGCGTCGGCGGCCGTCTGCTCGAGCGATTCGAGCTCCTGGCGATTGAGCTGGCGCAGGTTCTTGCGGTGCTCGATCGACTGTTCGCGCGCGGCGATGTCGGCACCGACGCGATAGAAATCGCCCTGCACCGCGTTCTGCCGCTCGCTGGCCGCGGTCAGCCGCGCGCGACCCTGCTCGATTTCGCGCTCGGTTTCGCGCAGCGCCGCGATCCGTTCCTGCAGCGCGGTTTCGACGCTCGCGAGCTTGCGTTGCTGGGATTCGCTTTCGCCGTCGAAGACGCGTTTTTGCAGCAGCAGCCGCTCGGCCTCGATTTGCCGCAGCTCGGCCTTCAAAGCCTTGTATTTCGCCGCGGTTTTCGATTGCCGGTCGAGACGCGCGAGCTGGTTGTCGATTTCTTCGATCAGGTCGATCAGCCGATCGAGGTTCTCGCGCGTGTGGCGGATGCGGTTTTCGGTTTCCCGCCGCCGTTCCTTGTACTTGGAGATCCCGGCCGCTTCTTCGAAATAGACTCTCAACTCGTCCGGCTTGGCATCGATGACCCGGCTGACCATGCCCTGCTCGATAATCGAATAGCTACGCGGGCCGAGGCCGGTGCCGAGGAAAATATCGGCGATATCGCGCCGCCGACAGCGCGTGTTGTTGAGGAAGTATTTCGACTGCCCGGCGCGCGTCGCGATGCGCTTTACCGAGATTTCGCTGTATTTCGCGTACTCGCCGGCAATGCGGCCGTCGGCATTATCGAACACCAGCTCGACGGACGCCTGGCCAACCGGCTGGCGGCTCGACGAACCGCTGAAAATCACGTCCTCCATCGATTCGCCGCGCAGGTTGCGCGCCGAGGATTCGCCCATGACCCAACGCACCGCGTCGATGACGTTCGATTTACCGCAGCCGTTGGGTCCGACGATTGCCGTGATGTTGGCCGGAAACGCAATTTTGGTCGGATCGACGAAGGATTTGAAGCCCGCGATCCGGATTTGACTGAGACGCATCGAGCAGAAATGCCCCGGGTGAATTCGCGGGCAGAGTATATCATTTGACCCAGCCGGCAACAGTAAAACGGGTCAATTAATTGCCTTATCGATCCGCCCGGCTATAATGGCGCGCCGCGACGCGCGTCGCGCGTCCGGTCCTAATCCAGGAGAGGGAATCATGAGCGCCCAGCCGCCGAGCCTGCTGAAAACCTTCGACAATCCGAACCCCGAACGGGATTACACGATCCACATCGATACGCCCGAGTTCACCTGCCTGTGCCCGGCGACCGGGCAGCCCGATTTCGCCGACATCCAGATCGAGTACGTACCCGATCGGCTGTGCGTCGAACTCAAGTCGCTGAAGCTGTATTTCTGGTCGTTTCGCGAACAGGGCGCCTACCACGAGGCGGTCACCAACCAGATGCTCAACGACCTCGTCGAACTGCTCGATCCGCGCTACCTGCGCATCAACGCCGATTTCAACGTGCGCGGCGGCCTCTACACCAGCGTCATGGTCGAGCATCGCGACCCGGGCTGGTACGAACCGGAATCGGTTCGCCTGCCCTGACTTTCATGGTCGGCGACATCTCGCTCGGCACGCAGGCGCTGGCGCGCGGCCTTCGCCTGCTCGTCAAGCCCGGCATTCGCGGCTACGTCGTCGTGCCGCTGATCATCAACATCCTGCTGTTCGGCGCGCTGATCTGGTACGGCTATAGCCTGTTCCAGCCGTTCGTCGAATACCTCATGGGATTCGTCCCGGGCTGGCTCGATTTCCTCGAGGGGCTGATCTGGCTATTTTTCGGCCTGCTCGCCGCGATCACCGTGTTCTTCGCATTCACGCCGGTCGCCAACATCGTCGCCGCGCCGTTCAACGCGCTGATGGCGGAAAAGATCGAGGCGCTGTTGACCGGGCGCCCGCCCGAGAGCGACGTCGGCTTCGTGCGCATGGCGCTCGACGCGGTGCGCTCGCAGCTAGGCAAGCTGATCTACATCCTGCTGTGGGCCGCCGGCTTATCCCTGGCAAGCCTGATTCCACCGATTACGCTGGTTGCGCCGCTGTTGTGGTTCGTGTTCGGCTCGTGGCTGCTGTCGCTAGAATATTTCGACTACCCGATGGGCAACCACGACCTCACCTTTGCCGAGCAAAAGCGAAGTCTCGCCGCGCGCCGCGGCCTCGCGCTGGGCTTCGGCGGCGGCGTGATGATCATGACCAGTATTCCGATCGTCAACTTCATCGCGATGCCGGTCGCGGTCGCCGGCGCGACGCTGCTCTACGTCGAGCAATTATCCCGACCTTCCTGAGGCTCGCGTGAAGGGCTTCAGTGTTCGACCGTCGTCAGGCGCGCGTCGAACGGCACGCTCGCGCTCATCCGTTCGGTTCCGGTATCGGTAACCAGCAACTGCTCCTCGAGTTTGACGCCCTGGCCTGCCGCCTTCGAGCCGACATAGCTCTCGACGCATATGACCATGCCGGGCTCGAGCGCACCGGCCAGCGGATACGGCTCGCCGTCGACGCGATGCGGAATATTGGGAAACTCGCCTGACATCCCGAGCCCGTGGCCGATGCAGTAATAGCGGCTGTCGCGGTGTTCGGCCGGCACCGGCCAGGCCGCCGCGGCGATCGCTTCGTAGGCGGCGCCGGCTTCGATCAGCGCGGCGTTGTGCTCGAGCTGCTCGCGCGCCTTGCGATACAGGTCTTTTTGCGCCGGCGTGGCCGCGTCACCGCACAGATAGGTGCGCGAAAAATCCGTGCAGTAGCCGCCGAAGCCGATCGTATCGGTGTCGAAACAGACCAGTTCCCCGGCGCGCACGCGGCGCGACCCGGCCTCCTGGAAATACGGAAACGTGCGTTCGCCGCTCTGCAGCAGGCGGGTCGAAACGTATTGCCCCTCGGTGGCGATGAAACGCCGGTTGAACTCCGACCAGATCTCGCACTCGCTGCGACCGGGCTCGATGTTGGCTTCCATTTCAGCAGCCGCCGCGGCGACGCGCCGCAGCGCCTCGCGCAGCATAGCGACCTCGCCAGGCAGCTTGATCCGGCGGGCCTCGCCGATGACGGGGTCGGCATCGGCGAGGCTAAAACCGCGTGCGCGCAGCGCGTCAACGACGGTGAACGGAAAGCGATCGATTGCCAGTCGATCGACCGCAAGACCGAGGTCGGCAAACAGACCGGCGATCTCGTCGGCCAGCGCGTTTGCCTGGCCCTCCGGGTCGCCGCCCGAGCTGACGAAACAGAGTCCGCGAGCCGGTCGCAGCTCGTCGATCGTCGCGAGACCGGCGGCGAGATGTTCGCAGCCGAAGTACTCGTAGAGAATCGCCGGCCCATCGGCGATCAGCAACAGGTAACGCGCCGGCGTGCGCGTTGAAAAAATCGTCATATTGCTGGCGCCGGTGGCGTAGAGAATATTGATCGAATCGACGATCAGCATGGCCGGCGTGTCGGCACCGCGCATGGCGTCGCGCAACCGGTCTTGTCGGGCAACCGCCAGTGCGCTTATATCGACATCGGAATGAACGTCGAAATCGATCACGACGTCAGAGTGCCGCGGCGATGCGCGGAACGCGCAGCGGCGACAAATCGAGCGGTCGACCGCTACGTTCGCGTTCGGCGGGCGGCAGGATGTCGACCGCCGGCCACAGCCCGGATTCCAGCGCGTCGGCATACTCGCGCATGCCGGCTGCCCGCGTCGACCGCTGGCTCGCGACGAAATCGTAGTCGAGACGGTGCCAGCTGATCTCGAGCATTTCGTCGCGAACTTCGATCAGCATGTACCAGACGTGCGGGCCACCGTCGTTGGCCGGCATACCGATGACGCCGGCGTTGAGCCAGTAGCGGTCGCCGAGGTCCTGGCCGAAGGGAATGCCCGCGTGTCCGCCGATCATCGCGTCGACCCGGCTGTTCGCAAGCCAGGCGCGCTTGGCATCCGCCGGGCTCGATTCGAAAACGAATTCATTGATCCGCTCGGGACTGCCGTGGACGACGCCGAAACGTATGCCGCCAGCGGTGAAATCGAGCCGCCGCGGCAGCGCCTGCATCCAGCGACGTTGCGACGCGACGACCCGCCGGTCGGCGAATCGATACCAGGCCTCGGCCAGCGCCGAGCACGCGCTGCCGGGATCGAAGCCACAACCGCAATCGGGTTCGCTGGCGGCGAGCGCTTCCTCGCAATTCCCCATGACGACGTGGATTCCCCAGGCGCGCACCAGCTCGATCGTCTCCGCGGGTTCGGCACAATAGGCGACCAGATCGCCGGTGCAAATTACCCGTGCCGGCGCGACATCGAGCGCCGCGGCGCGCTCGCGCAGCGCGCGGGTCGCCGCCAGGTTGCCATAGGGACCGCCGAATACGAGTATTCGCTCGTCCAGACTACCGATATCTTTCACGGCTCGAAATCACTCCTCTTACAGCACTGTAATTCGCGCCGGGCGACGCGGCCACTCTGTGACCTTGACCCGCGAACAAAAGTTCGCATACTTGCTCGCGTGATCCGCATGCCGTCTCCCAAGTTCCGCGCCCTGCTGCCGCTCCTGCTGATACTGCCATTGTCGCCGGCGCTGGCGCAACCGCGCGAATCGCTGGTGCCCGGTGGCGTCGCGCTGATCCGGTTAGACGACGGCGACGACGGCTACCGCTTTCGCAACCGGCCGGTGCTGACCGCGCAAATCGACGGCGCCCGCCACGCAATCGTCGGCATACCGCTGTCTTACCAGCCCGGCGAATACCATATCGAAAAGCGCAGCGCCGGCCAGGTGGCGAAGAAGTTCTTTCGCGTCGCGCCCAAAACCTACACGACGCAGCACATCACGATCACCGACGACCGCAAGGTCAATCCCTACGCCAGCGACATGCCGCGCATCCTCGCCGAGAAGAAGCGCAAACAGGAGGCGCGCGATCACTACATCGACGGACCGGTCGATCTCGAATTCCTGCGCCCGGTCAGCGGCATCAACACCGGCAGCTTCGGCCGCCGTCGCGTATTCAACGGCCAGCCGCGACGACCGCACAGCGGCATGGATTTCGCCGCGCCCGAGGGCACGCCGGTGCGCGCACCGAGTGCCGGTACGGTCATCGAACTCGGAGATTTTTTCTTCAGCGGCAATCTGGTTTACGTCGACCACGGCCAGGGTCTGATATCGATGTTCGCGCACTTGAGCGAAATCGACGTCGAGCTCGGCCAGCGCGTCGCCAAGGGCGAAGTCATCGGCAAGGTCGGCGCGACCGGCCGCGTCACCGGCGCGCACCTCCACTGGAGCGTCGGCCTCAACGGGGTCTGGATCGATCCCGCGCTTTTCCTGCCGGCCGATTAGCGATTTTTTCGATCAGAAGGTCAGGCGCACGCCCAGGTGAAATCGGTCGTCGTCGAGTTCGACTTCGCCTTCGTCCTCGGTATCGACCTCGAGGTGACGCAAGCCGATGAAAGCGGTGGTTTGCGGCAAGACTTCGATCTGGATACCGAAGGTGTAGTCCAGGACCTCCTCCGAGTCGGAGAAGCTTGTGATTTCCGGCGCGAAGTGGCCGCGCAAAAAAAGTGCCATCGGCATATTGCCCGGGATCGTGTAGCGAAGCTCGCCGCCGATCGCAAACGCGAACACGTCCTGGTCGGCATCGTCGAGATTGCCGAGATAGCCGCGCACGCCGACGCCGAAGGTCAGCGGGTTTTCTTCCGACGGTTGGCGCATCTGCATCAGGCTGAGCTGCAACAGATAGTCGCTGTCGTCGTTGTAGAACAGGCCAAACCCGAGATCGGCGCCGCCCCAGCCGATCAGGCTCGAATCCGAACGAAACGTGAACTGGGCGGTTTCCGAACTCAGGGCAGCTTCGAAATCGTTGGCCGCCGCCGGCAATGCCGCGCTCGCAAGCAGCGCGCAGCTCAAAACAAGACGCATTATTTTCATGGGTGAGACCGACGAGAAAAGTCGGGCGAAATGATATCACAGCGTCCTGCGAATGCATCTGCCGCGACGCCGAAATATGAAATAGTTAATAGCCGCCGGCGATCTGACCGACGCTGGCAGTCGAAATCAATTCTCGAATCGGTTGAACAGCGGCGTGATCGGCGCGCTCTCGCTGATCGTCGGCGACTCGAGCCAGCGAAAAATCGGTGCCCACTGCTCCTTGTCGATCTTGTTGCGCGCGGTCGGCACCTCCTGGACGCCGAGGCCGAGTTCGATCGCCTTGGCGTAGAGTTGCGTGTCGCGCAAGCTCGAAATGAAAGCAATGTTGAGGCTGAACAGAAAGCGCTCGAGCGAATGGTACATCAGCGTATTCTTGCGCACGCGGTTGGCGACCACGGCCAGCCGCACCATCTTGTGACGCGCGCGGCCGGTGGTCAGCAGTGCCTTGATAAAATGCGCGGTGGCGTGGATGTCGATCGGCGACGGCAGCACCGGGATCAGAATCGAGTCGTGTTGCCGCAACAGCATCGCGAGCTCGGTGATGTCGGTGCCGGCCGGTGAATCGATGATCGCGACATCGGTTTCCGGCGGCACGCGCAGCTGCCAGGAACGCGTCAGCCGGTGATCGGAGTTCTTCGACGCGTCGACGCCGGTGATCAGCGCCTCGTCGCCGGACCGCCGGTTGAGCCAGGCCAGCGAAGAGCCCTGCGAATCGTGGTCGAACAGGCGCACGACCTTGCCCTGCCGCGCGTAGTGCGAGGCGATATTGGTCGCGATTGTGGTCTTACCACAGCCGCCCTTGGCGTTGGTAACCAGGATTCTTTGCAAGCCCATGCATCAAAGTCTAATAGAACCATGCGATTTTTCACATTTTTCGCCCGCCTGACGCGATTTTCGGCATATATTCTCACTTTCTTCGCGTTTTGACGCGCTTTTTTGTCGCATAGGGATTGCTTCCGGCCTTCAGTTCGATGCGTAGCGGCGTGCCTTCGAGGCCGAGCCGATCGATGTAGAAGTTCGTCAGATAGCGCAGATATGCCGCCGGCAAGTAGCGTGTCTGATTACCGTGGATGACGATGACCGGCGGATTGCGCCCGCCCTGGTGGGCATAGCGCAGTTTGATGCGGCGGCCGTGATGCAGCGGCGGATTGTGGCGAAACACGGCTTCCTCGAGCAAATCCGTCAACAGCCGCGTGTTCAGGTCGCGCGTCGCCGCGGCGTGCGCGCGGTCGACCGATGCCAGGAGGTCACCGACACCGGTGCCGTGGCGCGCCGAGATGAAATGACGCCTGGCGAAACCGGCAAACTCGAGCCGTCGCGCAAGCACCTGGCGTACGCCTTCGCGCCGCTCGCTATCGAGTCCATCCCACTTGTTGACCGCGATGACCAGCGCGCGTCCGGCCTCGAGTACGTAGCCCAGCAGCGTCAGGTCCTGGTCGGTCAACCCTTCCCGCGCGTCGATCACGAGTATCGCGACCTGCGCCCGCTCGATCGCGTCGAGCGCCTTGATCACGCTGAACTTCTCGACTGCCTGGTGAACCTTGCCGCGGCGCCGTATGCCAGCGGTATCGATTAGCGTGTAGGACCGCCCGCGACGCTCGAACGGCACGGCTATCGTGTCCCGCGTGGTTCCGGGCTCGTCGTAGGCGACGACCCGCTCCTCGCCGGCGAGCCGGTTGATCAGCGTCGACTTGCCGACGTTGGGCCGGCCGATTACGGCCACCACCGGCCCGTTGCCGTCGGGCTCGGCCACCGCCGGCGGGAATCGCGCGAGCAGTTCGTCGAGCAGCGCGGTCGTGCCCTTGCGATGCGCAGCGGCGATCAGGTGCAGGTGCTCGAAGCCGAGCGCAAAAAATTCGGCTTGCGCCTGTTCGGGACTGTATCCGTCCGTCTTGTTGACCACGATCCGGCAAGACTTGCCCGATCTGCGCACCAGTTCGGCAATCTGCCGATCGCCTTCGGTCAGGCCGTCGCGCGCGTCGACTATCAGCAGTACTTCGTCCGCCTCGTCGATTGCGATTCGCGTCTGCCTTGCCATCAGTTCGTCGAGCGTTTCACGCTCGCCCGAAAGGCCGCCGGTATCGATGACGATAAAACTCTTGTCGCCGCGTTCGCCGACCCCGTATTGACGATCGCGCGTCAGTCCGGGCTGGTCGGCAACGATTGCGTCCCGGCTGCGGGTGAAAACGTTGAAGAGCGTGGATTTACCGACGTTGGGCCGGCCGATCAACGCGATGACCGGAATCATCGAGGCGACGAAACCGACGCCAGCAATCCGGCCATATCGAGTGACAATGCCCGATCGCGCCAGACCAGCGGCTGGACATAGCTGCGCGCAGTGCCGGGGCGGATGCGCCCGACCAGGCGTCCGCTGGCCTTGTCGAACCAGTGCAGGTAACCCTCGAAATCGGCGACTACGATCCGCTCACCGACGATCGCCGGTGCCGTGATGCGGCGGGCATGCAGCACGTCCTGCTTCCAGAAAGCCGCGCCGGTACGGCGATCGATCGCCCAGATGTGGCTGTCGTCGGCGGACAGGTATATCGCCTGGTCGTCGATCGCGATGGCCTGGAAGCTCGAAAACGGACGCGACCATAGCAGATCGCCGCTGACACCCTGCACCGCCGCGAGGCGCCCCTGGAAGGTCGCGACATAGATGACGCCGTCGCGCATGACGAAATTACCGTCGACGTCGACCAGCCGCTCAACCTCGGTGCGGCCGCGCGGCAGGCTGATGGTCGACTCCCAGACCGTCTGCCCGCTGGCGCGATCGACGGCCAGCAGCTTGCCGTCGTCGAATCCGGCGTAGACGAACTCGCCCTGCACCAGCGGGGCGCTGTTGCCGGTCAGCGACAGTGCCGGCACGCGATGCGCGACCATCCACTGCTGGCTGCCGTCGACGACCGACAGGCTGCGCAGGTGACCGTCGACGCTGCGGATGAAAACCTGTTTTCGATCGACGACCGCCGCGGCCCTGATCTCGCTGCTGACGCGGGTTCGCCAGAGCGGCTCGAGGCCCCTGGCCTGCGGTCGGTAGGCGGCGACTTCGCCGTCGCGCGACGTGATGACGATTACCTCGCGGTTGCCGCCCGGACCGGCGATCGCCGCGAGCCCGGTGTTGAAGCGCCACTGCCGTCGCCCGCTTGCCGCGTCGACCCGGCTGACGACGCCCGCGGTATCGATGCTGTAGACATGATCGTCGACGACCAGCGGACGCAACCGGTAGGCGGCGGCGTTGGCGCTGGCGCGGGTATCGGTCGTCCAGTCGAGTTGTAGCGGGACGCTCGCTTCGATCGTCGTCAGCGGTGCCGGCGGATCGGTATTGTCCTTGTTCGCGGAACAGGCCGCGAGGCTACCGATCAACAGTGCAATGGCGAACGATTTGCGCGTCAACTCTCGATCCCGAGGTCGGTCAGTTTCTGCCGCAGAAACTCGGCGTCGGCCGGGCCGGGGTCGGCGCGTTGGGCCTTGCGATAAGCTTCGGCCGCCTCGGCGGATTTGCCCTGCCGGCTCAGCGCGTCGCCGCGCAGTTCCTCGACCCGGGCGGCGTATTCGGCCGGAAAATCGGCGCCGAGCGTGCCGAGCGCGGCGTCGAGACGGTCGAGTTCGATCTGCACCGCGGCCAGCCGCAACCGTGCCAGGTAGCCGAGCGGGCTGTCGCCGGCGCTGCCGATCACCTGTTCGAGGGCTTGCGCCGCCTGCTCGAACTCGCCGACCTCGACCCGGTGTTTGGCCAGCGCGAATTGCGCCAGTTTGGCGTACTCGGTGCCGTCATAGTCGTCGGCCAGGATTTCGACCCGGGCCTGCACGGCTTCGGCATCGCCGGCTTTTAGCGCCGTCAGCAACGCGGCAAAGTGGTTCGAGGCTTCGGCGGCGGTGGTTTCCTTGACGTGAATCCAGTAGCGATAACCGGACAGACCGCCGACGCCGATGACGATACCGAGAACGATCGCCATGCCGTTTTCTTTGAGCCAGGATTTGAGTTTTTCGACCTGTTCTTCGTCGCTATGCATGGTAGTCAGGCTCGTCCTATCAGGTTGTCGAGTGTCGCGGCGATTTCGCCCTGCGCAATTTCAAGTTGCGGCGCATCGTCGCGCAAGGTTTTCAGACCGACGGTGCCGGCTTCGAGTTCGGCCTCGCCGAGAATCAGCGCGACGCGCGCACCGGAACGATCCGCCTTGCGCATCTGGCTCTTGAAGCTGCCGCCGCCGGCGTGAACGACCAGTTCCAGACGCGGCAGGCGATCGCGCAGCGATTCGGCCAGGCGTTGCGCGGCGGCGGTGCTGCCGGCGCCGCGCATCGCAAGATAGACATCGCATCCGCGCGCCGGGCGAGCCTTGCCCTGGTCGATCAGCATCGCGACCAGGCGTTCGCAGCCCATCGAGAAACCGGCCGCGTAGTTCGGCTTGCCGCCGAGTTGCGCGACTAGCCCGTCATAACGCCCGCCGCCGCAAACCGTGCCCTGGGCGCCGAGCGTGTCGGTCACCCACTCGAATACCGTGTGGCAGTAGTAGTCCAGCCCGCGCACGAGACGCTGATTGACCGCGTAGTCCACGCCGGTCCGGTCGAGGATTTCGCACAGTTCGGCGAAATGCGCGCGCGACTCGTCGTCGAGGCTGTCGGCGAGCGCCGGTGCGGCTCCGATCAGCGCTTCGAGTTCCGGGTTCTTGCTGTCGAGGATGCGCAGCGGATTGGTCTCGAGGCGCCGACGGCTGTCGTCGTCGAGTGCGTCGTAGTGATCGCGAAAATATTCGACCAGGTGCTCGCGATAGCGCCGCCGACAATCGCCGCTGCCGAGACTGTTGAGCTGCAGCTCGATCGCGTCGAGGCCGAGCTGACGCCAGAAACGTGCCGCGACGAGTATCAGTTCGGCTTCGATATCGGCGCCGGCAAAGCCAAAGGCCTCGGCACCGAACTGGAAGAACTGGCGGTAGCGGCCCTTTTGCGGCCGTTCGTGGCGAAACATCGGGCCGAAATACCACAATCGCTGCTGCTGGTCCTGCAACAGGCCCGCCTGCAGGCAGGCGCGCACGACGCTCGCGGTGTTTTCCGGCCGCAGGCTCAGCGAATCGCCGTTGCGATCGGTAAAACTGTACATCTCCTTTTCGACGATGTCGGTAACCTCGCCGATCGAGCGGGCGAACAGCGCGGTTTTCTCGACGATCGGCGTGCGGATCTCGCGATAGCCGTAGGATTCGATCAGCGCGCGGTAGGTATCCTCGAGCTGCTGCCAGGCCGGCATGTCGGCGGGCAGAATATCGTGCATTCCGCGAATGGCCTGGTGTTGATTCGCCACGGAGAACTCCCGATTACTGACCGATCTTGAGGCGCGCGGTATTGTCGTCGCGGATACGCGAGGCGAAGTTGATCTCTTCCCCGTTGAAACGGATTTCGACGCCGTGACCGTTGCCGAGAAACACCGAAAACGGTGCCGTGCCGATCAGCTCGACGGTTTCTTCGGCGCGCAACAGGTCGTAGAGCAGTTGATACTCGCTGGCATCCTTGACGTCGGCCCAGCTGTCGGCATGTACGACGACAACCAGCCGATCCGATCCGCCAGGCGCCATTTGCGGCTGAAGCACACCGCCGACGCGCGCGCCGCTGGGCGTTGCCGGTGCCGCCGCTACCTCGGGCTCGTCGGCATCACCTGGCGCCGACGCCTCGACGGTCGGCGCGTCGGCTACGGGTTCGGGTTCCGGTGTCGTGGCGATCGGTTCGGGTTCCGGTATCGCGACCGGCTCGGTTTCGATTTCGGGTGCGGACGTGTCGACTGTCGGCTGCGGCGGCTCGAGGGACGCGGCCTGGCTCTCGGAGACCGCCTCGATCGCGCTGCTGGCAACCGCGGCGCTACTCGCGGCGTCGGACTCGAACCGCTGCCCGCCGGTCGGCGCCTGCGCGTCGAGCGATATCGGCGCGTCGCCGGCGTTGCGCTGGCTCCACCACCAGGCACCGATCAGCGCAGCCAGCACGATGACAACCGCGTAGGTCGTCCACTTGATCCGCGCATCGGCGACCGACAACTCCGGCGCGGTATTGCCGATCGCCGCAATCGGTGGATCCTCGTTGGAATAAAAGTCGAGGTATTGATGGATCATTTCGTCTTCGTCGAGCGAAACGATCCGCGCGTAGGCGCGCAGGTAGCCCTTGACGAATATCGGCGCGGTGATTTCTTCGAAATTGTTTTCCTCGATCGCCTCGAGAATGCTGACGCTCAGGTGCATGCGACTGGCGACGTCCTCGAGCGACAGGCCCTGCTGAATTCGCGCCGCCTGCAATCGCTCGCCGGGACCGATTCCGGTCGGCCGGCTTTGGCTTTGCGGCTGTTCGTCGATCGAATTCACGTTACTGTATCCTGAGCCAGGCGCGGTACTCGTCGGAGTCCGGAAAATCGGCTTCGAGACGTTGCGCCAGCTCGACGACCTCGGCGTCGTCGCCGAGTTCGAGTTCATTGCGGATTGCGAGCCAGAGGCTGCGCGCACTGGGCCGCGTGATCCGATGGTAGCGATCGAGATAGCCTTTCGCCAGCTTGTGCTGACCCTCGTCGAACAGCAAGTCGCCCATCGCCAGCAGGGCCGGCGCGAAATCGGTCTTCGCCGCGATCGCCTTGCGCAGGTATTCCTTCGCTCGCGCGTTGCGCTCGGCCTTGATCAGGCAAATCGCGGCGTTGGTGTAAGCGAACTCGGGGGTCTTGTACAGCGGATTATCGAGCGCGCGCAGGAAATACTTTTCGGATTCGACCTCGCGCCCGTTGCGGCACAGGAAGGCGCCATAGTTATTGGCCGCCTGCGAGTCCTTGGGATCGAGTTCCGTCGCGCGCCGGTAATGGAATTCGGCCTTGTCCAGTTGCAGCAGACGCTCCTGCAAAATCGCGTAGGCATTGTGCGCCGGCGCCGATTTCGGGTTCTGCTGCAGCGCCTTGTCGAGCTTTTCGCTGGCCAGCTCGAGACTGTTTTGCTGCAGGTAGCCAATGCCGAGCTGTACGTTGACCGCGCTGGCTTTCTCGTTCTGGGATTGCCGGGGATTGACCGCAACGCAGGCCGTCAGGCTCGATACGACCAGCGCCAGCGGTATCAGGATCTCAATGCGCAACGGGCACCCCCTCGAATTGGCGCAAGCTCGCGCGATAGCGCGCGCTGCGTCGGCTGCGGTCGTGGAATGCGCCGACCAGCTGGCCGCAGGCGGCGTCGATGTCGTCACCGCGCGGCCGCCGGGTTACCGTGACGATACCCTTGCTCGCGGCGTAGTCGCGAAAGCGGTCGATGGCCGCCGGCGGCGTCGGGCGGTATATCGCGTGTGGGTACGGGTTGAACGGGATCAGGTTCAGCTTGCAGGGCATGCCGCCGATCAACGCGACCAGCCGGCGCGCGTGCTCGAGGCTGTCGTTGACGCCGTCCAGCATCACGTACTCGAACGTGATCTTGCGGTTATAACCTTCGACGTAGCCGCGGCAGGCCCGCATCAGCTCGCGGATCGGATACTTGCGGTTAAGCGGCACGAGCTCGTTGCGCAACGCATCGTCGGGCGCGTGCAGCGAAACCGCCAGCGCGACGTCGGTGACCTCGGCGAGGCGCTCCATCGCCGGCACCACGCCGGCGGTGCTGATCGTCACCCGGCGCTTGCTCAGTGCATAGCCGAAATCGTCGGTCATCAGATGAACCGCGGCGATCACCGCGTCGAAGTTCAGCAGCGGTTCCCCCATGCCCATCATGACGACATTGCTGACTCCCGGCCTGCCTTCGGCGAGTAGCCGGTGATGCACCAGGTGAACCTGGCCGATGATTTCCGCGGTCGTCAGGTTGCGGTTGAAACCCTGTTTCGCGGTCGAACAAAAACTGCAGTTCAGCATGCACCCGACCTGCGACGATACGCACAGCGTCTGGCGCGATTTCTCCGGGATCAGCACGCACTCGATCGCGTTGTCGCTGCCGTCGACCGCGAGCAACCACTTGCGCGTACCGTCGGCCGAGTCCTGCTGCTCGAGCACGCGCGGCGTCGCGACCCGGCACTCGCCGGCGAGCCAGGCGCGCAGCGATTTGGACAAATCCGTCATCCGCGCAAAATCCGTGACGCCGCGCTGATGCACCCACTGCATCACCTGGCGCGCACGAAACGGCTTGTCGCCGCGCGCGGCGAAGAAGGCTTCGAGCCCGGCGCGATCGAAATCGAGTAAATTGGTCTTTGCGGTTACGGACATCGGGTGTTGTCGGCTACTCTGGGCTTGCCAAGTCGATCCCCGGCAAGAACCGGCAGCCGGGTCAATCGGCGAATTTTACGCATAAATGCGACTCAGTAGAAGCGAAATCCTGCGTTATCGCGGATTTACGGGACGCGCCCCGGGGACCATCAAATCGGTTTGTCGACCCGCGGCGCGCGGCTATAATTCGCCCACCATCCGCCCAGGAACCGATCGCCCGCATGATTTTCACCGAAAGCAGAGGCAACGACGGCGAACGTCCAACCGAGGTGCCGTTTTCCACCGCGCTGGCGTCGCCGTCGGCGTCGTTCGGCGGAATCTACTGTCCGGCCGCGCTGCCGCCGCTCCCGGCGGGATTCCTCGCCGCCCACGTCGACAGTTCCTACAAACAGCTGGCGCAAGCCTTGCTCGAGCATCTCGGGCTCGACATCGATACAGCCGTTTTGCGCACGGCGCTGGATCGCTACGACCGCTTCGACGACCCCGACGACCCGGTGCCGGTAGTCGGGCTCGACGAGCGGCTGTTCGTCGCCGAGCTCTATCACGGGCCGACCCGCGCGTTCAAGGATATGGCGCTGCAACCCTTCGGCCAGATCCTCGCGGCGCTCGCGGCGCGCGAGAACCGGCAATTCCTGATCCTGACCGCGACCAGCGGGGATACCGGGCCGGCGGCACTCGAAACCTTTCGCGACGTGCCCAACATTCGCGTCGTCTGCCTCTACCCGGCCGGCGGCACCTCGGATGTGCAGCGCCTGCAAATGGTCACCGAGTCGGCAGCCAACCTGAAAGTACTCGGTATCGACGGCAACTTCGACGACGCCCAGACCGCGCTCAAGGCGCTGCTTGCATCCGAGTCGTTCAATGCGCGCCTGCGCACGCTCGGCGTCGCGCTGTCGGCCGCCAATTCGGTCAATTTCGGCCGCATCGCGTTTCAGCTCATTTACCAGTTTCACGCCTACCTCGCGCTGCTGCGGCGGCGCGCCATCGAACTCGGCGAGCCGGTCGCGATGCATATCCCGAGCGGCAACTTCGGCAACGCCCTCGGCGCCTACTACGCGCGCGCGCTCGGCTTGCCGGTGGCACGCATCGTCATTGCGTCGAACGCCAACAACGTGCTGACCGAGTGGATCGAAACCGGCCGCTACGACATGAGCAAGCGCCGACTGATCGCGACCGCATCGCCGGCGATGGACATCCTCAAATCGTCGAACGTCGAGCGCGTGCTGTTCGATCTTTACGGCGCGGCGCGGACTCGTGAACTGATGGCGCAGCTCGACGCGCAGGGCTGGTATCAACTCGAAGCCGCCGAACTCGAGCAGCTGCAGGCCGTGTTCGCCGCGGTCTGTTGCAGCGACGATGAAGCGATGGCGCAGATCCGCGCGGCCTGGTCGCGCGGCTACCTGCTCGATCCGCACACCGCGACCTGCCTCAAGGCCTGCCGCAGCGAGGCCTGGGCGGACACGGTCAATATCGTGCACTCGACCGCCGAATGGACCAAGTTCGCGCCGGCCGTCGACCGCGCGATCCATGGCGACGGGACGCGCGACGACGAGGCCGCCTTGCGCGCGATCGCCGACGCCGCCGGCATCGGTATCCCGCCGGCGATTGCCGCGTTGTTCGAGCGGCCGGTCACGCATTCAGAGGTTGTCGCCGCCCGCGACATCGAGGCGCGGATACTCGAGTTTCTCGCCGGCTGAACTCAGGTCTCGGCCGGCGCGCCGCGCTCGGTCCAGAGCGCGAGCATCAGTCCGGCCAAGCCGAGCAGCGCGAAGCCGGCGATCAGCGGCACGACCGTGCGGTCGTAGGCGTCGGCGGCGACGACGCCGAAAACCACCGACAGCAACGTCGAAATCGTCCCGACGACGGCCGAACCGAGACCGGCGACGTGGCCGAGCGGCTCCATCGCGAGCGCGTTCAAATTGCCGAACAGAATACCGAAGCAGAAGAACAGGGGTAGCAGGTAGGTCATCAGCAGCGCCAGCGGCGGTTGCCCGGCGTACAGTTTCGCAATCGCCCAGGCCGCGAGCGACAGGCCGCAGATCGTAATAAGCGCAATCCGTGACAGGCGACGCATGCCGAAGCGCATGACCAGCCGCGCATTGACCAGCGACGCGCCGCCGATCGCGCAGGCCAGGATACCGAAGTACAGCGGAAACAGCGTGCCGAGGCCGTACTGTACCTGGAAGATTTGCTGCGAGGTACTGAGGTAGGCGATGAACGCGCCGAAGATACAGCCCATCGTCAGGGTATAGCCGAGCGTGGCCCGGATTCGCAGGATCGCGGCGGTATCGAGCAGCAGCCGCGCCGGCGACATCGGATTGCGTCGTTCCGGCGGCAACGTCTCGGGCTGGCGCAGATAAAACCAAGGCGCGACGATGACCACGATCAGCAGAAACATGGCGAAGATGTAGCGCCAGCTCGCGAAGGCGATGATCAACTGCCCGAGCGCCGGCGCGACGACCGGCACCAGGATGAAAATAGTCATGATGAACGACATGACTCGCGCCATCTCGCGCCCCTTGTAGATATCGCGTACCAGCGCGATCGTGATGATGCGCGGTCCGGAAGCGCCCAGCCCTTGCAGGAAACGGCCGAACAGCATCGTGCCGAAGCTGGTTGCGGTCAGCGCGAACACGCAGCCGACCGCGAAGATGACGAAGCCGAGCAGCATCGACGCACGCCGGCCGACGGCGTCGGATAGCGGGCCGAACAGGATCTGTCCGAGGCCCATGCCGGCAAACAACATCGAGATGACGTACTGGCCGTCGTTGACGCGGGCGACGTCGAGATCGGCCAGGATCGCCGGTAGCGCCGGCAGCATCGCGTCGATCGACAAGGCGATCAACGAGATGATCAGCGCCATCAAAAAGACGAATTCGACGAAGCCGGGGCCCAGCCCTTCGCGCGCCTTGGCGTTCAAGTCGTGTCCAGCGGCAAGACCAGGCAGGTCGCGCTGGCGGGGCACAGGCTGGCAAACTGGCGAGTCGCGGCGACCGCCCGCGGCACTTCGGCACGCGCCGCCGCAACGAAGCCCAGGCGGGTAAAAAAGTCCGCCGCGGTTTCGCTCAGCAGGTAAACCGCGCGATAGCCGTCATTGCGCGCACGCGCGAGCAGAAAGCGGGTCAGCTCCCGTCCCAGGCCACGGCCGCGCGAGTCGGGAGCGACGACGATCGAGCGCAGCAGTGCCGCGTCACCGGCCGGCTCGAGCGCGCCGGCAGCGATCAGGCGATTGCCGGCGTAAATCGCGTGGAAGTGGTCGAGCTGTTCGCTGCAATCGTCGGCCGGCAAGCCGTCGGCGCGCAACAGCGCCTCGAGCGCCGGCAGGTCGTTACGGCGCAATCGCGTAATCGCGTGACCCGGTTCGTATCCGCCGGCCTCAGTCGGCATCGAGAGTTTCGACGCGAATGCGATGCACTTCGCCGTGGACGACGTCGAGGCGGGCAATCGCGTCGATCGCTTCGACCATTTGCTGCTCGCGGATTTTCTGCGTCAGCATGATGATCGTCGCGCGGGTTACTCCGCTCTCGGGCTCCTTTTGCAGAATCGCCTCGATGGAAATGTCCTGGTCGCCCATGATGCGCGTGATCTCGGCCATGACCCCGGGCCGGTCGTCGACGCGCATGCGCAGGTAGTAGGCCGTGCGCACCTCGGTGATCGGCAGGATCGGAATGTCGACGATCTGGTCGGGCTGAAAAGCGAGGTGCGGCACCCGGTTCTGCGCGTCGGTCGTGATCGTGCGCGCCACGTCGATTATGTCGGCGACCACCGCCGACGCGGTCGGGTCGGCACCGGCGCCGGCGCCGTAATAGAGCGACGGGCCGAGCTTGTCGGCCTGCACCAGCACCGCGTTCATGACGCCGTCGACGTTCGCGATCAGGCGCTTCTCCGGAATCAGTGTCGGATGCACACGCATTTCGATGCCCTGTTCGGTGCGCCGCGCGACGCCCAGATGCTTGATCCGGTAGCCGAGTTCGCCGGCGTAGACGACGTCCTCGGTCGAGATGCCCGATATGCCCTCGGTATACACCGCATCGAACTGCAGCGGGATGCCGAAAGCGATCGATGACAGGATGCACAGCTTATGCGCCGCGTCGATGCCCTCGACGTCGAAGGTCGGGTCGGCCTCGGCGTAACCGAGCGCCTGGGCTTCCCGCAGCACGTCGTCAAAATCGCGACCCTTGTCGCGCATTTCGGTGAGGATGAAATTACCGGTGCCGTTGATGATTCCGGCCAACCACTCGATGTGGTTGGCGGCCAGGCCTTCGCGGATCGATTTGATGATCGGGATGCCGCCGGCAACCGCGGCCTCGAACACGACGTTGACACCCTGATCCTGGGCAGCGGCGAAGATCTCGTTACCGTGCAGCGCGATCAGCGCCTTGTTTGCGGTGACCACGTGTTTACCGAGGCCGATCGCGCGCAACACCAGTTCGCGCGCCGGATCGTAACCGCCGATGAGTTCGATAACGACGTCGATTTCGGGATTGTCGACGACTTCGAAGGGATCGGCGGTCAGGCGGATGTCGTCGCAACCGGCCGGCATGCCGTTGCCCGTCGAGCGGCGCGCGGCCTGGATGATCTGGATCCGGCGACCGGCGCGGCGCGCAATCTCGGCGGCATTGTTCTTCAGCACCAGCGCGGTGCTGGCCCCGACCGTGCCTACGCCCAACAAGCCCAGTTTGACCGGTTTCAATTCTGCCTCCAGTGCCTCGACCGCAACGCGGCAAGCGCGCCACATTATGCAATGTGTCAGCCACTGTCAACCGCCCCGCCCGGCGCCGCTCGACGGTTTGATTGGCCCTCGGAATTGCACTATCCTGCCGGCCATGCCGCTCGCCGAAGACATCGTCACCAGCCGCTATCGCATAACCGCCTACGGCACCGCAACGATCACCGTCAACGGGCAAGTCTATCGTCAGAGCCTGCTGTTGTCGGCCGATCGGCTGACTTCCCCGTGGCCGGTAAAATCGGTCGGGCAGCTCGATCCCGACAGCCTCCAGCCGATCCTCGACCAGCAACCGGCGGTCGTGCTGCTCGGCACCGGCGAGCGCCAGCGCTTTCCGGACGCAAGGATATTCGCCTACTTCGGCGAACGCGGCATCGGTCTCGAGGTCATGGACAACGGCGCGCTGTGCCGTACCTTCAATATCCTGGTTGCCGAGGACCGCTCGGTCGTTGCCGCGGTCATTCTCGACCCGGAAACTTAGCAGTAAATCGAGACCGCAAGATCGGGGACAGACCAGAAATGGCCTGACGATCCTGCGGCCTATCACGCTCACGAGGCCCTTTCTGCTCTGTCCCCCGCGAAGCCAGCGAATGCAGCGTGGTTACTGCATGATATTCGCTTCGGCACCTCGCTCGTGCGGCGCCGACGCAATGGATCAGTGAAAGCAAACAGCTCGCGCGGCGGCGGGGCTGCATTCGCTGTGGTACGGGGGACAGAGCAAAAATTGCGTCACGATCAGACGGGATTTCGGTCAGCCAGGCAATTTTTGGTCTGTCCCCGATCTTGCACGAACAAGGCTTCGATTAGAAGCTACTCGATTATGTTTTCGCGCGAGTAACCGCTGTGCTCGAGGATGCGGCGCAGCTTGCGCAGCGCGTCCATCTGGATCTGGCGGACACGCTCGCGGGTGACGCCGAGCTCGAGACCGACTTCCTCGAGCGTGCCGCGCGGGTGGTTGCGCAAGCCGAAGCGGCGCACGACCACGTCGCGCTGTTTTTCGTCGAGTTCGTCGAGCCAGTTGTCGAGGTGCTGGATAACGGTTTCGTCCTGCAGGATGCTCGACGGGTCGGCGTTGCTGTCGTCCGGAATGACGTCCAGCAGCGGGCGCTCGCCGTCGCCGCCCATCGGGATATCGAAGGACGATACGCGATCGGCCAGCTTGAACATTTTCTCGACATCCTTGACCGGTTTCTTCAGCAACCTGGCAACATCCTCGGCGGTCGCTTCACGGTTCAGTTCCTGGGTCAGCTTGCGCGCCGCGCGCAGGTAGGTATTGAGTTCCTTGATGACATGGATAGGCAAGCGAATCGTGCGCGTCTGATTCATCAGGCCGCGCTCGATGGTTTGCCGGATCCACCAGGTCGCGTAGGTCGAAAAGCGAAAGCCGCGCTCGGGATCGAATTTCTCGACCGCGCGAATCAGGCCGAGATTACCTTCCTCGATCAGGTCGAGCAGCGCGAGGCCACGATTCATGTAACGGCGCGCGATCTTGACGACCAGCCGCAGGTTGCACTCGATCATCTTGTCGCGGGCGGCGGTGTCACCCTTTAGCGCGAGCCGCGAATAGTAAACTTCTTCTTCCGCCGTCAGCAGCGGCGAAACCTCGATCTCCTTGAGATAAAGCCGCGTCGGGTCGGCGTCCGACGCCCGGCGCGAAGTGACCTTGCGGCGATCGGCTTCCTTGCGGCGCTCGATGAACTTTTCCGCTTTCGCGACTTCGTCGTCATCGTCGTCGTCATCGTCGTCGATGATGACGGCATGCGCGTCTTCACCGTCGCTGTCGTCGTCGTCGTCGTCGCTCACCT
>JBFFXR010000031.1:0-22013 GCA_041569645.1 Gammaproteobacteria bacterium
ACGATTTCAAGCGCTCGCCGGTCACGATCGTGTCGTTCTCGATCGTCGTGATATTGATCCTGCTGGCGGTGCTGGCCGATTTCGTCGCGCCGACCAACCCGTTCGACCCGGCGTCGCTGAACCTGATGAACGGTTTCACGCCGCCGCTCGAGCCGAACGCGTTCACCGGCGAAACCTTTTTCCTCGGCACCGACGACCAGGGTCGCGACCTGCTGTCGGCGATCATCTACGGCCTGCGCGTGTCGCTGTTCGTCGGGCTGACCGCGGTGATCCTCGCGATGCTGATCGGCGTGAGTCTGGGCCTGCTCGCCGGCTACCGCGGCGGCTGGATCGACTCGCTGATCATGCGCATCGCCGACATCCAGATGACCTTCCCGTCGATCCTGATCGCGGTGCTGATCTTCGGCGTCGCGCGTGGCCTGCTGCCGCCCGACCTGCGCGACGAGCTCGCGATCAGCGTGCTGATCATCGCGATCGGACTGTCCGAGTGGGTGCCGTTCGCGCGCACCGTGCGCGGCACGACGATGGTCGAGAAGGAAAAGGAATACGTCCAGGCCGCGCGCCTGATCGGCCTGGGTAACGTGCAGATCATGGTGCGGCATATCCTGCCGAACGTGCTCTCGCCGGTACTGGTCATCGCGACGATCACGCTGGCGCTCGCGATCATCGCGGAAGCCACGCTGTCGTTCCTCGGCGTCGGCGCGCCGCCGACCGAGCCGAGCCTCGGCACGCTGATCCGCATCGGCCAGGATTTCCTGTTCTCCGGCGAATGGTGGATCCTGTTGTTCCCGGCGGTGACGCTGCTGGCGCTCGCGCTGTCGGTCAACCTGCTCGGCGACTGGCTGCGCGACACCCTCAACCCGAGGCTCAAGTGAGCGACTCGATCCTGCGGGTGCGCAACCTGCGCGTCGTGTTCCCGCATCGCCACGGCGAGCTGGTCGCGATCGACGATATCTCCTTCGACGTGCGCAAGGGCGAAATCCTCGGCTTCGTCGGCGAATCCGGTGCCGGCAAGTCGATGACCGGCGCCGCGATCATCGGCCTGATCGACCCGCCGGGTTACATCGATCGGGGCGAGATCTGGCTCGACGACGAACGCATCGACCAGCTCGATTCCGGCGCGATGACCCGAATCCGCGGCGACCGCATCAGCATGGTGTTCCAGGACCCGCTGACCAGCCTCAACCCGCTGCGCACGATCGGCGACCAGCTGGTCGAGACGATCCTGACGCACATGCCGATCGGCGAAGACGAGGCGAAACAGAAGGCGAAGGCCGGCCTCGAGGAAGTCGGCATCGACCCGTCGCGCTTCGACGCCTACCCGCACGAGTTCTCCGGCGGCATGCGCCAGCGCGTCGTCATCGCGCTGGCACTGTCGGCCGAGCCCGAATTGATCATCGCCGACGAGCCGACCACCGCGCTCGACGTGTCGGTGCAGGCACAGGTGCTGAAACTGCTGCGCCGGCTGTGCCAGGAGCACGGCGCGTCGGTGATCCTGATCACCCACGACATGGGCGTCATCGCCGAGACCACCGATCGCGTCGCGGTGCTCTATGCCGGCCGGCTCGCGGAGATCGGCCCGACTGCGAAAGTACTGAACGAACCGCAGCACCCGTACAGCCAGGGCCTGATCGCATCGACGCCGTCGGTCGAGCAGGGCGATATCGACACCCGGCTGTTCCAGATTTCCGGCGCGATGCCGCGCCTCGATGCGCTGCCGTCCGGCTGCGCGTTCAACCCGCGCTGCGAGCATCGGATGGACCGTTGCGTTGCCGAGCGCCCGGACCTGCTGCAAGGCCGCGTCGCCTGCTGGTTGTATGCCGATGGATGAGTTCATTCGTGTCGAGCACCTGCACAAGCGCTACGACCTGTCGGAGCCGTGGCTCGCGCGGATGATTTACCGGCGGCCGAAGCGCTTTCTCGACGCGGTCGACGACGTGTCGTTCAGCATCGAGCGCGGCAAGACCTTCGCGCTAGTCGGCGAGAGCGGCTCGGGCAAGTCGACGATCGCGCGCATGACCGTCGGGCTGCTGACCCCGACCCGCGGCAAGGTGCTGATCGATGGCCACGACCTGCACGACGACAGCCTGTCGCAGGCCGAGCACCGGCGCATTCGCCAGCGCCTGCAGATGGTCTTCCAGTCGCCGTACGCGTCGCTCAATCCGCGCTGGCGCGTCGGCAGCATCCTCGCCGAGCCGATTCGGGTCTTTCGCCTGGCGCAAGATCGGGACGAGGAGCAGGCGCGGGTGCACGAATTGCTCGACCAGGTCGGCCTTTCGGCGTCGGATGCGCGACGCTACCCGCACGAATTTTCGGGCGGCCAGCGCCAGCGTATCTCGATCGCGCGCGCGCTCGCATCGAAACCCGATTTCATCGTCTGCGACGAGCCGACCTCGGCGCTCGACGTGTCGGTGCAGGCACAGGTACTGAACCTGTTGAAGCAGCTGCAGCGCGACCTCGGCCTGACTTATCTCTTCATCACGCACAACCTCGCGGTCGTGCGCGTGATGGCGCACCGCATCGGTGTGCTGAAATCCGGCAAGCTGGTCGAGGAGCAGGACACCGAAAAACTGATCGAATCCCCGCAATCCGATTACACCCAGATGCTTATTCGGTCCGCGCCGCGCATCCATCGCGCCGCGTCCTGAGAGGCGGCCAACGATCGTCGCGGGACATTCGCTTAATGCGAATGCTTCTTGATTGCCTCTGGGCCTGATATTTCGAATTATTTACCTGTCGTCGGGTTTGGTCTGTTGTATACATTAAGCCCTGTTCGAATAACCTGGGCCCGTTCCCAGGCGGAGAATTCGATGAATTCAAATTTCATACTGCCGATCCTCTTGCTGTCCGGCATGGTCGTTAGCGCCTGCAGTAGTGGTGGCGGTGGCAGCGATGACGACGAAGGCATTGTCTATACCGGTTCGAAATCGCCGGCTACCGTCAATGCGACCAATGCCGCTGATCTGGCCGTCGGTGGAACCGGCGGGGCGAACCAGGCCATCGCCGCCGATTCCGCCAACAACGCCAACCCGTTGACACCCAAGGGAGTCGCGATCGAGTCGAACCTCGCGGCGACGCTGATTGCGCAACTGCAGACCACGGCGGCCACCCAGGCTCCGATTGCGGGTCAACCCCTTGCCATCTGCGACTCGGGGTTCGCCGACCTCGATCAAAATGGCAGTGGCACCGAGGGCACCATCGTATTTTCGAGCTGCCTCGTGACTGGTGGCAACGGCGCGGTGTTGAACGGAACGGTAACCTTCGAAGCCACGGTCAGTGGTTCGACCGTCACCTCGCTCGACATGCGCTTCATCAATTTCAGCGTCACCTATCTGGGCGAACCGCAGACGGTCAACATGACCATCGCGTGCAGCGGATCCCCGTTGACCTGCGATGTATTTTCCGACTTCGTCGGCCTCGACGGTAAGATCTATCGGGTGAAACTGACCCTAGTCGTCAATACCGCGGGATCGTCCTTCGACGTCGATGCCGTCGTCTTCCACCCGAATCACGGGTACGTCACTGTCGATGCCTCGATTAGTTACAACGATTGCCCGGGCGGCGTGCCGGAAGCGGGAACGATCACGTTGACAGGCGCCGCGGCCAGCGGCGCGACGGTGGTATTCAATGATTGCGACAGCTTCACTGTGACCCACCAGGGCGTGCCGACGACTTATCAGTGGGTGAATATTCTCTGATCGCCGCGCACCGCATCCAATAACCGGGTATCGATAACAATCGAGATGTAGTCAAGCGTCGCGATTCCCCGGTTTCGAATTCGGGTCAGAGCGCTATCATTTTCGGATCAACTGTCCGTTCGATAAATTTTGCTCTGACCCGAGTATCAGTCTACCGACGCGAGCAGGCTGGCGTTGCCGCCGGCGGCGGTCGTGTCGATGCACAGGTGGCGTTCGAGCACGTAGCGCTCGGGCGCGATGACCGGATTGATCAGCGGCACGATTGCGCCCGACCGCGCGGCGAGCGCCTGGCGCAGCGCGCGCGACCAGTCGGAAACCCCGGCGGCGGCGACCGCATCGATGCCGGCGAGCGTCTCGAGCGTTGCCGGATCGATTGTGCCGTCAAACATGGCCAGCGGCGCGCCGGCGTCGATCAGCGCCTGCGCCGGTGCGGCGACCTCGGGCACGACAATCACCGTTGCGCAACCTGCGCCGAGCGCTTGCGCGGCCTGCGCGAGCGCGATTTCGATGCCTGGTCCGAGGCACAGGATCGTGCCCTTCGGAAACAGCCGCAGCCGGTTGCTTTCGCCGGTCGGACCGGGCAGGGTTTGCGGGGTCATATCGAAGGCGGCGGTCTCGGCGAGTGCCTTGCGAATTACACTGCCGCTGCCGGCAAGCGCCTTGCGCAGCACCGCGACGCGATCGGGCCGCGCCGACCAGTTGCGCGCGTCGAGCCGGGCGATTGCCTCCTCGATCGCCGGAGGTCCAACCGGTGCGCCATCCGGCGCCGGCAGCGCTTCCGGCGCAGCGCCGCGGCGGAATCGTTCGACGTAATGCGGCCCGCCGGCCTTCGGTCCGGTACCCGACAGGCCCTCGCCGCCGAACGGCTGCGAGCCGACGATCGCGCCGATCTGATTACGGTTGACGTAAGCATTACCGACTCGCAGGCGCTCGACTATCTGCTGCACGCGGTCGTCGATGCGCGTGTGCAGGCCGATCGTCAGGCCGTAGTTGCGCGCGTTGATATCGTCGACGATCCGATCGATGTCGCGCGCCTTGAAGCTCGCGACGTGTAGCACGGGGCCGAAGATTTCGCGCTCGAGGTCGGCAATGCCGTCGACGCCGATCACCGCAGGCGTGACGAAAGTGCCTTCAACTGGGGCCGGCAGTTTTTTCAGCAAATTACCGGCGACCTCGTGCGCGGCGACGTATTCGGCGATGCCCTGCTGCGCCTCGGCGTCGATTACCGGCGACACGTCTGTTTCGAGGCGCCACGGATCGCCGATGGTCAGTGCCTCCATCGCGCCGTAGAGCATCTCGAGCAAGCGATCGCGCGCCTCTTCCTGCACGTAAAGCATGCGCAGCGCGGAGCAGCGCTGGCCGGCCGATTGAAACGACGAGATCAGGATATCGCGCACCGCCTGCTCGGTCAGCGCGGTGCTGTCGACGATCATCGCATTGAGCCCGCCGGTTTCGGCGATCAGCACCGCGTCGGGTCCAGCGTTTTGCGCGAGCGTTCTGTGAATGATTTGCGCGACCTCGGTCGAGCCGGTGAAACAGACGCCGGCGATGCGCGGATCCGAGGTTAGCGGTGCGCCAACCGTCGGGCCGTCGCCTGGCAGCAGCTGCAAGGCCGCCTCCGGCAGGCCCGCCTCGCGCATCAGCGCGACCGCACGCGCCGCGATCACCGGAGTCTGCTCGGCCGGCTTGGCGAGCACCGCGTTGCCGGCGGCGAGCGCCGCGGCGATTTGGCCGCTGAAGATCGCGAGCGGGAAATTCCACGGGCTGATGCAGACGAAAATACCACAGGGTGCACCCGGCGACTCGTCGTCGAGACGTTCGGCTTCGTTGGCATAGTAGCGCAGGAAATCGACCGCCTCGCGGACCTCGGCGATGCCGTCGAGCACCATCTTGCCGGCCTCGCGCGACGCGATCGCGGTCAATTCGGCGACGTGTTCCTCGTAGAGATCGGCGACCCGGCGCAACAGCGCGGCGCGCTCGGCCACCGGCGTGCTGGACCACTCCTCGAAGCCTGCCGCTGCGGCGTCGAGCGCCTGCGCGACCTCGTCCGACGTCGCTTCCCAGACCTCGGCGACGATGCGCCCGGGTTCGGCGGGCGAGTAGACCTCGCGCTTCTCGCCCCGCGGCTCGGGGTTGCCGGCGAGCATCGGCGCCGCGCGCCAGACGCGCTCGGCGAATTTTTCGCGCGCTTCGAGCAGCGGCGTGATCGACGCCGGTTCGTTGACGCGGTAGCCCTTCGAATTCTTGCGCGCTGGCGCGAACAGGTCGAGCGGCATGCGGATCGCCGGATTCGCGATCGCGTCGCCGAGCGCCTCGACTTCGGTCACCGGATCGCGGGTAATCTCCTCCGGCGAAATGTTTTCGTCGACCAATTGGTTGACGAACGAGCTATTGGCCCCGTTTTCGAGCAGCCGGCGTACGAGGTAGGCGAGCAGATCCTGGTGTGCGCCGACCGGCGCGTAAATACGGCAGTGCGCGCCGTGGTTCTGGCGCACGATCTCGTGCAGCGATTCGCCCATGCCGTGCAGGCGCTGGAATTCAAAGCTGTCGAGGTCGTCGCCGGCGAGTGACAGCACCGCCGCGCAGGTGTGCGCGTTATGGGTCGCGAACTGCGGATAGATCCGGTCGCGTTTGTCGAGTAGTTTCAGGGCGCAGGCCATGTAGCTGACGTCGGTATTGACCTTGCGCGTGAATACCGGGAAGTTGGCCACACCGAGTTCCTGCGCCAGCTTGATCTCGGTATCCCAGTAGGCGCCCTTGACGAGGCGTACCATGATATTGCGATCGTGGCGTGCGGCGAGGTCGTAGAGCGTGTCGATCACCGGCGCCGCGCGCTTGCCGTAAGCCTGCACGACGATGCCGAGGCCGTCCCAGCCGGCGAGCGCCGGCTCGGCCATCAGCGCCTCGATGACGTCGAGCGACAGATCCAGGCGATCCTGCTCCTCGGCGTCGATGTTGAAGCCGATATTGGCGGTGGCCGCCTGCTTCGCGAGCTCGATCGCGCGCGGCACCAGCTCGGCCATCACGGTCTCCCGGTGCGTGTATTCGTAGCGCGGGTGCAGCGCCGATAGCTTGACCGAGATCCCCGGACTGGTGCGGACGTCGCCTTTAGCTTGCTTCGCGATCGCATCAATCGCGGTGGCATAGGCCTGGTGATAGCGGACCGCGTCGGCGTCGGTGCGCGCCGCTTCGCCGAGCATGTCGTAGGAATAGGTGTAACCGGCGCGCTCGAGCTCGCGTGCGTTGTGCATGCCTTCATCGATCGTCTCGCCGAGCACGAATTGTCGGCCAAGCAGTTTCATCGCCTGCGCGACGGCGGTGCGCACCAGTGGCTCGCCGACCCGGCGGATGAGCCGGCGCAGCGCCGCGGCCGGCTTCCTCGGATCGTCGTCGAGCACTTTGCCGGTCAACAACAGCGCCCAGGTAGACGCGTTGATCAACGGCGACGACGAGTGGCCGAGATGCGCGCCCCAGTCCGACGGCTCGATCTTGTCCTGGATCAGGTCGTCGATGGTCTCGGCGTCGGGCACGCGCAACAGTGCCTCGGCAAGGCACATCAGGCCGACGCCCTCGTCGGTCGACAGCCCGTATTCGGCGAGAAAGCTTTCCATCATCGACGGCGTGGTCTCGCCACGCACCCGCCGGACCAGTTCGGCTCCGGCCGCGGCTATCGCGTCGCGCTCGGCCGCCTCGAGGCGCAACGACGCGATCAGCTCGCGCAGCAGCGCCGCCTCGTCGGCGGCGTAGGTTTGCCGCACCGCGGCGCGATGGTCGTGGCCGCCGCCCTTGTTCGGTTTTGCTGAATCCATCATGTCGATTACCCCCTGCCTGCCGATGAATTCTGGCATTGCGTTCGCGACATTACCAGCCAGGCTCCGGTGGGGCCGTCGGCGCTCGGAGCAAGCGACGAATGTCGCCGGTGGCGAATGCCGATCGCTGCGACGCTACGCCCGGGCGAGCGGCAGCGACGCGCAGCGAAACGACCCGCCGGTCGCCGGCACGCCGTCGAAGCTGACGGCTTCGACCGCGTAGCCGAGTTCTTCGAGTACGCGGTTGACGCGCGCGCAGGCCGGATGATCACGCACGATTATCGTCCGCGGGCCGATCGACAGGACATTGGTCGCGAGGTGCTCGCGCTCGGCGGCGTCGACCTCGATCCAGGCGTAGGCTTCGAGCACGCGCCGCGTCGCGGCGTCAAATTGTTCGAGGCTCGCGGGATGAATCAGCAGATGGCCGCCGCCGAGCGGGTTCAGGCAGCAATCGAGATGCAGCTGGCGGTGCGGCGCGGGCAGCACCGTGATTCCGCGCGGCGCGAGGCATTCGCGCAGGAACTCGAAGCCGGCGCGGTTCGAGCGACGGTTGAAACCGACCAGCAGGGTAGCCGCGTCGAGCGCGACGACGTCGCCGCCCTCGAGCAGGCAATCGGCGGGCGGGCGCAGGATCCGGTCCGCGTCGACCGGTTGCAGGTGGCGGCGAATCGTTTCGATCTCGTCGACGCGACTCGGCACCGCCATGTTGGCTACGAAGAAGGTATCGCCGACGACGAAGCCAATGTCGCGCGGGCAGGTGTAGTCGAAGGAATAAGCGGCGGCAGGGTCGGGACGCAGTACCTCGACGCCTTGGCGTTCGAGCGTCGCGGCGAAATCGGCGTATTCGCGCGCGAGCTGCGCCTCGGTCGGGTAGGCCAGCGCCAGCACCTCGGCCCGGCGCGCGGTATCCGGCACCAGCGGGAATTCTGCCATCTCGGCCGCAACCCGTTGCCGGTCGCGCTGGTACGGCGAACCGAGGCCGACGATGGCTTGGTTTAATTTAGAGAACTCGTCGCGTACGGATAGCATGCACGAATTCTCAGTTCGCAGAGAAGTTCGGGACCATGCCGGTCATCCCGATTCCGGTATCGTTTGGGTTCCCGAAGACCGCCTGGTATCGAATCCGTCATGCGGTCACCAGGTTCGAGGTATCGGCAGGCGCTAAATAGGCACCTTCGAAGCAATCCGACCAGCCTCGCTGCGGCGACAGGCTGACCGGCTTGATGTCGCCGAGACTACAGCCTTGCTGCAGGTGTCGCCGGATGTAACTCCGATTGGAATCTGCCGATATGTTGAACACCCGGATCGGCGCCAGTTGGCCGAGATCGCGGCACAGCCGGTAGTGCGGATTTTCGGCCAGCAACCCGTCGAGTCGTGCGCCGAGGCAGGCCGGAACCTCAGCGCGCGCCTCGAGGTACAGCGTATAACCGATGCAGTCGACTTTTTCGTCGGGCGCGAGCATCGCGAAAGCCGGCTCGATGCGCTGTTGCTCGAGCAGCCGGCGCAGCCGGTCGCCGACGAAGCTGTCCGACAGTTTTTCGCCGCGATAGTCGGAGATCGAATCTTCCTTGCCGATGAACTCGATCGTCGGCGTACGCCTGAACATTCCGCTTACCTGCACGCGGTCCTGCAGCTGGTAGCGATACAGGCCCGCGGCCGTCGTTACGACGACCCGGTAGGTTGCGCCCTCGACTAGCTCGTCGGCCAGCCGCGAGCTGCCGTCATCGGCCAGGAATTCAAGAAAATGCGAATTGATCGCGAGAACCTTGTGGACCCTGACGCCAGCGTCGTCGAACAGTGGAATCGAGACCGCCGCCTCGGTGGCGAGCAAGCCTTTCTCCTGGAATTCGGTGCGGGGAAACAGCGCCTCGAGCTCCCGCAGGGCGCCGGCAGCGTGCGCGCTACCCCAACAGCTGATCATCCGCAGGCCGGGCCACAAGGCCTCGCACGACTCACAGCCGGTGCGGCGTAAATAGTCGATCCGTTCGCGATCCGCACAAGTCTTGCCCAGATCTCGCATTAGCCGGTCCCACTGGTCGGGCAAGCCGTCGAGCAGCAGGGTCAGGTAGCTCGGGTGCCAGATCGAAACCAGGCTCAGGTCGCCGCAGGCCAGCAGGTGCAGCAGTTGACGGTAGCGAAATTCGTCGATATCCGTGACCTGCTCGAGGCCGGGTGGCAACGCGAGCAAACGCCGGGCGATGGGTCGCGACCATTTGCCGAGGTAGGCGCTGTCGTGGTCGAATCCGATCGGCACGGCCTGGTGGTCGCCGGCCGCCGTCTCGACGCGCGGCGAAACCGACCAGAACGCCCGGCCGGACTTGATCGCGGGCCGCTGTACCATGAGGTCATATATCCACGGAGAAATCGCGCGCGCGAGCTGGCGCTGATAGGCCGGCGTATACGGAATCAGCTTGCGCGCGGCGGACGAGCCGCTGCTCGGCAGCAGGCGGGTCGGCGGCTCGCGGGTCAGGACGGCGCCGTCGCCGCGCGCGACCGACGCGATCATCGGCGCCAGACTGTCGTAGGTCTGCAGCGGCACGCGCGCCTGAAAGTCCCGCGCGTCGACGATGGTTGCAAAGCGATGCCGGCGGCCGAACCCGGTGGCCCGGTTTTGCGCCAGCATGTCGCGGAGGACTTTCTCCTGCGCCCGCCGCGGGTTTTCGATTGCCCGGCGAAAGCAAGTCGCGGCGGGCTTGCAGGCCAGTTGCCAGGCGCCGTTGAGCAGCCAGGGAGTCATTCGCCGCTGGCCCTGCGCCTGGCGTCCGGCGCGCGGCGCGCGAACACCATGCGGCGACCGGCGGTCGTCAGGTTGGTGTCGGAAATTTCGGTCAGGCAAACGAGTTCGTCGCCGTTCCTCCAGCCCGGGTTGGCGCGTTCGAAAAAGCGCACGTGGGGATCGGACAGGCGCGACGCCGGCAACGCGGCCAGCGATTCACGAAGCATCTGGGGCCGAGGAAACCTAACCGTGCCGCGATCCGTGTCGAAAAGCTTGCCAAATCGTTGTGTCGCCAGATGATGCAGCAAATCTTGCGCTTCCGGTGGAATCTGCCGATCGTGACGGGGATAGAAATCCTTCCAGAATACCGGCAGAAACCGATAGGTTCGAAATCCCGAGACGATCAACAGCCAGAACTGCCGGTCGGTTCGGTAGCCGGCGGCGGTTTCCCTGACCGCCCTGATCCAGGTCCGGGGTAGTTCGAGAGTGCCCCTCGCGTCCGGTTCGATGATGGTGTCGCCGGAGTAAACGATTCCCAGCCGTTCGTCACGGTAGCGCGTGGTGTAGTAGAGAAAGGTCGAAAAGCCGTATAGCTCGCCGTGCTCGCGGATCAGGATGACGCGGTTTTTTTCGTCCAGGTCCGCGTCGAAAGTCGCGCGATCGACGCCGCTGAAGTTCTTGAGCAGCAGGTCGAACATCTGTTCGCGGTCGGCGGCCGTCAGACGCAGCGTGGGCAGGCAAACGCTTTTCACAGCAAGGCGACCTCCGGATGAACGATTGGCCCTTGCGGGTCGGGTTCGGCGGATCCCGGCCGGTCACGCCAGTGCACGCCGTACAGCGTACTGCGGTAAACCTGGTGGCGGAACCCCCGGCGCAGCAGCTCGTGACAGGCATGCCGTTGGCAAAATCCGATCGCCAGGTAGCGAATGTCACGCGACCGCGCCAGTCGCTTAGCCGCGCCGATCATCGCGATCAGTCGATCTCTGTCGGGGTCGGGCATCGCGAAATGCGAAACGAATGCCATCGGCAGAACGTGGGGCGCCCGCGGGTAGTGCGGCTTGCCGAGGCAGGCGCGGCCCAGGTTGAGCAGCGGGCGCGCGAGCCGCAGCCAGCCGGCGTAGGATTGGACGACCGTTTGCTTGAATGTCCGCTGGTCCCACAGCGCGAGACAGGCGACGATCCGACCATGCTCGCGCGCGACGATGAAATCGGTTGCCTCGAGACCGGGGCTGCGGGTCGGCGAAAGCAGGTCTCGTTCGGTGTACACGTGGGCGAACTGGAAGCCGCGATTGTAGCGATTCAGCAAGGCGACGATCTCGGGCAAATCGTCGCGCCCGGCGCGGCCGATCGCATCGCCGGCAGGCTGGCCGTCGGTCGTCAGGATGAAGGTCGATAGCTCGGCGAGTGGCTGGTAGCGCGGCAGGCATTGCAGACCTTTTTGCAATAACCGGCGGGCGGGCAGGTTGTCGGCCGCGATGCTGGTCAGGTCGAAAGGCAGCTCGGCCGCGTCGCGGGTCGCGCGAATTCCTTCGTAGCCGGCCGCCAGGCGCTTGATACCGCGCCGACTCTCGGCGGCGCGCAGGTTGCCGAGATACCCGAGCCGACAGATTTTGCCGTTGTAATAGACTTCCCGAACCACGCGGCTGCCGAGGCCGACGATGCTGTCGTCGGCCCGGTCGCGAACCAGCACGGTCGCGTGGCGATAGCCTTCGGCGCGGGCGGCGGCGGTGGGGCTCGGCGCCCGCTCCAGCGTGATACGCAGGCTTTCGCCCATCGGCCGCTGCGCGAGCAGGCGGCAGATTTCCGGGTCGTCGCGCGCCGTTGCGCGGGTTACGTAAAACGCAGACACGGTTCCACGCCCGGCTGTGCCGGCAGGATGTCGCCGCGCCAGTTGTCGTCGCCGAGCGGCATGCCGTGCCGGCCCGAGACGTCGACCTGGTGCATCAGGTTGATGGCGAGATAGTTGAGCAGCATCCACGGATCGCGCCGATTAACCGGTCGCCGCGCACGCCGGAGGATGTTCTTCCACGAGTAGAAATCCGCGCGCGCCGCGGCGCATAGCGACGCCAGCCGCGCCGGACTCATGTTGGCGGGATAAAACGGCACGTCGCCGTAACGGTAGTCGTCGTCCAGCCACCAGGCCGGATGGCGCAGGCGGCCTTCGCGCTGCAGGCGCTCGAACAGCGGCGTCCCGGGGAACGGCGTGATGTGATTAAACGCCGCGATGAACAGGCCCTGGTCGACGGCAAATTCTATGGTCCTCGCAAAACTCGTCTCGGTATCGTGGTCGTAGCCGAAAACGAAAGTGCCGTAGAGCCGCAGACCGTGCCGTTGAAAATTGGCGATCGCCTCGGCCGGACCGCCGCGCATCAGGTTGAAGCCTTTGTGCATGGTCTTCAGGTTGCTCCGGTCGAGGCTCTCGAGACCGACCAGTACGCCCTGGCAACCGCTGCGTTTCATCAGCGCCAGCGCTTCGTCGTCGTAGGCGACACTGATATCGCACTGGCTCACCCAGCGAATTTTGAGCGGAATCAGTTCGCGCATCAGTTCGCGGGCGGCGTCGAGGTTCGATGTCAGGTTGTCGTCGACGAAAAATATCATCTGTCCCGGTCGCTTGACACGCCGGACCTCGTCGACGACACGGTCGACCGGGCGGCAGCGATGCGTGGCCTCGTAGGCCGACTGGATCGCGCAGAAATCGCAGACGAACTTGCAACCCCGCGAAAACTCGACCAGCTGAATCGGCAGGTAGCGCTTGTCGCGAAAGATTCGTCGATCGGGCGCGGTCAGCAGCTTGTCGATTCTTGCCGGCGCGCGATACACCGGCCGGGGCGTGCCGTGGCGATAGTCGTCGATCAGTTCCGGAAAGCTGTCCTCGGCCTCGCCGATGACGATCGATTCGCAGTAGCGTTGCACTTCGTCCGGGCACAGGGTCGCGTGAAATCCACCCATGACGACCGGGATGCCGCGCGAGCGGTATTCGCTCGCGATCTGGTAGGCGCGCCGGGCGGTATAGGTTTCGACGCTGATCGCGACCAGGTTGGTCGGCTCGTCGTAGGGGATCGCCTCGAGCCGGTCGTCGTAGAACCGGATCTCGACGTCGCGCGGCGCCAGCGCCGCCAGCATCGCCGGCGGCAGCGGTTGCATTTTCCAGGTCGACGGGTAGCGCCGGGACCCGGCGCGGCGGCCGACGCAGGGATGGATCAACGTGAGGCGGAAGGGGCGCGCTGCCATGCTAGTCGCTCCCGGCGCCGACCAGCGCGGCCGGCCACGCGCAGTTGTAGAAGCGCTCGAGGCGGTAGGCATAGTAGCGGTAGCCGAGATTGGTCAGCAGCGCGATATGCGGCGGCGCCGCCGACGAGCGCAGGCGCGTCGCGATCGCGCCGAAAGCATAGGCTTTTTTCCACGCCAGCGACGTGCCTGTCTGCAATTCTTCGACCGACATGTTCTTCGGCTGGAACACGGCATGCTGGCCGTCGTAGTGCTCCCAGTCGAAATCGATGATGCGATGCTGCGCGAGCAGCCGCTGGTAAAACGGCGTGCCCGGAAACGGCGTCGCGATCGCGAAGCGCGGTAAGTCGATCCGGGCGTCGATCGCGAACTGCGCGGTTTTTTCGAAAATATCGGGCTCATCATCGTCGAGCCCGAATACGAAACAACCCTGCAACGCGATGTTGCGCTGGTGCAGCTTCGCTACTACCTCGGCGTAGTCGTCGGGCTGGTTGAAGCCCTTGCGCACCGACTTGAGATTCTTGCGGTTGATCGATTCGAGGCCCATCAGCAGGCCGCGACAGCCGCTCTCCGCGGCCGCGTCGAGCAGGACCTCGTCGCGGCAGATGAGCGTCGTCGACAGGCCGAACCACTGGATGCCGAGCGGTTTCAACGCGGCGAACAACGCCAGCGCATAGTCCCGGTCGGAGGTCAGATTCAGGTCGACGAAAATCGCCCGGCGGGTTTTCAGGCGGCGCATGTCGGCGACGATCTCGTCGACCGGTTTTTGCAGCGGCCGCGATCCCCAGGCGCTCGGCGCGACGCAGAATTCGCAGGCGAAGATGCAGCTGCGCGTGGCCTCGAAGACGTGGTGGGTAAGGTACTTGAACCGCGGCAGCACGCCGCGTTGTGGCAACGGGTAGCCGCCAAGCTCGAAATCGGGCGCCTGCGTGTAGCGCGGCCTGAGACTGCCGTTGACGTGGTCGCGCAGCAGTCGCGGCCACTCGTCCTCGGCATAGCCGACGACGATGCTGTCGGCCTGCGCCTGGGCTTCGTCCGGCTGCAGCGTGACGTGCGGTCCGCCGAGCACCACGGTCTTGCCCTCGCGGCGGTATTGCGCGGCCAGCTCGTAGGCGCGCCTGGCGGTTCCGGTAATAACCGTGATCCCGACCAGCTCGGCTTCGAGTCGCGCCGGAATCGTGTCGATGCCTTCGTCGTAGCAGACCACCTCGGCATCGAGTTCCTGCGGTATCAGCGATACCAAGGTCGGCAAAGTCAGCGGCATGTAGCGCAGCGATTGCTTGAATATGCCTCCGTGCTTGCGATAGAGCGGTCCTTTCGGGCTGAGGAGCGCGATGCGAAGCTTGCCGCGCGCGGCGTCGTTTTCGATTCTTGCGTTCATCGTCCAACCTCGTCCGATAATGGCTGGCCCGCCGGGAACAGCCGCAGACCCGGCGCCGGCGCGACCGCGTTTCGCCACCAGCGGGCGCCGCACCAGGCCAGCAGATAACCGGCTACCAGGTCGAGCAGATTGTGCTCGTGGATCAACACGGTCGATGCGGCGATCGCCAGCGCCCAGGCGTGGAACAGGATCGCGACGAGCGGTCGCCGGCCGGTCGAGTAGACGAACGCCATGGTCGCGGCGAAACCGAGATGCAGCGATGGCAGCTGGTTGTTCTTCAGGTTGATCAGGTCGGCGATCCGGTAGGCGAGCGGCAGGTTCGCCGGATCTTGCGGTGCCGGGAAATTGGTTTCGATCGGGAAGGCCAGGAAAATGCAGAAGCCGACGAAGGTTTGCGCGCACAGCACCTCGAGCAACCGGCGCATCGGTTGCGGCTGGCGAAGAATGAAAATCGAAAGCAGCATCATCGGCCCGACCGACAGGTAAACCGTGGCCATCGCCGGCACGAAGGGGATGCGCTTTTCGAATTCGAAGCCGACATCGAACCGATAGTCGAGCAAATCGGCGAGGTAGGCCGCCGCGCCGAAGAAGGCATAGAAGAAAACCAGGAATATCGCCACCATCTTCAGGCTCGCACGCAGTTCGTCGCGCGCGGGCCAGGCGAAGACGGGGACAGTGTAGGGATCCGGTTGCATGATGTCAGGCCAGCGGGCTCGGTTCGGGTTCGGTGCAGGGCCGCGGCCCGAGCCACAATCGCAGGTACTGCCGCCAGTAAGACGTCGGTGGCTCGCTTTGCCGGCCCGCGCGCGGCAATTCCTGCCAGTGCAACCGGGGTTGCTGGTGATGTACGAGATCCCACTGGCCGTTGAGAAAAATCCAGCCCATCGGTCGGCTGACGCGCAGGTTGCGTGCGCCGTTGATTACGTCGCGCGGCGTAAACGCGTGGGTCACGTATTGACGCGTCGACCAGTTGAACCAGGCGGCGGCGTAGGCGACGGCAACGGCCAGCCAGTCGAGTCGCAACAGCGTGAACATCGCAACCCAGAAGAGCACGCCCAGCGCCACGTCGACGCGAATGCTGCGGATCGTCGCCGGTTTCAACAGCTCGGGGTTGAAGACGATCGAGGACGACTTGGCGCGCTGCCAGGGTCGGGTCCGGAACAGGCCCGGCACAAGCGCCAGCAGCACCGAGCCGAGCGGAATGATGGGCGGATAAATGCCGATCAGGATGCTGTACCACTGCGAAAACTTGACCAGCAGATTGTCACGCGGGTAGTAGTAGTCGAAGAGCTCGTGGTCGGTGCGGTTGAATCGGTGATGCACGCCGTGCGCCGAGTACATCAGCGTGAACGACACCGGAAACAACCACGACAGCGCCGTGCCGGCGAGGCGGTTGACGCGCCGGTCCGAATGCAGATTGTCGTGCATGGCTTCGTGCATCATCGCGTAATTCGTCAGGCCGAGAAACGCGAATGCGATGATCGCGACCGCGAACCCGATGCCTTGCGAATGCGACGCTAGCCACAACAGGGCCGGGAGCGCGGTCAGCAGGCCTGCGCTGATCAGCAGATTCTGTCGGTCGTAGTCACGCACGCTTTTTGCTGATCCTGCCGCCGACGACGCCAATGACGAGCCCGATGATCAGCGCGACGACGCTGAAGGTCACGAGCTGACCCTGGACGGCGCCGAGTATCGGGTTGTCGAACGGATTCACGGAAAAGTTGAGTTGCGCCACCTTCCAGACGTCGTCTTCGCGGACCAGGGTGACGTTCCATTTGGTATCCATCTCCATGGTGTCGCCGGTCGGGAAGGTATAGGTATCGATCGAGGTGCCGTCGGCGATCGCCGTGTTACCGAAAAAGCGCGCCGGCGCGGATACCTCGGCGCGGGTTTGATAGTCCGACAGCAGGGCATTGGATCCGCTCAGCACCTTGTCGTAGTACTCGCCGATCGCGTCGACGCCACGCGTCACTTCGGCATTGACGAAAGTGACGACGACGTCGTCGCGCAACAGCGGCTTCACCTTGCCGAGGTCGCCCTCGTTGAGGGCGGCCTCGACCGTCGCCAGGTATTGCAGGAACAGCTCGCGATCGGCGGCATGCGGATCGTCCTGAGCCGCTGTCGACGCCGACAAGGTCGTCAGCGACAACGCCGCAACAATTGCTGTAATGCGTTTCATCTATTTTTCTCCTCTGGCAACGATGTAGTTCAAGAGTCGGTAAAGGCAGCCGCTCAACTCGGGGGTGCGCATGAAATGATCGCAACCCCAGATCGGGAAAATGTGACCCGGCGAGTCGAGCGCATCGACGAGTGGAATGAAGCCGTCGTTGGGTCCGAACGTCAGCGTTTGGTCGTAGCGGTGGACGATCGCCTTGTTGACGTGGCTGCGAATCGGCATCGGCACGACGTTAACAACTTCGAGGTCGCCTGGCCATCGGCGGTTTTGCCACAGTGCCTGGTCGGTGCGCATTTCGCCGAGCGCCTCGTAGTCGACGCCGAACACACGGCAAAGCAGGGCCGAAAACAGCCGTTGCGCGGGCGAGCTGAACTTGCCGTCGACGAACGGCACGCCCTTGTGGATCCCCGAGATACTGACCCAGCCCTCGAGCAGAGCGGGCTTGGTATTTTCCTGCAGGTATTTGCGTACCTCGCAGGCGCCCCGGCTGATTGAAATCAGCCAGACTTTCGCCGCGGTCTCGGCTTCGAGGTCGGCTTTCAGGCGCTCCGCGTTGCCGGCGATGCTGCCGGTGCCATTTGTGTCGACCACGTGAACGTCGAAGCCGAAGCGTGCCGCCACTTCGCCGACCAGCGAACCGTCGGCGCCGAGTTCGGGATGTCCGCGGTAAAACATGCCGGGAACGATATACAGCTTGATCTCGCCGTCGACGGGCACCGGGGTTGTCGATTGTCTGGCGATCGCGTCGATCACCGCGCCGTGCTCGGATTGCAGCAGCGACTCGTACAGGCAGCGGGTCGCGAGTTCCACCGACTCGCGTTGCGCGATCGCCAGCACCCGCTGCGGCGATAGCGGCTTTTCGATGTCCGCGATATATTCGCGGGCACGCTGCGACAGCGCCACCTCGTCGCAGAGCGGCGCGGCGAACAGGGCTCGCCGGATTCGCCCGCGCATGTCAGGCCGACTCGCCACTGTCGCGCGCGCCGAGCACCGGTGTTTTCGGCAATTCCCGCCAGAAGTCGAAGAACGACGCGAGGGCGTCGTCGACGCCGTCGAGGAGGGCACCGCGGTGCGGACGCATGTTGGCGATGATTTTCAGGTCCGGCGCGAGGTAGTGTTTCAGCAGTTGCGCGGCAACCCCGAGGGCCACGGAATCAGCCCTGGATTTCGCCCAGGACCGGTCGGGGTCGGGCGCCTTGAGCGCGACAATGTAGAGTTCGCAGCGGTTTTCGCCGCTCGGGCATACGCCGATGATACTGCCGAAACGCGTATCCCTGTTGTGCAACAGCATAATCCCGGCGCTCCAGGTTTCGATGGTCACCGACGTGGTCGCGCCGCTCAGTTTCGCCATTAGCCGGTCGACCCAGCGTCGCTGGATGATTTCCGCGGTATAGTCGATGCGCAGGCGGTACGGCCCGGGCCGGCTGATATCCGGCGAGCCGACGAAGCGTCGAGCGTGGACTTTTTCGTAATGCTGGGCGTCGAAAGTGTTCAGCGCGACGACGTGATAGGGTGCCTGCAGCGGCACTACGACCGGCGCGCTGAAGTCGAGTTTGCCGGGCAATTCCTCGAAGCGCGGGAAGTCGAATAGCGGCCGGTCGCCATAGAACGCGTAAACGACGCCGTAACGTTCTTCGACCGGCAGGCTGAACAGGCGGGCCGAGTCCGGTATCGATTCCGATCGCGGAATCAGCGTGCAGCTGCCGTCGACCGCGTAGCGCCAGCCATGCGCCGGGCACTCGATGTCTTCGCCGATAACGCAACCGTTGGCCAGGTCGGTGCCCAGGTGGCAACAGTATCGGGAAGTTACTCCGGCGCGACCGGAGCGCGTCCGGAACAGCAGCCATTGGGTGTCGAACAGGCGGATCGCCCGGTGCTGGCCGGGTTTGAGCTGCCGCGAGATCGCCACCGGGTACCAGGCGTTGGCGAGGCTGGAAAACATCGCGCCCTTAGCCAGCATGATGTCGGCTCCCGTAACTCACCCGCCCGGCGCGCGGCACCGAATCACTTCCGCGGACGGATGTCGTGGGCAGCATTGCGAATGGTGTGAAATTTCCGTTCACGGTTGGCCTCCCGAAGACGGCGTCGTTTTGCCGCCATGATACGTACGATTGCGCGGTGTGCGAAATTTGCCGATTGAACGGGTTCGAGGTGCCGGACTCGAGACCAATCCGCGGGCATCGATCGCGATCGAATCCCGCCGCATCTGCCGCGATGGGGATTCGAGCGGTTCGCGCCAAATTGGCGCCTGTGCGCGTGATTTTTCCGATATCGTTGTTGGTTCGAGTCGGTAAAATAGTCAATATTCGACGTTAAATACAACCGAAATCCGGAAAGTAGCCTGATACGATACCGCTGGTTGCAGGCGCCGTCGAACTTCGACGACCAATTGCGAGCGGTAGAATCGTGCTTTTTGTAGCGTAGATTCTGGCTAACTGTCACCTAATCCCGGTCAGGCCTCGACGAATGCGAGCAAGCGCCCGCAAACGAGCACAGTCGGCCACAGCAGCAGCGAGATCGCGCCGACGAGGCGCCGCCGGGCGAGCGCGAGGCGCGGCAGATCGACGGCCAAATGCACAGTCACGGCGAAAATAGCGCCAGCGCCGACCAGCGTAATCTTGGTGAGGAACAAGTCGAGCGCGGCGTACTCGCTGGCGCGTACGGCGAATAGCAGCAGCCCGCTCGCGATCGCGACGGCCAGGCCGGTCGCGGCGACGCGCGAAAGAATGCGATAGAGCGGGTCCAGCTCGATCGACGACCAGAATCCGAGCAGGCGCAGGTCCAGCGGCACGATCGCGCCGACCAGCAAAGCGATGCCGAAGACGTGCACCGCATTGACCGTGGCATAGCCCCAGCGCGAAAAGCGCAGCCACTCCGCCAGCGCGAGCCCCTCGACGGCCGAGGCGACGGCTTCCATGCAGGCTCAGCTTCGGCCTGGATAGAGCTCGTATTTTGTCTTGCCGAGCCACAGCCGCTCGACCTTGAGCAGCCGGTCCTCGATCTTGGCGGACGGCTCGCCTTCGATCTTGATCTCGGTGCCGGGCGCGAGATCGCCGTCCTTCAACCCGGCGCGCTTGTTGCGTCAGGGCTGGCCGACTTCGACCGTCCAACGCTCGCCATCGGCATCGATCACCAGCGTGCCGTGTGGATAGCCGAGGTTGGTCTCGACGATGATGCCGGTCAGCTGGATGTTGCCGCCGGTGGTCCAGCTCCAGCCGTGATGGGCACCGGCGAGAGCGGGAATCAGTAGCATGGCCGCCAGCGCGGTCGCGCGGCAAATTTGCAGCAGTTTCGTTTCCGTTCTCCGTTGTGACCGGGTGCGGGCGTTGCACGCTCCTCGCCGCGCGAAGCCGCGCGCCGCGCCGCCCGGCATGAATTTCGGACATGGTGGCGATTTTGGCGATTATCAATGTGCATCGCGATCGGCGCCGGATCGGCCGGCAAGGTCAGTTTTCCCGCAGGTAGCCCCAGCTGTGCAGGCGATCGCAATCCTCGTACCAGCGGTCGCCGATATCCTTGCGGTAGTACATGTTTGGAATCAGGATGTTCTGGATTCTCGCGTAGGCCTGGCGCTGCGCGTCTCGCATGGTCAGGCCCGTGCCGGCCACCACGAGAGCAACGCCGGTCGATCCGGCGACGAGCCACTCGCCGTTCACCATCTTGACGTCTTCGATATGGATGCCATCGTTCGGTGGTCGCTTGAACACGATGGTTGCGTCTTTCGAATACGAATCGAAAGTTTTTTTGTCCCTGAAAGGGTAGGGAGGAACCACCACGCGAACGCCGACCTGGAAACCTTTTTTGACCTTGATCTCTTCGTTCGATCCGGACGCCATCGCATAAAAAAAATCGGCCAGCGGCATGGCCAGGCCATCCGACTGGATTTGTATCGTCGGGTAGCCGAAGCGGGCGGTAAATTCGAGCGGGTAGATTCCCTGGCCGTTGACGATACAGTTGAGATCGATGTAACCGACGTAGCCCTCTTCGGCCAGCACGTCTTCCATCTTCTCCAGGGTCGCGCTGTACAGCCGGTTCGGTTTGCTCCAGAACATCGAAGTACCCATCTCGCCGGTTGCGGGGCCGATATTTCCCGGGAACAGCTTTTTGTGTTCGAAGTTGATGTTGACCGGATGGAGGAAGCGGGAACCGTTGAAAAATGCCCCGACCGCGACTTCCACGCCGGTTACCCGGTTTTGCAGCTGGAATACCTTGATCGTGTCGGACCAGACCTGCTTGTAAGCCTCGAGCACCCGAACCACGTCGCTGCCGTCGTCTTCTTCGCCGACGAACAGCAGGCGCTTGATATTCTGCGCTTCGCCGCTCGGTTTGATGACATATTTACGCGGGTTGGCCCTGACGAATCCGATCGCCTCGTCGAAGTCATCGAATTCCCGGTAATTGAGGATATTGACGCCGAATTTTTTCAGTTCGCTCTGGCCGAAGGAGCGGTCGTCTTCGAGACGATCGGTGTAGGGCGTGCCGCCGATGGCGAGCTTGCCCCGGTTCCTCAGATCCTGCGCCAGTTCCCCCTGGCCCAGGACATCGTCGAAAATGATGACGTCCGCCCAGTCGACGTGCGGCTCCCAGTCGAGGACCTTCGGCACGAAGCCGTCGCCGATATCGTTGTCGTCGGCGTTGTCGATGAAGTAGCGGACTTCGTGACCCTCGGCGACCACCCGCCGGGCGCAATCGATATGCAGTGCATCCGATGATACGAACAGGTAATTTCTCTTTTCCATGCGATTCGGTTCCGATGATTGTTATGCGGGAATTTCGAACAGGTACTGCGGTAACGGGGTGAGCCCCCAGCGTTCCTTCCATCCGCAGTCGCCGATGCCGGTATCGATTCGATCACAGCCTTCGTCGAAGGCATGTGCCATGCAGTGAAAATGTAAGTAGGAGCCCAGGCCGGAAAACGAGGCCGTGCTGTTGACGCCCTCCATCAGCATGTAAAACGTGTTCCGGTAGCGAACCGAAATGCAGCCGGCGATGACGGCGTCGC
>JBFFXR010000032.1:0-21715 GCA_041569645.1 Gammaproteobacteria bacterium
ATCCCGGCCAATTCGAGGCCGCTGCTGGCCAAGGTCGACGAAATCATCCGTGCGCTCGGCGCCGAGCTCGTCGCCGTCGAGGGTCATACCGATTCGGTAGGCGCGAGCGAACTCAACGAGAAGCTTTCCACCGACCGCGCGGTGTCGGTCGCGAACTATCTCGCGTCGCTAGCCGGTGGCTACAAGATCGGCTTCATCGGCTATGGCGAGTCACGGCCGATTGCGAGCAACGAAACCACCGAAGGCCGCGCGATCAATCGTCGCGTCGACCTGGTTGTCACGGCCAAGCCGTAGGACGGGATTTCGAACTCGAAGACGGAGGGGCCGATCTCGGCCCTTCTTTTTTTTTGGGGGGCCTAGAAAATCTTCAGTTTGAAGACGAATGCGAACAGGTAGATCTCGTAACAGATCACCAGGAAATACGCGGCGCAGAAAAATTGCAGCAGGTGCTCGACGTTGAAGACGCGGAGGAAACGGCGCCGCGCGACCACGACCAGCACGATCACCGACAACGACGTGATCCAGATCTTGCTGACGACGAACTGATCGACACCGCCGGCGAGCATCGATGCCATGAACACGTTGGCCTCGGAGGCACCGATGTTGATCAGGTTGAGCGTGAACAACGCGTCGATACAACTGAGTAGCAGCACGCCGAGCGCGAGATAGAGGACGCGCGGCTCGTGCCAGTCGAACAGGAAATGGTGCTGGTCATCCTCGCGCCGGCTGTCGCGGCGCCGCGGGCGAAAATTACCGTAGAGAAACGAACGCCAACCGCGGCTGCGCCGTTCGCTCGGCTCGCGCCGCTCGAAGGGCGAGTCGTGCGCCGCTTCGTCGCTGTCGACAGGCGACGTCACGAGGCTGGTCGCCGTTTCCCGTTCGATTGGCGTCGAACGTGTCGGCGTCGGTTGGTCGGGATGAAAACTCCGTGTCATGAGGCACCTGGAAAATACCGCGAAATCTGATCCTAGCCGTTCGGATCGCGGCAATGCTTGACGGGTTTGGCAAATTTAACGGATTTCGAGCGGCGAATCGCCGTCCAGTGAAAAGGGCCGCCGGATTCCGGCGGCCCCCAAAGTCGATTGGGAGAAAGGCTTTACAATCTTCACCGGTCGGACCGGGCCCGATCGATCGCATCAAGCCTTTCGGCGCGAGTTCAGGCCTCGGTTCCTCCCAACGTATAACCTTTCGCCAATATCTCTGTAGACACTAGATCACCTCCTTTAAGTTGTTACCGACACAGGGAGCATGACACACAAATCCCGTCTGTCAATCCGCAGTGAAATTCTGCCGGCGTCAGCGCGGCAAGTCGCGGCCGAGGAGCATTGCGACGAACAGTTCGCCGAGCTCGTCCGGGCGGTCGCGGTAGTTGACGAAGTTGGCGTGTTGCGCCGGCGAGGCGACGTTCAGGTCGAGACCCCACAATGGCGCGAGCGTCGTCGGCAGCATCGAGTAGCGCACGTCGGTCAGCACGCGGTCGCGGCCGGGATCGGCGACGACGAAACCGTCGGCCAGACGCGCGAAACGCTCGATGTCGCGGGCCAGCGTGCTGTTAGCCGGCAGGTCGGGGCGATCGCGTTCGCGCGAAAAGCGGCGCGCCGAGCCGCCCGGATAAACCCGTGCGGGTCCCGGGGCAATCCGAATCGCATCGACATGAAACCGGTCGCCGCTTTCGTACACCGAGCGCCATAACACCAGGTTCGCGAGCGTCGGCTTGACGAGGATACGCTCGGCCGCGTGCCCGCGGCTCGCGGCGAGCTCGCGCGCGGCCTCCAGCGCCTGGTGGTGCTGCCAGGCGCCGATCAGCAGGTAAGCGCCGGCGAGTCCGAGCGCGACGCGCGCGGGAGCCGCTTGGGCCCGCCGCAGGCCGACAATCAGGCCGATCAGCAGTGCCAGAGTAAACACCGGGTCGACGATCGCGATGACGCTCCACGATATTCGCGCGTCGCTGAACGGCCACAGCAGTTGCGTGCCGTAGCTGGTGCACGCGTCGAGCAGGCCGGCGGTCGCGTAACCGAGCAGCGCGTAGAGGTAAATCCATTTGAATTCGAGTCGCGCGCGCAGCAGCGGGTACAGGATCGCGGCGGCGATCAGGGCACCGAGCGGAATGAAAACCAGCGAGTGGGTGAAATGCCGATGAAACTCGACGTTCAACAGCGGATCGTCGCCGGAGCGGATCAGGATATCGGCGTCGGCCAGCATCGCGGCGACGAAGCCAGTGCCCGCCGCGGGACCTGAATGCTTGCGGTCCGCGAGCGACAGCGCCGTAGCGCCGCCGAGCAGACCTTGGGTCAGCAGATCCAAGCTTTGACGTCGGGCCGGCCGGGAAGTCGGGAGCAGTCGATCCGATTGCGCGTCATCGCTGCGGCGCCGGCCGCCCGGCGAGGCCTATTTTTGCTGGCGGCGCGCGGCGTAGGGCGAGTAGCCGAGCGACGCGCGGCGATTGAGATTGTCGGCGAATTCCTCGGCGTGCCGCTTGACCGAGGCCAGCGTGCCGGCGCGCTTGCCCGTGATCGCCGATTCACCGCGCCCGATTACGTACTGATACCACTTGTCGCCGGAAGCCCCGGCGGGCGGGGTGGTTTTCTTGACGCTGGTGACGGTGAAGTGCCGTTGTTCCAGCTCGTCGTTTGCATCTGGTGCGGTAGCGGATTTCGTCATGAGAGCCTTGCTGGTGCGAAGCGGCGAGCGTTGCCCGACGCCGGCATGCGTGTCTGTGTGCTGCGGTTCGTATTTGTCTGAATTGCGATAGGAATCTGGTAGATGACCGTATTACTGCCGGCGCGGGTGGGTGTTCGCCGAACTGAAGTGGCCATCATACACGAATCCGACGCGGAAATCTGTTTATCCCCGAAATTGCGAGGCATCCGGATCGGAAATCGATCGCTCCGCTCAGGGTTTGGTGGGATTCGATTTCTTCGCTTCACTCCGGCAATCCGTGCGAGGATAATCGGCGATATTATTCGAGCCTACCCCGGAGACAATGATGAAATGCCCCAAGTGCGAATCGGAACTCGAGACCATCAAGTTCCAGGAGATCGAAATCGAGCGCTGCGTCAATTGCCGCGGGCTGTGGTTCGATATGCTGGAGAAGGAGGACTTGCTGAAAATCGAGGGCTCGGAGGAGATCGATATCGGCGACGCGCAGGTTGGCGAGGAATATTCGAAACAGCGCGACATCGATTGCCCGGTGTGCGCGGAACCGATGATACCGATGGTCGACAAGGATCAGTCGCATATTCGCTTCGAATCCTGCCCGATTTGCTACGGGGCCTTTTTCGACGCCGGCGAGTTTCGCGATCTGAAGGAGCATTCCGTGATCGAGCGATTCGTGCGCATGCTGAAAACGCTGCGCGCCAATCTCTAGGCGTAAATCCCGGAGCCGGGCCGGCTCGGCGGCGGCATCGACGGCCCGTCGGAATTCGGTGGCCAGGCGGTTTCTGAAACGACTCCGAGGCGATTCTTCGATTGCCGCGGATTACTTGACGTCGATAAAACGGTAGACTTGTCCGACGACCTTCGCTCGGGCAAGGCCATGGCAGACAACGCTACGGAAGTCGCCATCCTGATGGCGGACATCAGCGGCAGTAGCGCGCTGTACGGGGAGGTCGGCAATGCCGAAGCCTTACGCCTGGTCGGTATTTGCCTCGATAACCTGAAGGCCATTGTCGAGCGCGAAGGCGGCACCTTCATTCGATCCAAGGGCGACGACGTGCTGGCGATTTTCGCCGAGGCAAGCGACGCATTCGCAGCAGCCCGTTGCATGTTGTCGCAACAATTGACGGGACCATCGCTGGCTATCCACGTCGGCGCGAGCTTCGCCGCGGTCATCCGCGCGCGCGACGATATCTTCGGCGACGGAGTCAACACCGCGGCGCGCCTCGCGGCGATGGCGAAGCCGGGTGAGCTACTCGTCGACGGCAGCCTGTTCGGGCAATTGGCGGAAACCGAGCAAGGTCGGCTGCAGCCGCTCGATACGATTACCTTCAAGGGCAAGAACACTCCGACCAGGGTCTTTACGCTGCGCGAGGAGCCAACGTCCTTGCGAACCGTCATCGCCGGCAGCGCGCGGACAACCGATGCCCGCGCGGTCGCACGCGAGCAGCCGATCGTGGCACTGCGGCTGAGCTATCGCGGCCAGGCTTTCGCCTGCGCCGAGCGCAAGTCCCTGTCGATCGGTCGCGCCGGTAGCAACGATATCGTTATCGAGCGACCGTGGATTTCGCGCGAACACGCCAGGGTCCGCGTGCATCGCGGCAAGGTCGAGCTCGCGGATAGCAGTTCCTCGGGTACCTACGTGGCCCTGCAACCGGACTATGAAATTCTGCTCAAGCGCGAAACCGTGCTGTTGACGGGATCCGGCGTCATTTGCCCGGGGATGCCGCCGGCGGCGGCGGATGCCGAGATTATCGACTACGAGGTGACCGTACGGGGCCCCGTATCCGCCGCATCGGGCTAGGGTTGCCGATCGCAGGCCACCGAGCCTTCGGTATCGCCGAGGTATTGCCGGCGCCGGGTCGCGTCGAACGCCGGACCGCCGATCTGGCAGGCCCGGCGGATACTGAGCTCGTCGTGGATTTCGACGCGGCCGTCGTCACCCGACGTGGCGAATTGCATGCCATCCGGATGCAGCGCAATGCGCCAGCTCGCGCCGGTGTGTGCCGGCCAGGCTTCGGCGAGCCGACGGCCGCTGTCGATATCCCAGTAGTGCAACTCGCCGGCACGATCGACCGCCACCAGGGTGACGCCATCGGCGAGGAACGCAACGTCGGTCGCGCCGCCCGTGTGGCCGGCAAACGCCGCCAGCGGGTCGCCGCTGGCGACGTCCCACAGGCCGACGACTTCGTCGCTGGAAGCCGTGGCCAGGCGCCGGCCGTCGGGACTGAATGCCACGCTCCACAGCAAATTGTCGTCGGCGGCGATCTCGTTGACGAGGACGGCTTCGGAACGGTCAATCAGCCGCAGCTTGCCATCGACCGCAACCACCGCGACCGACTCGCCGTCGGGCGACAATGCGGCGCGCGTGATCGCCCCGCCGGTATGCGGCAGGGCGCTAAGCGCAGCGCCGGACTCGACGTCCCAGAAGCCGACTCGGGTATCGCTGGCGCTCATGAGCTCGCGCCCGTCGGGGGTAAATTCGAGCGACCAGATCGCACCGTGACCGGTCATATTTGCCCAGCGCAGGGCGCCGGTGGCGGCATCCCATAGCCGTATCTGGCCATCGCGGTCGGCCGAAGCCAGCAGTGGCGCCACGGGCGAAAAGGCCAGCGCCCACACCTGATTCCAGTGACCCTCGAGCCGGATCGGTTCGATCTCGCGGCCGAGCTCCCACAGCTGCACCGCGCCACTGTCGTTGCCCGTCGCAAGCAGTCGGCCCTGGCGGTCGATTGCGACCCCCCGGGCCTTGCCGCCGGCGACCTGGCGTCCGGCTTGAACCGTATCGTCCCCGCCCGGACGCCACAGGCGGATTACCTGGTCGCGGCCCAGGGTCGCAAGCAGGCGCCCGTCGCGACTCAGCCCGGAATCGACGATCGCCTGGCTGTGCCCCGACGCGCTTTTGCCGATCAGCTGCCGGGAGTCGAGGTCCCACAGGCGCACCGAACCGTCGGCGTCGCCACCGATCAGCGTGCGATTGTCCGCCGCGAATTCGATCGCGCCGATCGAGCTGTCGGCGCCGAAGACCGATTCGAGCGATTTCCCGTGGGGATAATCGAGCACGATCGCCGCGCCGTCGGTGCTGATCGCCGCCATCCGGTTGCCGTCGGGGCTGAACACGAGTTTCAGCAGGTGACTCGTATTGGGATCTCGGATCGGCGCGAAAAGCGGGTCGCGCGACGGTAGCTCCCAGCCGTAGATGGTGCCGTCGTTGTAGCCGGCGATTACGCCGCGCCCGTCGGGCGTAAACTCGACGACCTTGAAAGCGAGCGTGCGCCGGGCGAGCGGTTCGCCGAGCGGAATCCCGCGCGCGACATCCCACAGCCGCACGGTGCCGTCGCCGTTGGCCGAGGCGAGCGTGGCGCCGCTCGGACTGAAACACAGCGCCATGACCACGTCGTCGATTTCGCCGAGCTTGGTCGACTGGCCGCTGGCGACGTCCCACAGGCGGATGCTGCCGTCGGCGCCGGCCGACGCCAGCCAACGGCCGTTGGGTCCGAAATCCAGGTCCCAGATGCCGCCGGTGTGACCCCGCAGTCCGGGCCCGATCCGCTGCCCGGTCGCGGTGTCGATCAGCTCGACGGTGCCGTCACGCAGCCCGGTGGCGAGCCGCGATCCGTCCGGGCTCAACGCAATAGCGACCGAATCGCCGCCGGCAATCGGGCTGCCGATGACGACCGGACCGCCCTGCGCGAGAACGCGCCGCGCTTCGATCATTGCGACGCGGGCATCGTAAGGCGGCGCGGTCTCCGCGCGCGCAACAGCCTCGGCGCCGAGCGCGATGGCGAGCAGCGGATCCTGGTCGGCGAGTTCGTGGGCGACCGCGCCGAGGGCTCCGGCGAAGCGGTTGCGCGCATCGGCGGTCGCCGCTTCGGCTCGCCGCTCGTTGATCTGCGCCTCGCGGAATTCGAGATAGGCGACCACCGACGCCAGCGTAGTGCCCAGCGCGAGCAGCGACAAGCCAGTAACCGCGATGCGGCGAAGCCGGCGCGTCTTGCGTTCGCGTTCCGCGGCCTGCGCCTCGACTCGCGCGCGGTCCTCGGCGGATGCATCGAGAAAGGCGCGGCCGAGGGCATCCAGCTGATCGGGATTCTTGTCCGCCCATTCGAGGGCCGCCAGCAATGGCGTGCCGCGGTAGAGCAGGTCCGAGTCGCGTTTGCCGGAATCCCATTCGGCCGCCGCGTGGCTGATGCGTTGACGCATGCGTAAATCGTCGCGCGATTCCTCGATCCAGCCGCGCAATCTCGGCCAGGTCCGCAGCAGCGCCTCGTGCGCGATCTGGATGGTCTCGTCGTCGACGGTCAGCAACCGCGCCTCGGTCAGGCATCCGACCGCGCGGCTCATGAGCTCCGGCTGGGAATCTTGCTCGATGTCGCTGCGGGCGATGACCCGGCGCGTGTCGGAAGCGTGTTGGCCCGGCGTTACCAGGCGCAGAAACAGGCGGCGCGTTGCCGCGCGCTCGGCGTCGTCGAAGCGCTGCTCGAAGGTCGCCTCGGCCGTCTGGCTGATCGCCCCGGCGACGCCGCCGGCGGCGTGAAAACCGTCCAGCGTCAACACGTTGCCGCGGCGGCGCAGCCAGGTTTCGACCAGTGCGTGGGCCACCAGCGGCAGTGAACCCGCCTCGTAGCCGGCCTCGTCGATGATGGCATCGACGAGGGCGTTTTCGACGTAAAGCCCGATCCGTCGCGCCGGCTCGGTGATTGCGCGGCGCAGCTCCGGGTCGGTCATCGGGCCGACCAGCACCTGGTTGTGGGTGATGTGCTCGGCCAGCCACGGGACATGCGCGCAGTGCCCGTAGAAATCGGCGCGTACCGCGATGACGATCCGTATCTTGCTGTCCGCCGGGTCGGTCATCGCCGAGATAGCGCTGATGAACTGGTCGCGTTGCGTCGCATTCGCCAGCGTGAACAATTCCTCGAACTGATCGATGCACAGCACCAGCGGATGCTCGGCCCCGTCCTTCCAGCCGAGGTGGCGCGCCATCGTCGGCCGCGCGACGAAGTCATCGAAGGATACGGTCAGCCCGCCGCGCGAGGGCGTGCCGGTAGCCTGGAAGTAGAGCTCGGCCATCGGGTCGCGCCCGGGCGTGAACAGCGCCGTTTGCCAGTTCTCGCGACCGGACAGCGCACCCGCCTGGATCGCCGGGATCAGGCCGGCGCGCAGCAGCGACGACTTGCCGCTGCCGGACGCGCCGCCGATGGTCAGGACCCGGTGCTGCTGCAGCCGGCGCACGAGTTCGTCGATCAGCGCTTCGCGGCCGAAAAAGAATTCCGCGTCTTCCGGCTGGTAAGCGGCCAGGCCCTTGTACGGGCAGGCGACCGTCACCGGCGCCGCCTGGGTCGTGATTTCGCTTTGCGTCGCCGGGCTCTCGCGGGCGAAGGTATCCTGGATGGCGGCGCGCCAGGCGCGGATGTCGGCGAAGCGATCCTCCGGTTCGGGCGCCATTCCCTGTTCGAACACGTCGCGCCAGGCCGACGGCAATTGATCGAATTCGCGTTGCGACGACTCGGCCGACGGCGGCGGATTGCCGGCAACGAGGTGCCAGAGCATCGCGGTGGCCGCGTAGATGTCGGCGGCCGGCGTGATCTCGACGTCGGGATTGCTTTGCTCGGGTGCCTGGTAGCGCGGTGTGCCGCCGACCACGGTCGCATCGCTGCCACGCCGGGCAAGATCCTTGGCGATGCCGAGATCGCCGAGCAGAATGCGCTCGTTGGCGCTGACCAGCGTTATCCGGGACACGCCTGAAGGATCCGCTTCGCCGGACTCGGTCACGCCGCGCCGGGCGAGCTGGAACAGGATGTTGGCCGGCTTGACGTCGCGGTGGACCACGCCGGCCTCGTGCAGCGCGTTCAGGCTGTCGGAGAGGGCATCGACCAGCGCCAGGATGCCCTGCGGTCCGGAACCGTTGGATCCGCGAAACGCCTCCAGGCGCGGCTCGAGCGTACCCCGGTCGGCATAATCCATGACGAAGTAGGGGCGGCCGTCGTCGAGCCGCCCGACGTCGTGGACCGTGACCACGTGCGGCGAACGGATGCGCCGAAGCAGGCGCGCCTCGTCGAGAAAGCGCTGCCTGATCTCCTCGTCGTCGGACAGCAGGCGGTGCAGAATCTTGACCGCGACGAACGATTCGAGCTCCTCGTCCCAGGCGCGAACGACGGTCGCGAAACCGCCTCGCCCTATTTCATCGCGAACCTCGTAGCGACCGACGTAGGTTGGCAGCTTCATGCACGCGTCGAGTCATCACAGGTGGCTGCTGGCATCCACGCAGTGATACAGGCCGGCGTCGAGGACGTTATGATCGCGATCGGCCGCGGTAACGCAGATCGTGGCGGCATCCTCGCGGATACTCGTCGATGCGGCGCCGGTGGTCGTGTAGTTCGGATAGTCGTCGTGCCGGTGCCATTTGCCTTTCTCCACGCCGAACGCCTTGGCGTTCCGGCCAACCTGCTTGACATCGAAATTTTCGCCCCACCAGACGTGCAGGTGGTTTTTCGAAACATCGGGTTTGAAGTTGGCCTCGAAGGTCAACGCGAGCTCGCTACCGGACTGCTTCACGCCGACGATCTTGACTTCGCAGCCATCCACCGGGCAAGCGTTGGCCATTGGATCGGCGGCCAGCGCGGGCCCGGCGCCAATCAGCGTCGCGACCAGTAACCAGCCGCCGGTCGTGCCTCCGAGTAGCGTCCTGCCGGGGTCGATTGATTTCATTGGCTCACCTCCCTTGATTAACTATTTTTTTGCGGGGGAGATAGTATGTCCCTACGGATCGGAAATATAAACACCCATTTACCGCCGCCGCGGCGGGAATACGCGGGAGGTAGCGTGTCGCTGCGACCGCCGAAGGCCGCCTGAAGCGTCGTGGCGGCAGGCTCGACACCGCCGGGCGGATGCGGTATTGATTGCCGAACGGACGCGCTGGAGTCGACTGTCGCCCGACCACCGGAGAATACATGTCATTCCTGACTGCCTGTTTCTACGATCGTTTCATGGCGAAAGCGGAGCAAGCCTGCCTCCGCGACTGGCGCGCGGAACTATTGCAGCATGTCTACGGCGAGGTGCTCGAAATCGGTGCCGGAACCGGTGCCAGCATCGAGCATTACCCCGCCGCCGTTACCCGCCTCGTGCTGACCGAACCCGACCGGCACATGCGCCGGATTTTGCAACGAAACGTTGTGGATCGCGGCCGCGACGAGATTCGGGTCGTCGCCGGCAGCGCCGAGGAGATTGGCGCCGAGGACGAATCGCTGGATTGCGTCGTCGCGTCGCTGGTTTGCTGTTCGGTGGCGAACCTCGAAACCACGCTCGACGAAATAAACCGGGTATTGAAACCCGGTGGACGTTTCGTTTTCCTCGAGCATGTCGCCGCCGCCGACGGCACGTCGAGGAGACGCTGGCAAAACCGGATCAACCCGCTGTGGAAGACCCTGATGGGCAACTGTCACCTGAATCGGGAAACCGAGGCGGCAATTGGCTCGGCGGGCTTCGAGATCAGGGAAATCAGCCGCGAAAGCATGCGCAAGGCGTTGCCGATCGTGCGCCCGACGATTCGCGGCTTCGCCGAGAAAACCTGACCAGTGGCCTGCGGAGTCGGGAGCGAGCCTGCGACGATTGTTTCGGCTAAATCGCGGTGCGTCGCCCGCATCGACTTACTCGGCGCCTTATCTCGGGCATAATAGGGTTTTCGGTTCTGCGGAGTGGCCTCGTGTACTGGCTGTTACTGGTAGCGGCAACGCTGGCGATCGCGTCGATCTGCTGGTATTTCTTCCCCCGGCTGGTGTCGTCCAGCTGGCTCGGTGCGCGAATTTCGGACGATTATCAGCCGGTGGTCGTCTCGGTCGGCCAGTGGCTGATCGTGCTGGTCGCGGTCGTCGTTCTGATGCGCGTGTTCGGTTTCAGCGCGGGCGAGGTGCTCGCCAGCCTGTCGGCCTTCGCGCTGGTCGCGGCGGTTGCGTTCTTCGCTTACTGGAGCGTGCTCAGCAACGGCTTGTGCTCGCTGCTGCTCTATCTGTTTCAGCCGTTTCGAATCGGCGACTGGATCGAGATGCGCGAGAACGAAAACAACATCGTCGCCGCCGGCAAGGTCACCGGCATCAACCTGATCTACGTCTCGCTGGCCTACGAGGATGACGACGGCGTCGCCAACGAATTCCAGATTCCGACCAACCTGATGTTCCAGCGCACGATTCGCGTGGTGCGCGGCGAGGAAACCAAGAGCCTCGGCCAGCATTACGCCGAACATCACGGCCGGCCGATCGCCGCGCCGCCGCCAAGGGACAGCGACGCGGCGATGCAGTAGCAATCCCGCCCTCTACAATCACCTGGCATTTATTCGCATGCTTTCCCGGATTGCCCATTTCATCGGAAAACGTCCGTGGCTTCACTCGCTGGCGCTGTCGCTGTGGCGCAGTTTTCCGCCGAGACTGGCGGGATTTCTGAAAGGGCAGATGGCACGAAACTGGCTGGTTGGAGCGGTTGCGGTAATGATCGACGACGCGAGCCAACCTGCCGAGGTGCTGATCGTCGAGCACAGCTATCGTCGCAAGGGCGCCTGGGGTCTGCCCGGCGGCGCGCTCGATTCGATCGACGGCGATCCCTCTGCGCCGGGACAAGCGGCATCGCCGGATGACGTGATCGAGGCCGCATTGCGTCGCGAAGTGGCCGAGGAACTCGGCATCGAAATCGAGGTCACCCGAATGCTGCGCGTCGATGCGGTACCCTACATCGAGGAAGAGCCCGGGCCATACCGGCTGGATTTTTACTACCTTTGTCGGCCGGCGCGCGGATTCGATGCGCTGCGGGCCGATCTCGCCTCCGGCAAGATCAACCCGGCATCACCCGAGATCAAGCAAATTCGAATGGTCGCCCTGCCCGACCTGTCGAACTACGACCTTTTTTCGCCGGATGTCAGGTTATTGCACGACGACCTGCCGAGGCTCGAACCGGAATTGCAATTCCGAACGAGAAGCTGATTTCGCCCGCAATCCGGGAAATACCCTCGTGCCGCGCGAGATTCAATATTCGCTTCCGGTCGATTCGCGATTGGGTTTACACTTCGCGCCGATAAAACCGAAGTGCCTCGGGCACTATCGAGGAGGCAGCCAACATGAAAGCAGCCGTCTGCCGCGAGCACGGCAAACCACTGGTGATCGAAAATCTCGCGCTCGACGAGCCGAAGACCGGCGAGGTTCGGGTCAAGATCGCCGCCTGCGCGATCTGCCACAGCGACATCATCTACATGGACGGCGGCTGGGGCGGTGAGCTGCCGGCGGTTTACGGCCACGAGGCTTCCGGCATCGTCGAGCGGGTCGGCCCGGGCGTGTCGCTGGTCAAGCCGGGCGATCACGTCGTCGTCACGTTGATCCGCTCCTGCGGCCACTGCTTTTTCTGCGCACAGGGCGATCCGCATATTTGCGAAACCCGCTTTCCGCTCGATTTCAGCAGCCCGCTGCACGGTGACGGCGGCGAAAAAATCGTCCACGGCTTGCGCACCGGCGCGTTCGCCGAGCAGGTCGTGGTCGACGCGTCGCAGGTCGTCGTGATTCCGGACTCGGTGCCGCTCGACAGCGCGTCGCTGCTCGCCTGCGGCGTGATCACCGGACTCGGCGCGGTAGTCAACACGGCGAAGGTCGCGCCGGGCAGCAGCGTGGTCGTGGTCGGCACCGGTGGCGTCGGTCTGAACAGCGTGCAGGGCGCGGCGCTGGCCGGCGCGAAGACGATCGTCGCGCTCGATCTTGCCGACGGCAAACTCGAAGCCGCGCGATCCTTCGGTGCGACCCACACCATCAACACCGCGAACGAAAATGCGCTCGGCAAGATCCAGTCGCTGACCGGCGGGCGCGGCGCGGACTACGTGTTCGTCACCGTCGGCAGCACCGCGGCGATCGAGCAGTCGGTCGACTTCGCCCGCCGCGGCGGCACGATCTGCATCGTCGGCATGCCGCCGTCGGGCGCGATGGCCGCGTTCGAGGCGGTCAACATCGCCGACAGCGGCAAGAAATTGATCGGCAGCAAAATGGGCTCGACGCGCCTGCAGATCGACATGCCCGGGCTGGTCGATCTCTACCAGCAGGGCCGCCTGAAGCTCGACGAGCTGATTTCGGAGCGCTACCCGCTCGAGGAGATCAACGCCGCGATCGATTCGGTCCGCCGGGGCGACGCGCTGCGCAACGTGATCGTGTTCGATTAGTCGCCGGCTGGAATACCGCCGAACCACGAAACGGGTAGCAGCATGCACATCGGGATCTTTCAATGCGCCGCCGGCGGCCTGTCGCTCGACGCGCGCCTCGCGCGACTGCGCGACGCGATCGAAGGCGAACGCGACGGTTCGGAGCGGGCACTCGATCTGGTGTTGTGCCCCGAGCTGTTCGCCTCGGGTTACAACGTCGCCGACGAGCTCGCGGCCCGCGCCGAGCCGGCAGAAGGCGCGATCTTCGCGCGCCTTGCCGAACTGGCGAAGTCACTCGATATCGCAATCGTCTACGGCTACCCGGAGCGCGGCGACGACTGCATTTACAATGCCGCCGCGTTCGTCTCGGCCGACGGCGAGCTGCTCGCCAACCATCGCAAGCAACTCAATTCGCCGGGCGGCTTCGAGGAAGCCTGTTTCACACCCGGCGATCGCCCGACGCGGCTGACCTGGCGCGGCATCGAAATCGAGATCCTGATCTGCTACGAAGTCGAGTTTCCCGAAGCGGTGCGCGCCGCCGCGGCCGCCGGTGCGCAACTCGTGCTCGTGCCGACCGCGCTGGCCGCGCAGTGGGGCGTGGTCGCCGAGCGGGTGGTGCCGGCGCGCGCCTTCGAAAACGGTGTCTGGTTGGCCTACGCGAATCACGCCGGCGAGGAAAACGGTCTCGATTATCTCGGCGGCAGCAAGATCGTCGCGCCGGACGGGAGCATCGAGACGTCGGCGGGCGCCGACGAGGCGCTTGTCGTTGCGTCGATCGACCCGGCGCGCGTTGCCGCGGCGCAGCAACGACTGCCTTATCTCCGGGATTGCAGGCGATTTCGCGGTGACGCCTGACCTGCGTCGCGGACACCGGACACGATCGGTCCGGCGTTTTGCCAGCCTAGAGGCGGGCCTTTACACAGTTGATTGTTCGCAGATCAAAAACCGGTTGAGTCGTCGGCCCCGAGTCTTTATACTGCCGCGAAGTCTGTGTATCCAATGTAGACACATGTCGAAAACCGCTGCCCTCCGCATTCGAATCGAGCCGGAATTGCACAAGAAGTTCATCGAGACCTGCAAGGCGCAGGACGTTCCGGCATCGCAGATCCTGCGCGAATTCATGAAGCATTACGTATCCGCCAACGAGAGAACGCCGCAACTGGACTTCTTTCAAAACGCGAGGCATAAACGTGTCGATTGAGCAACTCCCCGGCCCGCGCATGCGGGAGCTCCCTCCATATATCGGAAAATACGAAGTCAAGGCCTTGCTGGGCGAGGGCGCGACCGGCGCCGTGTTCGAGGGCTACGACCCCGACATCGAACGACGCGTCGCGATCAAGGCGCTGCACCCGTACCTGCTGACCGGCAGGGTCGGCGCCGGCCTGCTCGCGCGCTTCAAGCGCGAGGCGATTTCGGCGGCGAAATGCGTGCATCCCAACATCGTCTCCATCCTCGAGTACGGTCAACACGAAGACCGGCCCTACATCGTGATGGAATATGTCGACGGGATCTCGGTACAGCGGCTGATCAAGCAACGCCGGCGGCTGGGGCGGGGCATCAGCCTGAAACGCACGCTCAACATCATATCGGGGCTGCTTGCCGGGCTGCACGCCGCCCACCGCCTGGGAATCGTGCATCGCGACGTCAAGGCGGCCAACGTGCTGATCGCACGCGACGGCGACCGGATCAAGCTCGCCGATTTCGGCATGGCGAGACTATCCGAGCATTCCGACCTGACGATGATCGGTTCGCTGATCGGCTCGCCGCGTTACATGGCGCCGGAGGTTCGCTTCGGGCTGAGCGCCGATCACCGCGCCGACGTGTTCTCGGCGACACGGCTGTTACTCGAGTTGCTGAAAATGCTGCCCGACACGACGAAATGCCTGCGCTCGCAATTGCCGCATATCTCCGAGATGCCGCCGGGCAATCGGATCGACTACTCCGTGACCTATCCGAACGCATTTATACCAATGCTTCTCAAGGGGCTCGATCCCGACCGCACGAATCGCTTTCAATCGGTCGCCGAGCTGATGAAAGCGATCAAGCGAGCGGTGCCCAATCTGCACAACCAGCAGGCCCCGGACTATACCGAGTACAAGGGTGTGGTGAAACGGCCGACGAGCAATCACCCGCCGGCCAGCGACGAGGAACTCGAATCGATGACGACCCTGCTGGCAGTTTTCGTTGGCCCGCTGGCGAAGGTCATCGTCGAAAAGCACAACACTGGTGGTCGGTCGGCGGACGCTCTCGTGCACGAAATCGCGGACAAGATTCCCGAGCGCGAGAAACGGCTCGAGTTCCTGCGCCGCTGGCAGACGATGAGCCTGACGAGAAATGCCCCGATCGATGCGATCGAGGCGCGCCGGCCGCCGATGTTTCCCGACAAGGGCCAGGCGGAAGCGAGTCGAGGCGATGTCCTGCACCGAATTGGCGACCGGTTCGCTCATTACTTCGAGCCGATTTCGAAGAAACTCTCGCGCAAGGGCAAGGGAGAGCGCGGCGAGGGCGAGCCGGGCTGACTCGAACCGCGTGGTCTGCCGTATTCGCGGGATAACAGTGCCAGCTTAGCCGGCGTCGCCCGCGCAGAGCGGGTTTTCGTCGTTGTCCTGGTAGGTGTCGGCAATACGGACGAAATCGTCTTCGACCGCGACGAAGGCGTCGACGACATCGGGATCGAAATGGCTTCCCTTGCCGTCGACGATGATTGCCCGGCTTTTCTCGTGGCTGAACGCATCCTTGTAGATGCGCTTCGAGCGCAGCGCATCGTAAACGTCGGCCAACGCCATCAAGCGCGCGGAAAGTGGAATATCGCTGCCGGTGAGGCCATCCGGGTAGCCGCTCCCGTCCCACTTTTCGTGATGCCACTGGGCGATTTCGCAAGCGTACTCGAGGAAGCCGCTGCTGCCGTACTGGCGCTCGCCGGCGCGCAGCGCCTCGGCACCGAGGCGCGCGTGGGTTTTCATGATCTCGAACTCCTGGTCGTTCAACTTGCCCGGCTTGAGCAGGATCGAATCCGGGATGCCGACCTTGCCGACGTCGTGTAGCGGCGCCGACTGGAACAGCAGCTCGACGACATCGTCGGTCAACTCGCCGGCGTAGGCCGGCAGCCGGCGCATCTCGAGCGCGAGCAAGCGGACGTAATGCTGGGTGCGGACGATGTGCGCGCCGGTCTCGTTATCGCGGGTCTCGGCCAGCGACGCAAGGCTCAGGATCGTGACTTCCTGGGTCGACCTGATTTCACGGTTCTGTTCCTCGAGCTGCTCGATCATACGGTTGGTCAGGTGCGCGATTTCGCCGAGTTCGTCGTGGCTGATCGCCGGAATGCGCGCGTCGAACTTGCCCTCGCCGACCGCGGCGAGCACGTTGCGTTCGCGCTGCAGCAGCCAGTTCAATTGCCGACCGTAGTTCGTCATGACCTTGACCAGGTAACCGAGAAAAACCAGCGTGACCAGCCCGACTTCGGCCAGCACTGTGACGCTCGCGCGGGCTCGGTTTTCGTCGCTCAGCTGCTGCAGCCATTCGAAATCCTTGTAGATCAGCAGCACCAGGATCATGGCCATCGCGACGACACCGAGCGTGATCAGGCCGACGAAACGCCCGACCAGCGGCACGAAGGAATCGTTCGCCTCGATCGACTCGCCGCGCGCGTCGCGCAATTGCATGATCCGCGTGGCTTCGCTGATCGCGGTGTCGATGACGATGAAAAAGCCGATGCCGAGAATGCCGAGCAAGACCTTGGCCCCGCTGCCGAGCGGAAACTGGTTAACGATCATGTTGTAGCCGCCGAGGATCGCCGCGGCGCCGGCCAGGACCGCGAAGTCGAGGCGCACGAGGCGCCCGAGGTAACCGCGATCCGTCGTCCAGCCGGCGACGATCCAGATACGCACGAAGAAGGCGAGACCCATCACCACGGTAAATCCGATCGCGACTTCTATCGTCGACAGCGAATCGATGAACGGACAGACCTCGGTGCCGTAGAACACCAACAGGATCGCCGCGATCGCGTAATGGATGGCCAGATTGCGGGTTGTGGTGACGGATTCGTGCATTCCGCCTTGCAGCGAAGCGTCGGACAGCAGCGGCGAAACTGAATTCATGACAGGACCGGCCGGTAGTAAAGCATGCCCGGACCGTATCGGCCGATGCGGCCGAAACTGGAGCGACGTTATCGACGTCAATACGAAGGATCCGCTTCGGTCAGCAATTGACGGAGCATGGCCTCGAGGCCCCGGACGAGAGGTACCATCTTGTCGTATTCGACCTTGTCGGGCGTATCCTGAACGCTGTGATAGTACGGATAGCGATAGGGCGCGGTATCGGTGATCATCAGCGCGGGGTAGCCTTGCTGCCAGAAGGAACGGTGATCGGACCAGTCGACGCCGGGGACAAAAGCCGGCGCGGCCACGCCCTCCGACGGAAAGTTTGCCTGCGCCCTGAAAGCGCCGAGCGAGCGACGGACGAGTTTGCGCGAGCGCAGGTTGCCGACGAAGCCGACGAAATTGCCGCGATCGGGATAGAAAAGGTTGAACGGAAACGGATATCGCTGGCTGCCCGCCTCGTCGCGAAAGTAACCGATAGTCTCGAGTGAAAACATGGCGACGATCTTGTCTCGCCGCGCGGCGGCGGCGCGCGCGTAGACCGCGCTGCCCATCGTATCGTAATAGAAGTGCGGCGGCTCTTCGTTGACGAAGGCGACGAAACGTATCGTGCGCGCGGGCTCGGCCGCGCTGAATTGTTTCGCGAGCTCGAGCAGCGCGGCAACGCCCGAACCGTTGTCGTTCGCCCCGGGAGAGCCCATGACGGCGTCGTAATGCGCGCCGACGACGACGATTTCGTCCGCCAGGGTTCCGCCCCGGCGCGTAACCTCGATATTCGCAAACTGGTCGTCGCCGACGGGATAGAACTGATACTCGACCTCGTAACCCGCCGCCTCGAACTGCGCGGCAATGTAATCCCGGGCGCCGGCGAGACCATCCTTTTCGACATGATTTCGCCCGGCGGGATGGCGACACAGCGTCTCGACATGTCCGCGCAGCCGGTCGGCCATCTCGACGTCGGCGCCATCGAGCGGCGCCAGCGGACCCCGGTACGACTGCCCCGGCATCCAGACCATGCAGGCGAGCAATGCGACCACGGCCAGTCCGGTAACGACAAACAAGACAATCCAGAACATCGACGATTTGGACATTGCGACAGGCACCCTATTGTACCCGTCGAACCCGGGGCCGAGGGGCGAGTCCGCAAGTCGAATGGACGGTTGCGTCTGGCATTTCCCGCCCACTTTCTCTAGGGTTCGGCATGATTGCAACCGGATTCGGATCGGTCGAGTATGCCAGCCTGGAGTATTGCATTGGTTGTCGCCGTCGCATCGCTGCTTCAGCTTGGCTGCGCGTCGGTGCCGGAGGGTCTATTCCCGCCCGCGCCCGACGAGCCGACGAGGTCGGTTTACTTCGTCAGCCACGGCTGGCATGCGGGGATCGTCGTCAGGCGGGCGGACGTCCCGCCCGGCGTCTGGCCGCAGGCGTTCGACTTTCCGGCTGGCGAATACCTCGAGGTAGGTTGGGGCGACCGCGATTACTATATGACGAAGCGCCCGCACTTTGGTCATCTACTCAAAGCCGGCCTTTTACCGACCGCAAGTGTGTTACAAGTCGTCGCTTTCAATGGCCCGGTCACGCGCTACTTTCCACGCAGCGAAGTGATCCGAATCGACCTGTCGGTGCCCGGTTTCGAGCGCCTGGTCCGCTATCTCGAGGCAAGCCACGCGGTCGACGCGTCTGGTCGCGGCAAGCCGCTCGGTCCGTCGCTCTATGGCCGCGGCAGGTTTTACCTGTCGCGCGAGACCTATCACCTGTTCAATACCTGCAATGCGTGGACCGCGCGGGCAATGCGCGCGGCCGGCTGTCCGATCACGCCGGCAACCAACCTGCTGGTCGGCACGCTGATGTCGAACCTGGCCAGCTGCGGCGTCGTCATCCGGCCGGCATGGAAAACGCCAGCCGCGATCCGAAATAGTCAGGGCGGCGGCAGCACGGATCCGAGAGTGCCTTAAAGGGGTCGGACCTCGATAACTCGTTGAATAAATAAGATAAACTTTACTAATTCGGCCAATTTTCAGGCTTAGAATGGGCATTTTACCGGCGAAATGGGGGATTTAACGGACAGGGTGACCCCGCGAGGCTGACCTGACCCTTAGAGGCTCGATTTTGCCGGTAAAAAGGCGTTTCTAAGCGCCGAAACAGGGCTGAAATTGCGGTTAAATCGATGTATATCAGATGGTTATCGTGGTCCGACCCCGAGGAATCCGAGGAATCAAACTGGCTAACCACCACCGAAACCCCAACGGTTGCAACCGCGGCCGAAGCTCGGATTTCAGGCGAAACAGCTGAGGCGGTCCGGGCCGCGATTAACATCTTCGGGTGCTCTAGAGAGCTCGTTCGGCAGCTTACCGGTACTCCCGGGACCGCCATTGGACACTGCTTGCAAGCGTCTTGATTCCCGAAACAAAAAGCGCGAGATTCGTTTCCTGAATCGAAACCTGACGAACGGTAACGGCAGACGAGCAGGATCGAAGGCGTCAATTACTACCCGTGCGAAACATGCCACCGGGTTTCCCCGGAGCCGGCCAGCGAGGGCGACGATTGGCGCTTGATTCCCGCCGGGAAAGGCGCAGAATTTGCACAGTCGAGCCGAATACAATGAAACTCGTTTCAAAATCGATCTCCTGGCCGAGATCAAAGAGAATCATGAAGGCCCTGATTTTCCTTGGCTTTCTGAGTAGCTCCGGCCAGGCCAGCGCGGAAATTTACGCGGAGTTCGGATTCGAGGGCGGTGGCGACACCCTCGCCAGTACGTCGTTGGAAGATCTCGATGCCGGCGGTGGCTTCAAGTTCGCCCTGGGATGGCAACAGTTCATCGGCGGATTCGACGACGTCGGGCTGACCTTCTCGCTCGGTTACCTGTTCGACTTCATCGAGGCTTCGAACGGCGAAGCCGAATCGGATGCCTTCGTCCTGGAACTCGTTTATTTTCGCGACTTCGGTCCCCACCGCGTCGGCGTTGGCGGCAGCTATCACCTGAATCCCGAGTACGACGACGATATCGAGGGATTCGCGCCGGCGAAGATCGACTTCGACGACGCCCAAGGTCTGCTCGTCCGCTACGGATATCGGATTTGGGATAACGTCGCAATCGGAGTACGGTACACGGTGATGGACTATGAGTTCACTGGCGATAGCGTCGACGCCGGCGGCATCGGCTTTTTCCTTGGCGGGACCTTTTAGCCTAGCGAGCGGTCGGGGTAAACACCATGCAAATCGTTTCCAATCACAGGAGGGTCGGGCCATGAAATTCCCAAACCTTTACGCGGGCGCGCTGATGCTCCCGATCGTGGCCGTGGCGTTGGCGGGCTGTCTCGGGTACCAGACGCGGCTGAACAGCAGCGTGGTCGACTACCTGTACCCGAACCAGGACCAGGCGAAGGTCGAACCATCGGTGCCCGTGCTCAGGTTACCGATCAACGTCGGCATTGCGTTCGTACCGGAACAGACCGGCGGCCGGCGCGGACCGTCCGGGATTTGGACGAACCGGACCGGAGAAGGGGTGCTGTCGGAGGCGAAGAAGGCCGAGTTGCTCGAGAAGGTCGCGGATAATTTTCGCAGCCTCGACTACGTCGCCAATATCGAAGTCATTCCGTCGGTGTATCTCAGGCAGGGCGGCAGCTTCGCGAACCTCGACCAGATCGGGACGATGTACGGCATCGACGTCATCGCGCTGGTGTCCTACGACCAGATCCAGTTCACCGACGAGGGCATGCTGTCGTTTACCTACTGGACGATCATCGGCGCCTATATCGTCGCCGGCGAGAAGAACGACACGCACACGATGCTCGATACCGCGGTCTACGATATCGCCAGCCGCAAGATGCTGCTGCGCGCGCCGGGCGTGAGCAACGTCAAGGGCAGTTCGACGATCATCAACCTGAGCGAGGAACTCAGGAAGGACAGCCAGCGGGGCTTCGAGCTCGCGGCCGACAACATGATCCCGAACCTGAAGGCGCAGCTCGAGCGGCTGAAGGAAAAAATCAAACAGGAACCCGAGAAAATCAAGGTCGTGCGCGCACCCCAGAGTACCGGTACCTTCAGCGGCGGCGGCGGTGGGGGCGGCGGCGCGCTCGGGGTTCTCGAGGTTCTGCTCCTGCTGGCGATCTTGCCGGTCGCCATGTTAAGGCGCCGCCCGCGCTAGCGTGAATTCAGCAGACAGTTGACCTGTTTTTGCAATGCGAAACAAGTTAACTGTCACCGAAAACCTGCTTACTGGAACTCCTGTTTGAGGTCGACCGTCGAGCGCTCGCCGATCGCGTCGTAGTTGATTTTCAGCCAGGCCTCGGTCACGCGGCGGCCTTCGTCGCGCAGGTGGCAGAGGAAATCCCATTCCGGCCTGAACTTGCTCGCGATGCTGAACTTGCCGGTGACCTCGTCGGCGCGGATCGAATGGATGTTGAGATGAGTGAAGTGAAAGTGATCCATGAACTCGTCCTTGATCCAGCCCTCTTCGACAATTTTCTTGACGAAACGGATCGCGCGCATCTCGCGCAACAGCGACGAGTTGAAACTGATCTCGTTGATGCGGTTGAAAATCTCGCGCGAGGTCCGCGGCACCTCGTCGCGCTCGATCGGGTTGACGTGCAGGATGACGATGTCGCTGGTCTCGGTGTGGTAGACCAGCGGGTAGAGCGCCGGGTTGCCCATGTAGCCGCCGTCCCAGTAGGCTTCGCCGTCGATCTCGACCGCCTGGAACAACATCGGCAGGCAGGCCGACGCGAGCACCGCGTCGAGGCTGACCTCCTGGTTGCGAAACACCTTGATCTTGTTGGTCCGCACGTTGGTCGCGCAG
>JBFFXR010000033.1:0-21615 GCA_041569645.1 Gammaproteobacteria bacterium
CCGGCGCTCGATCTCAACGACATCGACGACATCGCGCGCTTCATCTGCGAAGACTTCCTCGCCCGTCGCTGAGTTTTCGTTCAGATCCAAAGATTCCAGTCCGGCCATCGCGGCGCAAACCCGGGGTAAAGCGGGAATTCCGAAACGAACGAAACAAGACGCTTCGCGAGCGGCGGTACCAGCCACTTCGCCGGTCTTTTGCTCAGCCGTGGCCCTCGCCGGTATGCGCCTGCGCCCAGCGGACGATGTCGGCGGCGCCCATCGCGCCGGCCTGGCGGGCGATTTCGCGGCCGCCCCAGAACAACGCCAGCGTCGGAATGCTGCGAATGCCGAAACGCGCGCCGAGACCTTGCTCGGCCTCGGTGTTGATCTTCGCCAGACGCATGCCCGGCTCGAGTTCGCGCGCGGCCTGTTCGAATTGCGGCGCCATCATCTTGCATGGTCCGCACCACGGCGCCCAGAAATCGATCAGCAGCGGGATATCGTTGCGCCCGGCGTGCTTGTCGAAGTTCGCCGCGCTCAGCTCGACCGGGTGGCCGTCGAACAACGGTCGATGGCACTTGCCGCAATTCGGCCGGTCGCCGAGCCGCGCCGGCGGGATCCGGTTGGTGGCGTTGCAGTGGGCACAGACGATATGCAGTAGATCGCTCATACCAGGTTCCTAGTACCACAGACCATTGACATGCCAGCGCGGCCGCCGCCGCGGCGGCGCGCCGAGGACGCGGCGCGGATCGAAGGCCGGCACCTCGCGCGCGAGCGACGGTTGCGCCTGCAATTCCGGCTTCAGCTCCATCAAGCGCGCGATGCGCTCGTCGGTCTCGGGATGGGTGCGCAGAATCGACGGCTGCTCGATCCGCCGCCCCGGCATGAAAATACGCTCGAGCCAGCCACCTTGAATGCGCTCGAGTTTATTCAGTGCGCGCGCGAGCCCATCGGGATCGCCGGTCAGGCGCGCGGCGTTGAGGTCGGCGTCAAATTCGCGCGTGCGCGACAGCGCCAGCTGCGCGAGCGCCGACAGGCTCGGTGCGAACACCAGCATCGCGATCGCCCACCAGTTGATCGTGACCTCGGTAAGCAGGATCAGCGGCAGATTCAGAATCAGTAAAAATTGTCCTACCAGCGACAGGATGCTGGTCGCGCGGCTGAAGGTGTCGGCCAGCCCCATGACGCGCAGGTCGCCGTTCTGGATATGGCTCACCTCGTGGGCGAGCACGCCGACGAGTTCGCGCAGATCGAGCTCGCGCAGCAGCCCGTCGGTCAGGCCGATCGCCGAGCGCTCGCGCGAGCCGACCGCGAAGGCATTCAGCATCGGGCTCGGCACGTAGAACAGCTCGGGCTCGCGCTGCAGGCCGGCGCGCAGGCTCAGTGTCGAGACCGCCTGCACCAGCGCCGGCGCCTGGCGCGGCGCGATCGGCCGCGCGTCGTACAGACGCATGACCAGCCTCGGCGAGAAAGCCGGGTTAAACAGGACGCCGACGGCGCCGGCGACCAGCAGCATCAGGATGCCGTCGCGGCCCCACAGCAGCCAGCCGAGCAGCGCGAGGAAGCCGCCCATCAGCGCGAGCAGCACGAGGGTCTGCACGCGGTTGTGCCAGGCGTGCTGGCGCCAGACCGTGACGTCGATGCGGCCGCCGTCGCTCACTCGATGCTCCGGCCTTCGAGATGCGCGAGCCGCGCGCGCAACTGCTCGAGTTCCTCGAGCAGTTCGAGCGCCAGCGCGACGCCCGGCGTGTTGACGCCGAGATCGCGTTTCAGTCGCTGCGCGCGGCGCACTCGGCGGATGCTGACGCTGTGAAACCGCCAGCGCGCCGGGTCACGGCCGCGCGGCTCGACGATACCCTCGTCGACGAACTCGAATATTCGCTCGGCCGGCAGCTGGCAGACGCGGCAGAGCTCGGCCAGCGTCAGTTCGATCGACTCGTCGAGCAATTCGCCGCGTAACAGGGATCGGGATTGTTTTTTCGCCATTGCCTATACCCCCAGACCGGTGCGCGGGTTGAAATCGAACGCGTCGCGGAACTCGGCATAGGCGCGCTTCGCCTTGTCGCTGTCGGCTTTCGGCAGCGCGATTTGCAAGATCACGTAAAGATCGCCCGGCTCCTTCGACGGAATACCGCGACCCTTGAGACGCATCTTGCGTCCCGCGTCCGAATTCGGTGGAATCTTGAGGTCGACCTTGCCGGCGGGCGTCGGCAGCTTGATCGTCGCGCCAAGCGCGGCTTCCCACGGCGCCACCGGCAGATCGAGGTACACGTCCTTGCCTTCGACGCGATAGAACGGGTGCGGGCGAAACGCGATTTCGAGGAACAGGTCGCCGGCCTCGCCCTTGCCGTAACCGGCGCCGCCCTGCTTTGCGAGCCGAATCTGCTGGCCCTCGCGGACACCCTTCGGGATGCGCACGTTGAGCGTACGCTCCTTGACTCGCGGCCGACCGTCGGCTCCGACTTCGGTAGATTTCAGCGAAATGCTGCGGGTCGCCCCCTGGTATGCATCGTCGAGATCGATCAGGACGCGCGCGAAAGTGTTGTCGCCGCGCGCGTTGAATTCCTGCCGGCGCCCGCGGCCGAATCCGCGACCGAACAGGCTTTCGAAGAAATCGCTGAATTCGGCCGCGTCGGCGTCGGTAAAGCCGCCGCCGTGGAACTCGAAACCCTGATCCCAGTCCGGCGGTGGGCGAAACTCCTGTCCGGCTTTCCAGTTGGCGCCGAGCTGGTCGTAGGCGGCGCGCTTTTCGGGGTCTTTCAATACTTCGTAAGCTTCGCCGACTTCCTTGAAGCGCTGCTCCGCGTCGGCTTCGGTACTGACGTCGGGATGATACTTGCGCGCAAGCTTGCGATAGGCGCGCTTGATTTCGTCCTGCGACGCCTTGCGATCGACTCCGATGATGTCGTAGTAGTCTTTGAACTCCATCTGGCCAAATGTAGCCGCCGGTCGGTGCGGCTACGCACCCCAAGATTAGTGCTCCCTAATATGGTGTTCACGGTAAAGAGTACAAGGGCGGGCCATCGGACCTTGCCCGTTTACCGGCTGCCCCGCAGCACGCCGTGCTGCGGGGCCCGGAGGGAAGCAACTAGCGGGCGGGCCTACCCACGGTGCTGTCCCGGAAATCGGCCACCGACTCGGGATATTTCTCGGCGATCTTCTGCTGGCGTCGCGGGTTGCCGTACCGGAATTCGAGCATCGTCAAGCCGAGCCCGATAACCATCAACACGAAGGCGGCGATAGCGAAATAGATGAGGTTATCGGCAATCATGACGCGTCTCCCCTGGCCGCGAGGCTCGACAATTTGAAATAAATTCCGAATGCCAGGATCGACGGCACCCAGATTGCGGTGAACAGGCCTTCGGTCTGGTAACCCTCGAACCAGAGCAGGCCCGATACGGCGAAGGACACGGCCACCGCCAGCAAGATGAATAAGTCGGACAATTTGAACATAGGTAACTCCTTAGTTGCCTGTTTATCGATGTCCGGAAAAGGGCCCGGACGCTTCCCACTCAGAATCGATGAAAGCCGATCGCGGCGAGCAGCAATCCGCCAACCGTGATCGACGCCGGGATGCGCAACCCGACAACGCCGAAAACGTCGACCATCGATGGCAACGGAGCTATGGCCGCGAACGGAACCCAGACGAAAAATGGCAATGCCATTACAATCCCCAGCCAGCCAAAGACTCGCTGCCAGCCGACCAATCGGCGGTATCGCCCGTTTTGCGATTGCCTAGCGCCATCCGACGCGCGTTTGCTACGCTCTGCCATGATGCTTCCCGTTTCCCCGGCACTTTTCGCCGCGGCCAGTCGCTTACCAGGCCGCTTCGCATACCGACGCTCTCATTTGTCTATGAGTTTTCTACGTTAAAATTAGACAACTGGTTCACATCGATCTCAACCGGATTTACCCGGACCGAGCAGCCAGTCCGGCGCCCAGAAAAAAATTTGATTTCCCGCAAGCAGCCACGCAGGCACAATCGTTAATCTCGAATCCAACTCGAAAGCATGAAAGATTCGTTCGTCATCATCGGCATGCTGGCGGGAGGGCTGGGCCTGTTCCTGCTCTCGGTCGGCATGATTACCGACGGCCTCAAGACCGCCGCCGGCGCGTCGCTGCGCAAGCTGCTGGCCAACTCGACGCGCACGCCGCTGCACGGCGTGTTTTCCGGTATCGGTATCACCGCCGTCGTGCAATCGTCGAGCGCGGTCACGGTCGCGACGATCGGATTCGTCAACGCCGGCATCCTGTCGATGCGCCAGGCGCTCGGCATCGTCTTCGGCGCCAACATCGGTACGACGATGACCGGCTGGCTGGTGGCGATCATCGGCTTCAAGATCAACGTCGACGCGTTCGCGCTACCGCTGATCGGCATCGGCGTGATCCTGCGCCTGACCGGTGGCGAAACGCGACGTGCCGCCTTCGGCCTCGCGCTTGCCGGATTCGGCCTGTTCTTCATCGGTATCGACGTGCTCAGGGACGCCTTCGAAGGCCTGGTGCAATCGATTGACCTGAGTCAACTGACGGTCGAAGGCGTGGGCGGCGTGTTGCTATACGTCGGCATCGGCTTCCTGATAACGGTGCTGACGCAATCGTCGAGCGCGGCAATTGCGATCACACTAACCGCGGCCACCGGTGGCGTGCTCAGCATCTATGCCGCCGCGGCGATGGTCATCGGCGCCAATGTCGGTACGACCTCGACCGCCGCGCTTGCCGTGATCGGCGCGACAGCCAACGCCAAGCGCGTCGCCACGGCACACATCCTGTTCAATGCCGGCACCGGCGCGATAGCGCTACTGATCCTGCCAATCCTGTTCTGGCTGGTCCGCGGTACTGGCGAATTGCTCGGTCTCGAGGACATACCCGCAGTGTCCCTGGCGCTGTTTCACACGACTTTCAATATCCTCGGCGTGGTACTGATTTTTCCGCTGACATCGCGTCTGGCGAACTTTCTCGACGGCCGCTTCGTGACCCAGGACGAAATCGAAGGGCGGCCGCGTTATCTCGACAAGACCGTCGCGGCGACTCCCGACCTCGCACTCGATGCGCTGGTGCTCGAACTCCTGCGGGTCAACGACGTCGTGCGGCGCATGGGTCGAGCGGTGCTGGCCGATGCGACGGCCCCGCCGGCGCGGCTAGCTGCCGATGACGAAGTCGTCAACAAGCTGACGACCGCGATTTCCGAGTTCATTACCGAGCTCGAGCAGGGCCGGCTGCGACCGGCAGTCACCGCCGAGCTGGCAAAGGTATTGCGCACCGTCCAGTACCTGTTGACCGCCGCCGAGGAAGCGATGCTGCTCGGCCGTCACCAGGGCGCCCTCGCGGCCCTCGAAGCCGACGATCTCGTCGCCGGCGTGCGTCGATTCTATGCGCTGATAACCGCGCTGATCGAACGTGCCGATGCCCGCGCGGATAGCTTCGAGCTCGCCGCCAGCGAGGCGCTGCTGCAGCAAATCGAAGACGGCTACGACGAGATCAAGGCGGTCCTGCTCGAGGCCGGGGTCGAGCGTCGCGTGCCGGTGGCCGCGATCATCGAGGTGATCGACCAGAACAGTCGCGCGCGACGCTACTCGCGCGAACTGGTCAAGGCCCTGCGTCGGCTGGAATCGCTGCGGCAAATACCGGGCGCCGATAGCGTCGCGCGCGCGCCCTCCAACCAGCAGGCGGCCTGAATGCGCGGCGATGCACGGCTTGCCGGCAAGCCGGCGGTCAGAACCGCCAACGCCGGCCCTGTCGGTCGCGGGGCGGTTTCTGGTATCCGCCGGCGACCGGGTCGCGCGCGATGATCGAACTGCTCACCTGGCTTGGTATTGCCGCGTGCATCATCCAGTCGGGCACGTTCTCCGGGCTTAACCTCGCGCTGCTCGGTATCAGCCGGCTACGGCTCGAAGTCAACGCACAGGCCGGCGACAAGCGCGCGCAGAAGATCCTCGAGCTGCGCAAGGACTTCAACTTCCTGCTGTGCTCCATCCTGTGGTCCAACGTCGCGATCAACGTGCTGTTAACGTTGCTGTCGAATTCGGTCCTGACCGGTGTCGCCGCGTTCATGTTTTCGACTTTCCTGATCACTTTCGGCGGGGAAATCCTGCCGCAGGCGTATTTTTCGCGGCATACGCTCAAGATGGGCGCGTTGCTCGCGCCGATGGTGCGGTTCTATCAGATCCTGTTCTACCCGGTGGCCAAGCCGAGCGCGATGCTGCTCGACCTGTGGCTCGGGCGTGAGGGCATCAGCCTGTTTCGCGAGCGCGACCTGCACACCGTCATTCGCAAGCATTTCGAGTCCGGATCTTCGGAAGTCGGCGAAATCGAGGGCATCGGCGCGATCAACTTTCTCGAGCTCGACGACGTCGCGGTCGGCGAAGCCGGTCAACCGATCGACGAGGCCAGCATCGTAGCGCTGCCGCAGAAGACCGGAATCCCCGTGTTTCCGGAATATGCCCGCGACCCGGCCGACCCGTTCCTGCAGCGCGTCAGCCGCTCCGGCCGCAAATGGATCGTCATCGTCGACGAACAGCAGCGTCCTCGCCTGGCGCTGAATGCGCACCTGTTCCTGCGCGAAGCGCTGTTCGCCGCGACCGCGCCGAGTCCGCTTGCCTTCTGTCACCGGCCGATCGTGGTCGACGACCCCGAGCTGCCGCTCGGCGACGCGCTGCCGGAGTTCAAGGTTTTCGGGAATATCGACTCGGACGACGCCATCGAGCACGACCTGATTCTGCTGTGGTCCGACGCGTCCCGGCGGGTCATCACCGGCACCGACATCCTCGGCCGCCTGCTGCGCGACATCGCCGCACGCGCCGATCCGGAGAAAACCCCGGCCTGATCAATCCGCTTCACGCGCGCCGTTGGCTTCGTCGGCATCCTGGCCGAAGCTCAGCACGTGGCCGTCCGGGTCTTGCAGGCTGAATTCGAGCATGCCGTAGTGGGTCGTCTCCAGCGGCGTCGACTGGTAACCCTTGCGAATCACCTCGGCGAACAGCGCCGCTACGTCATCGGGATAAAAATAATAGATCGACGGCCAGCTGGTGTTGGTATGCGGATCGACGGTCGTGCGCATGCCCGGGGCGGAGCCGGTTTCGGACAGCATCAGCTCGACCTCGCCGGAGCGAATCGTCGCCCAGCGCCATTCGCCGACCAGCGCCGGATCGCTGACGATCTCGAAGCCGAGCGACTCGCGGTAGAATTCGATGCTTTTATCGATATCGGACACGTTCAGCATCGGGATAAGTCGCGTCAGGGTCATGTCCCCCTCCTGGTCCTGGTTGGGTCGGCCAAGGGCCTGGTCATTATCCGGCGCGGCGGCTCAACCGCCGTCCTGATCCAGCACCTTAGCGAGTACGCGCGATAATTCAACCGCCTCGCCGCGCGTAAGCCGCGCGCCAAAGGTCGACTCGATCGCATCGCCGTAGACCGGCCACATGCGCTCGAGCGTCCGTTCGCCGGCCCCGGTGATGCGAATCAGGTTGCCGCGACCGTCCTCGGCGCAGGCTTCGCGGCGCACCAGGTCGTTTTGCTCGAGCCGGTCGATCAGCCGCGACAGATTGTGTTTGCTCAGCAACACGCGCTCGCCGAGCTGGTATTGCCTGAGCCCCGATCCTCCGTCACGCCTGAGCTCGAGCAGGACGTCGTACCAGTCCAGCGGCGGCAAGCCGGCCTGCTTGAGTGCCGACTCGGCCCGCTCGAGCAGCAGCCGGTGCGCGCGGTGCAGATCGATCCATGCCTGACGGGTTTGCCGGGAAGGTTTGCGACTCATCCCGGGAGGATAAATTTATTTAGTTGCATCTGCAACTAAATGAGTTCAGAATAGTTATAGTTGCAATTGCAACTATCTGACGAAAGGAGACAGACATGACTGCTACGATAACCCGCGCCGAAATCAAGGCCCGGCTCGACGACGGCGAGCCGCTCACGCTGGTCGAGGCGCTACCGGCAAAATACTTCGACGAGGCCCACCTACCCGGCGCGATCAACATCCCGCACGACCAGGTACGCGAACTCGCGCCGTCATTGCTGCCCGACAAACACGCACCGATTGCGGTTTACTGCGCCAGCACCGAGTGCAACAACTCGAAGATCGCGACCGATTTGCTGCGCAGTCTCGGCTATGTCAATGCGCGCGAGTACGTCGACGGCAAAAAGGACTGGATCGAGGCCGGCCTGCCGGTCGAGACCAGCGCGCAGCGGCAGGCAAGCTAGCTGCAACCGAATTCGGCACGCGCCGAATACCTGCCCGGTATCCCTCGGGCTTGATCCCGTACCCTCCTCTTTGGCCGCCCTCCCGGGCGGTCATTTTTTAAAGGGGTCAGTGTCGATTGAATTTCTGGTGGCTAGCGAAATCCGGATCGATCGACACTAACCCCTTTGAAATGCTCTCATTCCTCGAGCGCGCCGACCTCGAACACGTCGGCGACCGGGAACCCGGTGGCGAGTTTCCTCGCCGCGGCGACGTGCTCGGGTACGTGCAGCAGGAATTGCAGCAACAAATCGGCAATTTCGTCGGGCGCGCCGCGCTCGGGGTCGACGTAGAAGCGCTGCAGCCGTTCGAGATCGTCGAGCCAGTCGGTCAGGTGGAACGCAACGTCCCGCGCCGTGGCCGCATCCAGCCCGAAACCGCGCATCGCGGTGTCGATCGCGGCGGTGATTTTCGCCTCGTCATAGACCATGCGGTCGCCCTCCTCGTGATTCGGGCCGAAGTGCGTCAGGTACCCCGAATGACCAGGGTTCCGGCCAGCTTATCGTGCCAGCCCTGCTTGCGGCGGTCCCAGGCGACCCACAGAAAACCCAGAAACAACGGCAAACCCGACAGGTAATAGGCGAAATAGCGGCCGACGAGTTGGCCCTTCGACGGCTTCCCCAGGGTCGTCGCGTCGACGATCCGCAGGCCGAGCAGCATCTTGCCGGGCGTCGCCGACTTGTAGTACCAGAACAGCATCGTCAGTACGAACGGCAGCACGTAGCTGATGAAGAAATCGGCATAACCCATGACGAACGCGGTCGACTGCAGGTAAACCGCGCCATAGATCATCCAGCCGAGCGCCAGCGTCAACGCGATCAGCCAGATACTGTCGAGCAGCGCAGCGCCCGCCCGAATCCAGAATCCCCCGTAGACCGGTTCACGATCGTCGCGGTCGAGATCGGCTTTCGGCGTTGCGTAAATCGATTCGTTCCGGTTCTCCATCGGCGAACTCGGGGCTAGTTCGGGCGCGTGTTGCGAACGTACCTGCCATCGACGAAATCGTCGAAGAACTGCGCCATTAACGGGTGATCGACCGGTTCGCCGCTCGAGTCCGGTTCGAGATTACGTTCTGCGACGTAAGTCGTATGCGTTGCTTCGTGCACCAGTACATGATACCAGGGCTTGTTTTTCGGCGGTCGCGAGCGCGCCATTTGCGCATACCATTCCTCGCTGCCCTGGAAGCTGCGATCGACGTCGACGATCACGCCGCGATAGTCGAACAGGCGATGGTGGACGACCTCGCCGACCGAGAACATCGTGCGGGTGATTGGCGTGACGGTTCCCATTCGTTACTCCTCGCCGGCAGTATACGCCAAGCGCGACTCAGGCGCTGCCACCGGCGAGCGTCTTTAGCTGGCGATCGTGCCAGCGTGCCAGTGCGACGATCGCAACCAGCGCGCCGGTAAGCGCCCACGCCATGTCGGACTGCGTATCCCAGACGTAGCCCTGGGTACCGAGAAACGCTTCGGCGTCCTCGCCGGTCAGCAGCGCGACCCACCACTCGATCAATTCGTAGAACGCACTGAACGCGAGACATACCGAAACAATATAGAGGTTGAGCCAGCCGCGGCCGCGCACCACGTCGAGTCGCAGCAGGATTTCGCGCGCGATCAGCGCCGGCACGAAGCCCTGGAAGAAATGCCCGACCTTGTCGTAGTTGTTGCGCTCGGAACCCGTCAGGTCGCGGATCGTGTCGAACAGCGGCACCTCGGCGTAGGTATAGTGGCCACCGACCATCAATACGACACAGTGAGCGAGGATCAGACCGTAGAGCAGCGGCGTCAGCGGGAATACGCGCCAGGTCGCGGCCAGCAGCGCGGCGCCGATCAGCGCCGGCGACACCTCGAGCAACCACGTGAGGCGATCTTTCGGCTCGATCGCCGACCAGACCAGCACGGCGGCAAACACCGCGATCCACAGGTAACGAATGTCTGCCCCCTCGTCCGCTTTCGCTTCGAATCGATGTGGTCCAGATCTTAGCTCAAAACGGCGCCGGGCCTAAATCGATTCGCGCCCCGGTTCAGGCCTTGCGGATAGTCGGATACTTGATCGGCTCGTTCGGATCGGTCATGTCGTCGCGATACCAGCTCGGTGCATCGATCTCGCCGCGCCAGCCGAACACGCCGTAAAAAGCCTCGCCACCACTGCGTATCGCGTGGCAGACGTTGGCATGATGCAGAATCACGCTGCCCGGCGGACGCGCGACGAATTCGCCACCCGCGCCGACCTGGAAGGCGGGTGTTCCGTCGAGCACGATGTAGAATTCCTCGGCCGGATGCGCGTGCGCCGGGTATAGCGTGTCGGGACCGAGCAGAAACAGGCCGAGGATCAGCCGATCGTGCCGCAGTCGGCCATCGGGGCCGATGCCCTCGCCATTGGCGAAGCGCGGCAGAAAATCCCGGCTCCAGGCGTCTTCGGCATAGAATTCGGTCCACCGGACCAGGCCGAATGCCGCCCTCGCGGCGCGGCCCAGGGCCCCCGGACCGGCTGCCGGCGACTCGCCCAGCACCCGCGGCGCGAAGCTCAGCGCGCGGACCTCGGGATCGCCGGGAAACTGTTCCGCCAGCGGCGCATCGACCAGCTGCGCGAGATCCTCGGCAAAGGTCAGCGCGAGCCGGCGATCGGCCTCGTCGGCGAAAGTCGTCGCGCGCAGCACGCTGCTCGCCTCGCGCGCGAGCTCGCGCAGAGCCGGGGCGCTGTCGACCGTGGCGCGGGAAATATCTCTGGCATTCGCAATCATGTCATCGTCGACCTCTCAAGCGAAGACCGGCGCGACGGGAAAAAATTCCCCGCTGACGCGAGTATTCGGTTCAGGCTTGCCCGACCGGCCACGTCGGGTTGCGAGTCACGCGTGCGCCAGCGGCTGGCCGACGTTGTGGTAATAGCGAATCGCGTCGTCGCAGGTGATACCGAGGTGCTGGTCGTCTTTCAATGCCGAATCCTCGAGCACGTAGAAGAACGGCCGCGTGTCGGACTTCAGCTCGAGTTCGCCGATCAGGCCCTTCGAGGCTTCGTATTCGTGCAGGCAGTTGGCGAGCCGGCCGGTCAGCCGCGGCAGGTAGGAAACGTCGTCGTCTTCCCAGGTGTTGTAGGCGATCATGAAGTGTTCCTGGGACAATTCGATCCACGCGCCCCAACAGTAGGGAGTCGCGCAATCGAGCATCGGCACCGGGATTACCGCGCGAATGAAGCAGCGCTGGTCGAGCTGGCAAAAGTCGGGGGTGATCTGGCCGCGGCGCTCGCGCTCGGCCTCGGGCAGGGCGAAATAATCGTCCGGGAAGGCATACGCCATCTCGATCTCGCCGATCTCGTGCGCCTTGCCGCAGTGCGGGCAGATGACCTTTTCGCCGTCGTCACTCATCGGCAGGAAGCCGTCTCCTCTTTGGGTTGGATCGCACCATTGTCCCCGTTTTCGTGGTCGAATTCCAACCGATACCCGGATATTCCCATCAAGGCGGATTGAGACTATATTTACTCGCCCGCGCCCGGGCTCTCAATGGATCGACAGTTACAATGGCAACCAACGCAGTCGACCGCATTCATTACACCGAATGCGCCGATTTTCAGGCCGGCACAGCGACCATCGATACGTCGAGACGCCGCTTCGTCCAGGGTGTTGGCGGCGGAGCAATTATGCTCGCGACCGGCCTCCACTCGAACGTGGCTCGAGCCGGCGAGTCGATATCCACGCCGGGTGTTCTCGCCGGCAATCGTTTCCGCCTGTCGCTCGACTATCGCCGGGTCAACTACACCGGCCGCGAACGGCTCGCGACCGCGATCAACGGCAGCGTCCCGGGCCCGGTTCTGCGCTGGCGGGAGGGCGAGCGCGTCGTGCTGGACGTCACCAACAATCTTGCCGAGGACAGCTCGATACACTGGCATGGCCTGATCCTGCCGAGTGCGATGGACGGCGTTCCACAGGTCAGCGAAAACTTCGCCGGCATCCGTCCCGGCGAAACCTTTCGCTACGCGTTCGATATCGGCCAGAGCGGTACCTACTGGTATCACAGCCACTCCGGCTTCCAGGAACAAACCGGCATGTACGGCGCTATCGTGATCGACCCGGCCGGGCCGGCGCCGTTCGGCTACGATCGCGAATACGTCGTCGTGCTGTCCGACTGGTCGGACGAGGATCCCGACGCGATCTACCGCAAGCTCAAGAAGATGAGTCATTACTACGCCACCCGCGAGCGTACGGTCGGCGACCTGTGGCGCGATATCCGGCAAAACGGCGCGCGCCAGACCTGGCTCGACCGAGAAATGTGGAACCTGATGCGGATGAACGATCGCGACCTGTCCGACGTCACCGGCTATACCTACACTTTCCTGCTGAACGGCCAAGCGCCGGCTGGCAACTGGACCGGGCTGTTCGAGCCCGGCGAGCGGCTATTGCTACGTATCATCAACGCGTCGGCAATGACGCTATTCGATTTTCGCATCCCCGGGCTCGAGATGACCGTGGTCGCGGCCGACGGCCAGTATGTCGATCCTGTCAGCGTCGAGGAATTCCGTCTCGGCGTCGCCGAAACCTACGACGTGCTCGTCGAGCCCGCGGCCGACATGGCCTACACGATATTCGCGCAGGCGATCGACCGCTCCGGCTTCGCCGCCGGGCGGCTCACCGCACACCCGTCGTTGCAGGCACCGATGCCGGCGATGGATCCGCCGCCGGTGCTGACGCACCGTGACATGGGCATGGGCGGCGGCCACGACGAGCACGAACCGATCGACCACAGCCAGATGGATCACAGCCGCGTGGGTCAGCTCAAGATAGACCACAGCAAGATGGGTCACGATACGAAGCTAGCCGACACGATCGAGCACCCATCCAGCGAGCGCGGTCCGCAGGTCGACATGCGCGCCGAATCGCCGCGCTATCGCCTCGACGATCCCGGCATCGGCCTGCGCGACAACGGCCGCCGCGTCCTGACCTATGCCGACCTGCGCAATCTCGCACCGACGCCGGACCCGCGCGATCCCGGGCGCGAAATCGAGCTGCATTTGACCGGCAACATGCGCCGCTACATGTGGTCGATAGACGGTATCCGCTTCGCCGATGCCGAACCCTTGCGCTTCGCCTACGGCGAGCGCCTGCGCGTGACGCTGGTCAACGACACGATGATGAACCACCCGATGCACCTGCACGGCGTCTGGAGCGACCTCGAAACCGGCGACGACGATTTTATCCCGCGCAAGCACACCGTCATCGTGCGCCCCGGGCAGAAGATCAGTTTTCGTGTTACCGCCGATGCCCGGGGGCCGTGGGCGTTTCACTGCCACCTGCTCTACCACATGCCGGGTATGTTCCGCACGGTCCTGATCGCATGACGCGCGCACTCTGGCTGCTCCTTGCCGGCGCTCTGGCGGCAATCCCCGGTCGCGCCGCGCTCGCGGCGATGGAGGATGACCCGCTCATCGTCTTCTTCGGCGCCGACCAGTTCGAGTGGCGCGACGCCGACGAAGGCGATTTACTCGGCGTCGAGGTCGACGTCTGGATGGGCTACGACTTGCAGAAACTCTGGTTCAAGCTCGAGGTCGAAGCGACCAGCGACGACACCGAAGGCGCCGAACTGCAACTCCTCTATAGCCGCGCGATCGATCCGAACTGGGACCTGCAACTCGGCCTGCGCCGCGACTTCGAACCACGGCCCGAGCGCGACTGGTTCGCGCTCGGTTTCGCCGGCCTCGCGCCCTACTGGATCAACGTCGACGCAGCACTGTTCGCCGACGACGACGGCCAGATCAATTTGCGTGTCGAAGCCGAATACGAAGCGATGCTGACGCAACGCTGGGTGCTGGTTCCCGAAATCGAACTCAACTGGTTCAGCGACGACGATGACGAACTCGCTATCGGCGCGGGGATTACCGGACTCGAAGTCGGTCTGCGCCTGCGCTACGAGTTTCGGCGCGAATTTGCGCCCTATGTCGGAGCCCACCATGAGCGCCTGTTCGGCGAGACTCGCGATCTCGCCGAAGCCGCCGGCGCCGAATCCGACGATACCCAGATCGTCGCCGGCGTTCACTTTTGGTTCTAGATCCGGACACGATCTATACGAGCCGTAAGCGCGGCTTCCGGCGCATAGCGGCAAGCAGCCGTTAGCAAGAGCACGAATCCGGAATGATCGCCCGAAAAGTATCTGCGCCGAAAAAGCTTCGGGTCGGGAACCTGGTCAGCGCAGCATTTATCGATTGTTAAGTTCGCCCGCGGGCCGCGGCCGGGTCAGGCTCTTTTGAGAATACGCACGGCGAACAGCAGCAGGGCCGCGCCGACCGTCGCGGTGAAGATCGAGCCGATGAAGCCGCCGGCGGTAACACCGAGCACGCCGAGCACGTGCCCGCCGATGACCGCGCCGACGATACCGACGACGATGTTGCCGAGAATGCCGAAGCCCTTGCCTTTGGTCATCAATCCGGCGAGCCAGCCGGCGATCGCGCCAATGACGAGAAAGGTGAGCAGCCCGGTAATGTCCACGTAGTTCTCCCGTTTTTCTATTCGATGCAGCAGGCGCTATTGTGGCCGATCCACCCGAAAAATGCGCGCCCGTGCTCAGCCGGGTTTCGGGCCGATAGATACCGCCGGGTCCCAGATGCGCTGCCAGACCCGCGGCAAGAGATCCCAGTCGCGCACCGGCGTCAGCTGTTCGGGCACGGTGGGCCGCGGATGCGGGTTGCCCGTCTCGCCGACCTTGAACCGGAATACATAGTTCGGCTCGACGCCCATGCGCAGGTCGCTGATCACGATCGCGTCGCCGATCCGCCGAACCGAGTAAAATCCCTTGCTGAACCATTTCAGTCGCGCGACCGGCCAGTGACCTTCGAGCCCGGCAACCAGCGCTTCGTCGCTCGCAAAATAATTGAAGCGCGGCTCGACCACGCCGTCGAGGATAGAGTAGTAGGCCTCGTAGTAGCCGTCGCCGTCGCGCACGACCGCGCGCCACAGCAGCGAGTTGAACGGCGCCGGCACCGTGAAAATGCGCTCGTAGGCAATTCCCTGGCGCTCGAGCGCGGCTTCGACCCGGCCATCGACGACAAACTTGGCGGCAACCGTCCACGCGAGGTAGGCGGTACTCGCGATCAGGCCGTAGCGCGCGAGTCGATGGCCGCGGTCGATTTCGCGGGTCATGACCAGCGCGGCGATGACGCCAATTAGCAGCGGCAGCGTGTAGAGCGGATCGATGATGAAAATCGTCGACCACGCGACCGGGGTCTCGCTGATCGGCCACAGAATTTGCGTGCCGTAGGCAGTGAACGAATCGAGCAACGGATGAGTCAGCAACACCAGCAGAATTGCCAGCGTCCAGCGCCCGCGATGTTCGCGCGTGCCCGGGTGAATTTTGGTGATCAGCCAGGCGAGCAGCGGCGCGGCCAGCGCGAGCAGGAATAGTGAATGCGTCGCCGAGCGGTGGTAGGTGAAATCGCGCACCGCGCCGCCGAGCGGGACGAAGACGTCGAGGTCGGGCAGCGTGCCGGCGATCGCGCCCCACAGGATCGCCTTGTTGCCGACCTTGCGGCCGATCGTAACCTCGGCGACAGCGGCGCCGAGCGCGATTTGGGTGACGGTATCCATAGTCGTGCGTTTACGGTTTATCGCATCGATTTACGTTCCAGCCACGCAGGCGGATCGTCGCCGGCGAGTCGGACGCGGACGCGTCGCAGGTCTGGTGTGCGACGCCCGATCAGCCATTGACCAGGCATGAATCATAACCGACCAGACGGCAACCGCAACGCCGAACGCGCGTAAATCATCGATCTCGCAGAATCGCCACCAAGCCGACGATGCTGGCTTCGCTCAGCGGCTGACGCCGACCGAAGAAATCTCGGCGTAGCCATGGATATTGCAGACGCCGGTGACGTAGAGCCGCACGCGCACGTTCGATTCGATCGCCTCGAGCAAAATTTCGAACATCTGCGCGGAACCCGGTGCGTCGTAATTCTGGTAGTACCAGTGGTCTTCGCGGCAGCCGCTCGGGTTGTCCACCGGAATTCGCACTTCGTAGTAGTGACGCCCGGTCGCGATCAGCTCGCCGACGCGGGCATAGTCGGTCCAGCCGGCGCGCGCGAACAGCGGCGGCGCGAAGCTCGAGCCGATCAGCAGGATCACGATGGCGGTAATTCTGGACACAGGCATTATGACCGACAGCCCGCGCCGATCGTTCGCCGGATTTGCCTGCGGACATCGCATCATTCGGGCGCGACGTCGATGCGCACCGTCGGCGGCTGGTGGGCGATGACTTCGACGATATCGTCGGGAGTGACGATGCACCAGTGCCTGAGCGCATCGCGCGCGCGGATGTCGAGCGACTCGGCGACCAGCCAGTCGACCCAGCGCGAGTTTTCGATGATACCGAGCGGTGTTTCGGCACGACCGTCAAAGATGTCCATCGAACGTAGCCGGTCGCCCTCGTCGGTGACTTGCAAGGCGAGGCGCTGCGCGAAGAACAACTCGATGCGGGCACCGGCCGCGTCCGCCGCGCGCAGCACCACCGTCAGGCCGTCGAGCGCATCGACGACACGCTCGAGATTCGCGCAGGGAGGAATCGCGGGATCGGTGGCAACCGGGACGTAAACCTCGCCCACCGTGCTCATTCCTGCGCGCCGCCGGCCGCCGGCGAAGGCACGTGGTACGGAAAGGGCAGCCCGGGATTGTGCTGCCGATGCAGGCGAGAAATTGCGCCGATATCGTCGTGCATGGCGCCGTCGCGCCAGCTTACCGCGCCCGAGTCGAGCGCCGCTGCCTGGGTTTCGAGGTAAGTCGTGAGATTCGCGTAGGCGACGCGCGGTTCGTCTTCGATGAAGTAATGCACGAGCGGTCCCGCACGCCGGCTCCGCGGGCCGCAATAGGCGGCATACCATTCGCCCTCGAAGGCGAACACCGGGACATAGTGGGGATCCCAGCGAATCAGCGGATCGCGCCGCAGCGACCGGTATTCGGCGGCCGCCTCGGCGTGTGACAGGAAATCGTGATACCAGACGAACGGCTGCACCCCGTCCTCGCCATCGCGCCAGCGCCAGAGCGTTTCGAGTGCTTCGGTCGGCTGGCAGGGTTCGCCGACGAACGCGGCGCTGATCGTTGCCGCGTCCACCCCCGGCCGCAGGCGTCGAGCGAGGCCGGTATCCTGTGCCAGGTGCCAGCCGCGAATGGTTTCGAGCGCACGCTCGAGTCGCTCGGCGTCGTGGCTCTGCCTGGCCGCGCGCAGCTGCGCGTCGGTAATCGCGAACCCGGCATCGCATCCGGTTAGCCAAAGCAGCGCAACCAGACTCGGCAAACAGGATCGAAAGATCGTTTCGCGCCGGCCCGGTGCGGCAACGACAGGAACGGTACGCGGCGGCCGGTCGGCTGTCAGGCTTCCGGTGATGGCACCATGGGGGTCATTGAACATCGGCAATGCGCGGCTTTATCCGGGGGTCACGATACCGGAAGTATAGACCGCCGATCGCCAGCGGCTTCGATCGGGCGCAATACTCGCGCCATGACTCGGGATGGCAGTTACGCAGAATCGTCCAGCGACTTGCGCAGATAAACGCGCCGATAACCGCGCTCTTCGCGCCGGCCGGTCTCGGTATATCCGAGGGCCCGGTAGAGCGTGACGTTCTCGTGCATGCTCTCGTGGGTATACAGGTCGAGCGCCGCGTAGCCGCGCGAGCGCGCCTCCCGCTCGGCAAAATCGATCAGGCGGCGGCCGAGCCCACGGCCCTGGTGGCGCGGGTCTACTGCGACGTTGTCGAGCAGAATCCCGTCCGCCGTCTCGATCAATACCAGCACGCCGACGATCGTCGCGCCGCTGCGGACGACGAACACGCGGCGGCTCGCGATGACATTGGCGTAGTCGTCGAGCATCGGTCCCGGCGGCTTGCCGATGCGCGCGACGTAATGCCGGTAGGCGGCATCGACGCAGTTCTTGATCGCCGGCGCGTCGGCGGGTTCGGCGGCGAGGATTTCGGCTTCGTCGGCCATCGCGCCGCTAGCCGCGATCGAGATCGGCTTCGGCGACGCCGATGCCGAGTAAAAAAGTCCGGCAGATCGACCACAGCTCGGCCTCGGCGCGAATGACCTTGGAGACGAGGTTGAGACCCATCAGGAAACTGACGAAAGCGCGCGCGATATCGTCGGTCGCGACCCGCGGCGCGAACTCGCCCTGCGCGGCGGCCTGCGCGAACAATCGCCGCATGACCTGCAGTCGATGCTCGATGACCAGCTCGAGCGCGGCGCCGAGCCCGGCGTCGACGCCGACCAGCTCGGCGACGCAGTTGCAGACCAGGCAACCGCGCGCCTGCGGGTCAGCGGCGCGCGCCCGGCACAGTTCGCGCAGGGTCGCAACCAGTACCGGAAGCACGGCTTCGCCAGTCCCGATTTCATCGAGTCGCCGGTCCGGCGCGATGTCGAGATAGCGCTGCACGGCCTCGTCGAATACGGCCGCCTTGCCGGCGAAACTGTTGTAGAAACTCGAGCGTTGAATTTGCATCGCATCGGCGAGATCGCGCGCGGTCACGCCGAGGTAACCGTCGCGCCAGAATAGCTGCATCGCGCGTTCGATCGCGTCGTCGCGGGAAAAGCTGGCCGGCCGTCCGCCGGCGCCGCGTTTAGCCGTCATTTTCCTGTTCCGGATAAATATTGGACACAAGTGTACAGAATTATTATACTCGCGTCGATTTTTGGACAATTGTGTCCAATATCATCGTCGACAACAGGAGACAACGACCATGAGCTATACCGTCCATACCGTCGAATCCGCCCCCGCCGACTCGCGACCGGCGCTCGAAGCGATCCAGTCGCGCTACGGCTTTTTGCCGAACCTCGCCGCCACCGTCGCCGAATCGCCCGGCGCGCTCAATGGCTTGCTCGCGTCGCTCCAGGCCTACGACGATCCCGCGCTGACGCTGACCCCGCTCGAGCGGCAAATCGTGCTGATTGCGACCTCGGTCGAAAACCGCTGCGATTTTTGCGTCGCCGCGCACAGCATGCTGGCCAGTTCGCTCGGCCTCGAGCGCGCGCAAATCGAGCGCCTGCAGGACGGGCTACCGCTCGCCGACGAACGACTCGAGGCGTTGCGCGTTTTCACGACCGAGATTGTCATGCAGCGCGGCTGGATCGAGCCGCTGGCAAGCGAACGCTTCTTCGCCGCCGGTTTCGATCGCGGCCAGGTGTTCGAGGTGGTGCTCGGCGTCGCGCTCAAGACGCTGACCAATTATATTAACCACATCGCCGGCACCGAGGTGAATACGCAGTTCGCCGACTTCGCGCCGAAGCGGGCATCGGCTGCCTGACGACGGTCCCGACGATCCGCCTCGACGCGGCCCGCCTCTACGGTGGGCCGCGTCGGGTTGAATATCGCGTGAACAGTGGGTCAGGTTGGCAGCAGACTCAGCAGCCGGGCAAAAATCACCGGCAACGCCAACGCCGCCAGCAGCAGCAGGGCCGCGAGGGTCTGCAGCAGCCGGGCGCGAGCGATCGCGGCGCGGCCCTCGCGAATCGGTGTGTCGCGGGTGACCGCCTGCCCGGGCAGCGGAAAACGCCGGGCGCGAATCACCCGTGCGCCAAACACGAACAGGTAGATCGCGAACAGCGCGATCGGCGCGACGCCGATCGAAATCACGATCATGCCGCGGCGCGGCGCGGCGACAAGATACCCGGCAATTGCGCCCGGAAACTCGCGCGTGTCGAGCCCCAGTACCAGACCACCGACGAGCAGCGCAAGCAGGCCGAGACCGGCGAAACCGGCGATCCGCAACGACTTGCGTCGCGCCGCGGGGTCGGCCTTCTGGATCTTCATTCGCCCGGCGACCGCGCCAGCGGCGCGTGCCCGACTCGGCCGGCGGCGTTGGTACTCATATGCCGACGAACCCCAGCGCCTGCTCGAGATCATCGAAGTCCGCGATCCGCGGCCGGTGAAAGGTCGCGCCGCCGACCAGCACGAAATCGTAACCGAGCGCCGCGCCGGCTGCCTGGTCCCATTCGCCGTTGCCGAAATAAGAGCAATCGACCGGACGCTCGCCGACCGCGAGTGTCACGGCCAGGCGTTTGATTTCGCTACGCGCGAAGTGATCGTCGGCCGACGCGAGCGGTATGCCGTCGACGTCGATGCCGGCGGCGCGCAGCTTGAGCCCGGCCGATTCGCGCCAGCCGCCGGTCGCGATCGACAGGCTGATGTCGTCGCGCCTGCGCAACGCGGCGACAAAAACCGTGGCGACCGGGACGGCTTCGATCGAATTGCTGTCGAGGTGGTCGCGGATCCGTGCGACGAACGCGGACCTGACCTCGACGAAGATCGATTCGCGCTCGCCGGTCAGCCCGAGCGTATCGAGGTGCTGGTAGAGAATGCCGCTGTCGGTGACGTGACGATAGACGCACCAGTAGGTGTCGAGACCGGTTCCGACCACGCCGACGATGGCGCCGCGATGGCAGTCCGCCTCGAAGTCGTTCGAGCGCACGAGGGTACCGTCGATGTCGAGCATGACGTGCCGCATGACAAGATCGGAGGCTTCGAATCCGGTGAGGCAGTATACCCGAATTGGTGGGCGTCGGGACGCAGGCAACGATTACAGCGAGACGATGAAATCGATCAGCGTAAACAGGATCAGGCCGAGCAGGACTGTGCCGAGCAGCAGTATCAGTCCGCGGTCGAGCCATTTACGCAGCGGCGTGGGCGGCGCGCCGGCCGCCTCCTCGATTCTGTCCATCTCCTCGGCCGACAGAACCCGGCGCGGAACGTGCGCCGGGTCGTCTAGCAGCCTGACCGCATCGGCCAGCTGGTCATCCAGCACCACCCATACACCGACGCGCATCGCGTCGGCGCGCGGCGGCCGGTAGACGTGCGGATCGACGCCGCCGATGCGGGTCATGACGCCAGCCGCTCGCATCCGCGCGCTGAGCCGCGACGCGTCGGCCGGATCGGCAAAATAGGTCAGCAGGCGCATCGCGGGCTTCCGCGGACCGGCATCAGTCGAGCAGGAATTGCAGACGTTCGTCGGCTCTGGCCGGCGCGATCTCGACGATTTCGGCGCGCACGACGTTGTCGGCAACGAACGGATCGTCGGCGACGCGGCGCTCGAGATCGACGCGCGATTCGCCGTGCGCGACGATCGCGCCGCCCTGCCCGGCGGCGAGACTGCCGGCGAGCACGAACACGCCGTCGTCGAAGCCGCGCGCGAGCCACGCGTTGTGCCCGTCCATCAGCTCGCCGGCGCGAGCCTTGTCGTCGCCGAACTTCAGTAAAACGACAAACATCGAGTGATTCCCCACGGGTAAAAAGACATTCCAAGTCTATGTCGCCGCCGGCGTGACTTGCAATCGCGAAGCATTGACAGGTCGGACGGCGAGCACATCAGTCGCGTGTCGCGCCCTCAAGCACCAGCCGATTGATCCGGGCGCGCCTGAGCGTCGCGAGCGTGCCGAACAC
>JBFFXR010000034.1:0-21524 GCA_041569645.1 Gammaproteobacteria bacterium
GCCGATGCAGACCCCGACCGAGATCGCCATGCAGCGCTCGCCGGCGGAGCCGTAGGCCGCGCCCATCAGCGCGTTGGCGACGTCGTCGAGATCGGCGTCGGGCAGGATCAGCATGTGATTCTTGGCGCCGCCCATCGCCTGGCAACGCTTGCCGTGCGCGGTCGCGGTGGCGTAGACGTATTTCGCAATCGGCGTCGAGCCGACGAAGCTGACCGCCTTGATTCGCGCGTCCGTCAACAGCGTGTCGACGGCTTCCTTGTCGCCGTTGACGACGTTGAATACGCCGGCCGGCGCGCCGGCCTCGACGAATAATTCGGCGAGGCGCAACGGGCAGGACGGATCCTTTTCCGACGGCTTGAGCACGACCGTATTGCCGGTGATCAGCGCCATGCCGGCCATCCACAACGGGATCATCGCCGGGAAGTTGAAGGGCGTGATGCCGGCGACCACACCGAGCGGCTTGCGCATCGAGTAGATGTCGATGCCGCGCGCGACATTGTCCGAGAACTCGCCCTTTTGCGCGTGCGGCGCGCCGCAGGCGAATTCGCAGACCTCGATGCCGCGCAGCACCGAGCCCATCGCGTCCTCGAACACCTTGCCATGTTCCTTCGAGACCAGTTCGGCAAGCTCTTCCTGGTGCTTGTAGAGCAGCTGCACGTAGCACGCCATGATGCGCGCGCGCTGCAGCACCGAGGTTGCGGCCCAGGCCGGGAAGGCTTGCTCGGCGAGTGCGATCGCGGCCTCGACTTCGGCCTGTGACGCGAGCGGCACTTCGCTCGCCTTGACGCCGCGGCTCGGGTTGAAGACATCGCCGAAGCGGCCGCTCGTGCCGGCGACGTGTTCGCCGTTAATATAATGTGTCAGACGGGTCACCTCGCTGGCGACGGCTTCGGCTGGCTGGCTCATGATGGCACCTGTAATCGTGTCGAGACGTAAAAGGACATTAGTATAAAGCAACCGATAGCCGCGGTGACAGTCTTTGCCGGGTCGATTCAGCGCCGCTCGCCGCGCAATTCGCGCACCCGGGCCTCGAGCAGCTCGAGTGTCGCGTCGTCTGCCGCGAGCGCGCCGCCCGCGACCAGTTCGATGCGCGAATACAGGCCGCGCGGAAACAGCCGCGACATCGCGCTGCCGTGGGCGCGGCTGAAAAAGCTTCCCCACAGCCCGCGCAGCGCCAGCGGTATCACCGGTACCGGATGGCGCTCGAGAATGCGCGAGACGCCGGGTCGGAACACGTTCATCTCGCCGTCTTCGGTGATTCGGCCCTCGGGAAAGATGCACACCAGCTGGCCGGCGCGCAAGGCTTCGTCGATGCGATCGAAGGCGGATTCCATCATGTCCGGATCCTCGCGCGCGCCGGCGATCGGAATCGCGCCGGCGGTGCGGAACACGAAGGAAAGCACCGGCAATTCGAAGATCTTGAAGTACATGACGAAGCGGATCGGCCGGCGCACGCAGCCGGCGAGCACCAGCGCGTCGACGAAACTGACGTGGTTGCAGACCAGCAGCGCCGGCCCTTCGTCGGGAATGTTTTCGAGCCCGGCCTTGTCGACGCGGTAAAGCGTATGGATCAGCAGCCACACCAGCAGGCGCATGATGAATTCGGGCACCAGCGTGAAGATGAACGCGGCGACCGCGGCGTTCATCAGCGCGAGGATCAGGAACAACAGCGGAATCGACACGCCGGCGGCTAGCGCGAACAGCGCGTAGAGCGAAGCCGCGACCATGAATACCGCGTTGAGCAGGTTGTTCGCCGCGATCACGCGCGCGCGCTTGCGCAGCTCGCTGCGCTGTTGCACCACCGCGTACAGCGGCACGATGTACACGCCGCCGGAGACCCCGAGCATGACGATGTCGAAACACACGCGCAGGCTCGAGCCCTGGGCGAGAAACGCGGCCGGCCCGATCAGGTCGGCCGTGTCCGCCAGGCCCTGGGTGAAATAGATGTCGATGCCGAACAGGCTTAAGCCCAGCGCGCCGAGCGGCACCAGGCCGAGCTCGACGATGCGGCCCGACAGGCGCTCGCACAAAAATGATCCGGCGCCTATGCCCAGCGAGAACAGGGCCAGCAGCAGGACGTAGACCTGCTCGTCGGCACCGAGCTCGTAGCGCACGTAGTTCGGCAGCTGCGTCATGTAGGTGACGCCGAGAAACCAGAACCACGAAATGCCCATGATCGAGTAGAACACCGCGTGATTCGCGCGCGCGTCGCGCATGATGTTGCCGGTCTCGCGCAACAGGTTGAAGCTGATCCGCAAATCGGGAGCGCCGGGCGCGAGCCGCGGAATGCCGCGGCTGGCGAGGTATCCTGCGACCGCGACGGCGACGACGGCGATGCCGATCGCCGCGCTGCCGAAACCGATGATGTAAACGCTCGCGATCAGACCGAGCAGGATCGCGATGAAGGTGCCGAACTCGACCATCGCGTTGCCGCCGATGAGTTCGCCGGGCTCGAGGGCCTGCGGCAGCAGGCTGTACTTGACCGGGCCGAACAGCGTTGACTGTGTCCCCATTAAAAAGAGAATCGCGATCAGCAGCGCGGGGCTTTGCAGCAAGAAAGCGATCGCGCCGAGCAACATGATGCCGATTTCGAGCAGCTTGATGCGCCGGATCAGCATCGACTTTTCATACTTATCGGCGAGCTGTCCGGCGATCGGCGAGAACAGGAAGAACGGCAGGATGAACAATCCGGCGGCCAGGTTGACGAGTCGATTGCTGGCGTCCTCGCTCATGCCGGCGGCCTGGAAGGCAATGAAAATGGTCAGCCCGTTCTTGTACAGGTTGTCGTTGAACGCGCCGAGCAACTGGGTCAGAAAAAACGGCCGGAAGCGTCGTGTGGTCAACAGTCGCAGCGAGTCGGGCATCAGGCGATCTCCATCGCGCGATCGGCGTGCCGTAAAGCGCGTTCTCGGCAGCGGAATTTACCGCCCGCGATACGCCGCGCGCCGGCCGACGACGCGGTCGTCCGGCGAGCCGTATCCGGGTCCGGGACCAAGGCTGAAATCCCAGTATTTTCGGTCCTTTGGGCGTTTTTTGACGGGGTCCTCAAACTGCGCTCAAACTGTGAATCAGGGCGGGCATTCTGGCCTGAATAAGCTATATATCACACATTGGCTAAGTGGTATGAATAGCATCGCTTGAATGACCTTCGATAAATCCTGGTTAAAACAAGACTGGTTCATCGGGCTAGTACTCATTCTGTTGTTCCTGATTTTCGCGGAAGCCGGCGTGTTCGGAACCTTCGACCGCGGCGCCTACAATCTCGGCGTCAAGCTCGCCTCTGCGCGCGATCCGCATGAAGACGTCGTCGTTGTCGCGGTCGATGACAAGTCGCTGCAGGCGCTCGGCGCCTGGCCGTGGTCGCGCGACGTGCTCGCCGAGACCACGCAAATACTCGCCCGCGCCAAGCCCAGCGTAATCGGCTACACGATGCCATTCGATACGCCGCAGTACGAGACCGGACTATCGTCGCTCGCCGACCTGCGCACCATTTTGCGCAAGGAAAAGAAACTCAGCCGGCGCGTCAATCGCGCGCTGCGCATCACCGAGTCAGCGCTTTACGGTGACGACAATCTCGCCGGTGTGTTTCGCAAGGGCGGCCGCATCGTGCTGGCGATGCCTTATATCCCGGGCGCCAGGCCGATGCCGGGCCTGACCTCGACCTTGCCCGGCTACATGCAGAAGTTCGCGCTGCCCAACGTGCGCATCAACGGTCGCGATGGCTGGAGCCTGAGCGCACCCAAGATCGCCCGCGCCGAGGAAATTTTCCCGCCGATCGAAAAGCTCGCGCGCCAGGTCGGCGGCGTCGGCGTCGTCGGTCATGGCGAACACTTCAGCCGCGAGCCGCTGATCGTTCGCTACGGCCAGGAATTCCTGCCCTCGTTCGCGCTGATGATGGCGACTCGCAGCAAGGGTCTGTCGATGCAGCACATCGAGTCGCGCGTCAGCCTGAGCCCAATGCTCGGTGGTAAGGATCTCGGTGCCGACCGTAACTTTCACATCTACCCGCGTTTCTACGAAAACCAGGACGGCAAGTCGGCGTTCAAGATCTACTCGCTGATCGACGTGCTCGACGGCAGCGTCTCGCCGGTCTTTTTTCGCAACAAGATCGTGCTCGTCGGCCTGACCTCGTCGCGGCTGGCGCAGCCGATACTGTCGCCGGCGGGCGACCGGATCTCGCCAACGGTCGCGACCGCGCATACGGTTTCTAGCCTGCTGAACGGGGAAGTCTTTCGGCTGCCCGAGTGGGCCGGCTGGGCGCTGCGCGGCCTGATCTTCGCCGTCGGCCTCTACCTGATGTTCGTGCTCGGTCGCTTCCGCCCGAATACGGCGTTTTTCCTGAGTCTGTTTCTGGCCGTCATGATTCTGAATACGCACTTCGTGCTGATGAGTTCGCAGGCGCTGTGGGTGCCGATGATGACAGCGGTCGTAATGCTGCTGGTCGGTCACCTGGTCGTCGGCCTGCGCCACTTCGTCGACGATCGGCTCAACCCGGTACGCGTCGAGTTGTCGGTGGCCAATCGCCAGCTCGGCCAGGCGCTGCACGCGCAGGGTCAGCTCGACCAGGCTTTCGAAAAATTTCGCAGCTGCGAGCCCGACGCGTCGCTGCTCAGCCAGACCTACAATCTCGGTCTCGATTACGAGCGCAAGCGTCAGTTCAACAAGGCCGTGTCGGTGTTCAAGTTCATCGAGGAAGTCGATCCGAAATTCAACGACGTCGCCGAGCGTATCGAGCAAAACGAGCAGGCGTCGAAAACCGTCGTCCTCGGCGGCAAGAAAAGCAGCGGACCCGGCGAGACGCTGGTTTCGAGCAAGGCCGGCCTGCAAAAGCCCAAGCTCGGACGCTACGAGATCGACAGCGAGATCGGCCGGGGCGCGATGGGCATGGTCTACATGGGCCACGACGACAAGATCGGGCGCAAGGTCGCAATCAAGACGATGGTCATTTCCGACGAGATCGAGGACGACATGCGCGACGAGGTCCGCACGCGTTTCTTCCGCGAGGCCGAGGCTGCCGGCCGGCTCGATCATCCGAACATCGTCACGGTCTACGACGTCGGCGAGGAGCAGGACCTGGCCTATATCGCGATGGATTACCTGAAGGGCAAGGACCTGACCGCCTACACCACGCAAAAGTCGCGGCTGCCGGTCAGCGAGGTTTTTGACATCATTCAAAGCGTCGCGCTGGCGCTCGATTACGCGCACTCGGAGCACGTCGTGCATCGCGACATCAAGCCGGCCAACATCATTTACGACCGCGACAAGGGCAGCGCCAGCCTGACCGACTTCGGCGTCGCCTGCCTGACCGACGCGAGCAAGACCAAGACCGGCACCGTGCTGGGCAGCCCGTATTACATGTCGCCCGAGCAGCTTGCCGGCAAGAAGGTCGACGGACGCGCCGACCTTTTTTCGCTCGGCGTAACGCTCTACCAGCTGATCACCAGCGAGTTGCCGTTCAAGGGCGACTCGATCGCCAACCTGATGTACAACATCGCCAACGAGCAACACCTCGACGTGCGCCGCTACCGACAGCTGCCGACCTGCGTCGCCAACCTGGTCAACAAGGCGCTGCAGAAAGACGCCGGCAGCCGCTTCCAGTCCGGCAAGCAGATGGCCGCGGCGTTGAAACGCTGCCAGCCGCAAATCCAGGAAATGGAAGCCGCCTGAGCGGCGCTGCGCTAGCCCGCATACGCCACCGATTTCCTACTGCGGACGCCGAGGAGACGCCCTCGCGACGTAAAACGGTGACGCATGCGGGCTAATCCAGCCGCTTGAACCGCTCGAGCGCGCGCTCGCGGGTAGTCTTCAGGTCCAGCATCGGTTCGGGATAGTCGACGCCGAGCTCTATGCCGGCCGCCTCCAGCATCTCTGCTTTCGCCTCCCAGGGCTTGTGCCGGTATTTCGTCGGCAAGCCCTCGAGCTCCGGACAATAGCGCACCAGGTATCCGCCATCCGGATCGAACTTCTCGCTTTGCAGTACCGGGTTAAAGATCCGGAAGTAGGGCGCCGCGTCGGCACCGGACCCGGCAACCCACTGCCAGCTTGCGCTGTTGTTCGCGAGGTCGGCATCGACCAGGCAATCCCAGAACCAATCCTCGCCGTGGCGCCAGTGCACGAGCATGTTCTTGACCAGGAAGGATGCGACGATCATGCGTACGCGGTTGTGCATGTAGCCGGTTTGCCAGAGTTCGCGCATGCCGGCGTCGACGATCGGGAAACCGGTACGGCCGCGTTGCCAGGCCGGGATATCGGCGTCGCTGCTGCGCCAGTCGAAGCCGTCGAATTTCGAGTTGTAATTTTGTTGCGGCAGCGTCGGATTGTGATAGAGCAGGTGGTAGGAAAACTCGCGCCAGCCGAGCTCGCGCAGGAAATGCGCGGCGTTGCCGCCGGCGTCGCGGAGGCCCTCGTGGTCGATGCGTTGCCAGACCTGCTGCGGCGAAATCTCGCCGTAGTGCAGGTGCGGCGACAATCGCGAAGTCGCCGCCATCGCCGGGAAATCGCGACCCGCCTTGTAGTTGCCGAGACTTTCCTCGCAAAAGCTGTCGAGCGCAGCCGCCGCGGCGTCCTCACCGACTCGCCAATGGCGCATCATCGACACCTGCCAGTCGTGATCCGGCAACAGCTCGAGATCGTCGAGCGGGACGGCAAAGTCGACCTCAGCATCGGCATAATCGAGCCGCGCGGGCGGCTCGAGCGGCGGGCGCGGCGGCGCCAGCGGCAGGCAGCCCTTTTCGTAGAACGGCGTGAAAACTTTGTATGGCGTGCCGTCCTGCTTGCTCACTTCCCAGGGCTCCCACAGCAACGACGCATTGAAACTGCGCATCTCGACGTCGCGTCGCTCGAGCTCGCGCTTGATGCCTGTGTCGCGTTCGACGCGCCACGGCTCGTAGCAGCGATTCCAGAACACCGCGCGCACCGGCAGCGCGTCGACCAGGCGATCGATGATTTCGCGCGCGTCGCCGCGAAACAGGCGCAAGCGGTCGGCCAGCGATACGTTGAGCGATTTCAGCGAGTGGTGCAGCCACACGCGGCTCGCGGCACCGGGCTTCCAGTCGCCGGAATTTTCGTCGTCGAATATGTAGATCGGCAGGATCGAGCCCAGTTCGGCGGCGGTCTTCAGCGCCGGGTTGTCGGCGCGGCGCAGGTCCTGGCGAAACCAGACGATGGTGATTGGCGAATCGGGCACTGTCTGGTCGAATCTAAAGTGAGTTCAGCAACATCAACTCGTCGGGGTGCGGCTGCATGTAGTACGAGCGTTCGATGTAGGCGTTGGGGCACTTGCGAAAGTGATGCCGCAGCAGCGTGATCGGCACGATTAGCGGCAGCCGGCCGAGCCGATAATTTTCGATACTTTCGCCGAGTTCCTGCTTGTCGTCGCGGTCGAGGTCATGCTTCAGGTAACCGCGAATATGCTCGAGCACGTTGACGTGGTTCGAGCGCCTGGCAAAGATTCTCAGGATTCGCATCATTTCATCGAGGTAGCGCGGCGCGTAGGCGTCGATTTTCTCGCGCTGCTGCGCCCCGGACAGTTCGCGGCCGAGCGCGCGTGCGCGGTGTTGGTCGTGACTCATCAAGATCAGCTTGTGGCGAGCGTGAAAATCGGTCAGTCCGGCCCAGTCGAGTCCCGCGGTCACGAGATCCTGCCAGCGTTTTCTGATGTAAACCCGCTTGATGAAACTCTCGCGCAATACCGGGTCGCCGAGACGGCCTTCCTCTTCGACCGGCAGGCTCGGAAAATTTTGCATCATCGTCATCGTGTACAGCCCCGCGCCGTCACGCTGCGCCTGCTCGTTGCGATACACCTTGACCCGTTCCATGCCGCAGCTCGGTGAGTCCTTCTTGACGATATAGCCGAAGATCTGGTCATGCCAGTCACGCTGCGCGTGGGCGATTTCGATCAGCGGCTGCGTGACGTCGAGATCGGCGGTCTTGTTGCCGACCGCGCGAATTGCCTCGCCGTCGCCGATGAGACGAATGGTTTCACGCGGCACGCCCAGGCCGATAGCCAGTTCCGGGCAAAACGGCCGGAAGCTGAAGTATTGTCCAAGCGTATCGAGAATGTAGCGGTTTTGCTTGTGACCGCCGTCGAAGCGAACTTTTTCGCCGAGCAGGCAGCTCGAGATGCCGAGCGGAATCTTCTCCGGTTGCGCCGCCATTCGCACCGGCGTCAGGCGTAGCTGCGGCGGATCAGCGGGTTCAGCAGCCGGGAGAAGAATCCGGTAAACCGTATCGGACCCTCGGTGACGGCGAGACAAATGCACTCGCGGTCCTGGGTCGCGACCGGAGAGTGGTGGTTGTCGGCGTCGTTGAAGACGAAATCGCCCTTTTGATAGACGCCCCGCTGGTCGGAAAAACTGCCCTCGAGGATCACCGTATACTCGTCGCCGTCGTGGGTGTGCGCCGGAGACGTGCCGCCCGGGCGGATCTTGATCAGCTCGACCTTTGCGCCGTTGCTGTCGCGACAGAGCTCGACGGTCTGGATGTCCGGAGAGACCTTTTTCCAGTCGAGCTGCGCGTAGTCGGTGGCTATGAACTGGCGCAGGCAGCGCGGCACCGACGGGTCCGACGTCACGGCCGGCGGCTCTTCCTCGCGCAGCGAATCGAGCCGCGCGAGCAAATCGTCCTTGAGTCGCGACGAGACCGGTGACGGCTCGAGTTGCTGCATCAATTCGCTGCCGACGCGGTTGAGTCGTTGCAGTTTCTGGCCACAGCCGGCGCAATGCTCCAGGTGGGCCGAGATGCACAGGGCCTGGCTCAGCGGCAGGCTGCCGGCCGAGTAGGCGGCCAGTAATTCATCTACAGGATGTTTCAATGCTTGCTCCATGATTACCTCGCAACCAGTACTTCGAGCTTTTTAAGCGCCAGCCGAACGCGGGATTTGACGGTCCCGAGCGGCAGCTGCAGCTCTTCGCTGGCCTGTTGGTGACTCTTACCCTCCAGGTAAACCTTGGTTAAAATTTCTGCCTGTTCGCGCGGCAATTGTTTGAGCCCCGCTTTAATCGTTTCTTCTGCCCGGCTTTGCTGCACCAGCTGGAACGGGCTCGGACCCTCGTCCTCGATATCGTTGAAAATGTCCGTCGGATCGATTTCGCTAACATATCGGCTATTGCGGCGCAGGTAGTCGATTCGACAATTTCGCGCCAAGGTAAAGATCCACGTATTCAGGTTGGCGAGCCCGGGGTTGTACTTGTCGGCTTTGAGCCAGACCCGCGTCATGACTTCCTGCACCAGCTCGTCGGCGACCAGGTCGGCGCCGGGTTCGCGCGCCAGGCTGTAAGCGCGAAGCATCGGTGCGTAGTGCTCGAATAGCTCGGCAAAAGCACTCTTATCGCGTTCCCGCGCTACAGCGCTGATGTGCTGGGTAAGAGTCGCGAGCTTGTCGCTCGCCGCTTGAGTCGTTTCCATATCCTCGGGGCCCTGGGCCGTCTGGTGCGAGTGAGCATTATACGCGCTCGCGCGATCGATGGATCACGCGATCTGATCCAATCACTGGGGATTGCCGTAGACAGGCTCAACCGGGCGTTCTTTACTTTAGTCTCAAAGGCGTCCGGGATCGGAATTCCTTTCCTAGAGAGTTGCAGATGAAAAAAATCACGCGGAGGCCGCAGTGAGCGCGGCGCAGGAAAAAGCCATGGGCTGGGTCGAGCAGGGCCTGGTGCCGGATCGCGTCGTGCGCGCCGGAATCCGCCGCCTGCTGCTGCAGCGCCTCGAAGAAATCGGCAGCGACAACGCCGCCGACGCGGCGCAGCGGACCGACGACTTCGTCGCCATGATGGACGCAAGCCCGATCGCGCCGCTGGTGGAGAAAGCCAACGAGCAGCATTACGAGGTGCCGGCGGAATTCTTCGCCGAGGTGCTGGGCGAGCATCGCAAGTACAGCAGCTGCTTCTGGCCGCCCGGCGCCGAAACGCTCGAACAGGCCGAGGCGGCGGCGCTAGAAGCGACCTGTGAGCGCGCCGGAATCGACGACGGAATGCGGGTGCTCGAGCTCGGTTGCGGCTGGGGTTCGCTGACCCTGTGGATAGCGAGTCGCTACCCGCGCAGCGCGGTCACCGCCGTGTCCAACTCGCACGGGCAGCGTGAACACATCGAAGCCGAGGCCGCGCGTCGCGGGCTCGAAAATCTGCGCGTCATCACCGCCGACATGAACGATTTTACGACTGGCGAGCGCTTCGATCGGGTCGTTTCGCTCGAAATGTTCGAGCACATGCGCAACTACCGACAACTGTTCGCCCGTGTCCACGACTGGCTCGAGCCGGGCGGCCGTTTCTTCATGCACATCTTTTGCCATCGCCTGGTGCCCTACGAATTCGTCGATCGCGACGCCAGCGACTGGATGAGCCGCCACTTCTTCAGCGGCGGCATCATGCCGAGCGACGCGCTGCCGGCGCGCTTCCAGGACGACCTGCGGCTGCTGCGCCAGTGGCGCTGGGACGGACGCCACTACGAGCGAACGCTGAATGCCTGGCTGGCGCGCATGGATCAGCGCAAGTCGCGAGTCATGCCGATACTCGAGCGTGCCTACGGCGACGATGCGGCTTTGTGGTGGATTCGCTGGCGGCGGTTTTTCATGGCCTGCGCGGAGCTGTTCGGTTTCCGCGACGGCCAGGAATGGTGGGTCGGTCATTACCTGTTCGAGCGTCCCGCGGAGGGTCGCGTCGCGACATGAGATTGCTGATCAACATCGTCGTTTATCAACTCTGTTGGCTGGCCTGCATACTCGGCGGCGCCAGCGGCTTGCCGCTGGCCGGCGTTGCGGCCGTCGCGCTGGCGGTCGGCTGGCATCTCTACCTCGCCGATGATCCGCGTCCGGAAATCGCGCTGCTGGTCATCGCCGGCGTGGTCGGCGCGGCCTGGGACAGCCTGCTGGTCGCGGCCGGCTGGCTGGTTTACCCGTCCGGTACGCTGCTAGCCGGCACCGCTCCCTACTGGATTGTCGCGCTGTGGGTCGGTTTCGCGACGACTTTCAACCTGAGCCTGCGCTATTTCAAGCGGCGGCTGTGGCTCGCGGCGCTGCTCGGCGCCATCGGCGGCCCGCTGGCTTTCCTCGCCGGCGAGCGGCTCGGTGGGGTCGTTTTCACCGACACGACGATCGCGCTGGCCGCGCTGGCGCTCGGTTGGTCGGTATTGATGCCGTTGATGATGCTGGCCGCGCGCCGGCTGAACGGATTTCGCGACGACGAGATACCGGTCGCCGCGGCCGCCGGAAGCTGAGGTCAAAATGTTCAATCTCGAAAGTTACCTGATCGGATTCGGCGTCATCCTGACGGCGGCCACCGGCGGCTGGCTGGTCAGCCTGCTCAAGCGCGACGTCAGTATCGTCGACAGTCTCTGGTCGCTGATGTTTCTCCTCGCCGCTGCGACCTACGCGGTCACGCTGCCGGAAACCGGTCCGCGCACGGCGCTGGTACTGGTTTTAGTCGCGCTGTGGGCGCTGCGCCTGTCCGGCTATATCACCTGGCGAAACTGGGGCGAGGACGAAGATCGGCGCTACCAGAAGATCCGCGCCAACAACGAACCGAATTTCGAGCTCAAGAGCCTGTTCATCGTCTTTTTGCTGCAAGCTGTGATCGCGTGGATCGTATCCTTGCCGCTGCTGGCGGCGCTGGCGAGCGGCGCGCCGATCGGTCTCGTCGACTACCTGGGTATAGCGCTGTGGATCGTCGGTATGATTTTCGAGGCCGGCGGCGACTTCCAGCTGGCCCGCTTCAAGGCCGATCCCGACAACAGCGGCAAGGTCATGGACCGCGGTCTGTGGCGCTACACCCGGCATCCCAATTATTTCGGCAACGCCTGCCTGTGGTGGGGGTTCGGCCTGATCGCGCTGGCCGCCGGTGCCTGGTGGGCGTTGCTGGCGCCGATCGTCATGACTTTCCTGTTGCTGAAAGTCTCCGGCGTGTCGCTGCTCGAAGAGGATATCGGCGAGCGCCGGCCGAAATACGCCGACTATATAGAGCGCACGAGCGCATTCTTCCCGCTGCCGCCGAAACGTGAAGCCGCGGCCAAATCGGAGCAAGCCCAAAATGGATAAGATCAAACTGATCCGCGCACTCCTGCTCGGCGCTGCGCTCGCGCTGCCCGCAGCCGCTGCCGCAACCACGAGCGACGCAACCGCCAGGGACATGCTGTTCCGCGTCACGCTCGACGACAAGGATATCGGCGTGCACCGGTTTCGCGTTTCGCGCCAGGACGATCGCGAGCTGGTCGAAATCCAGGCCGATTTCGACGTCAGCTTCCTGGCGATACCGGTCTACAGTTACGACCATCGCAACCGCGAGGTCTGGCGCGGCGGCTGTCTCGAGCGCATCGAGTCGATAACCGACGATAATGGCGACGAGTTTCGGGTCGACGGCGAAGCCCGCGGCAACCGGTTCGTCGTTTCGACACGAAGCGACAGCTTCGAACTCGACGCCGACTGCGTGATGTCGTTCGCCTACTGGAATCGCGATTTCCTGTCGCAGGGCCGCCTGCTCAACGCGCAGACCGGCGAATACCTGCCGGTAACCGTCGAGGAACTGGGCAGCGAGCAGTTGCGCTTGGGCGATGCGTCGGTGCCGGCGCGCGGTTATCGGCTGTTGAACCGCGTCGAGGAAATCGATATCAGCGTCTGGTACGAAGCCGCCTCGGGGCGCTGGTTGTCGCTCGAGTCTCGAGTCGGCAAAAAGCGCGTCCTGCGCTATCTGCTGCTGGCCGATGCCGAAGCCGACGCGGCGAGACAGCGGCTGATGGCGGCGCGTCAGCTTTGACGACCCTTCAGAAACAGGAGAAAGAAGCGATGTTCAGGATTGTCCGGGCCCTTCAGGTCGCACTCGCGGCGGCCGTGATCGGCGCCTGCGCAACGCCGGCGCCCATTCGCACCGTCGAGTATGTCGATCTCGAGCGCTTCATGGGCGACTGGTACGTGATCGCCAACATTCCGACTTTTCTCGAGGAAGGCGCGCACAATGCGGTCGAGTCTTACCGGCTCGACGACGACGGTACGATCGCGACGACTTTCAGGTTTCGCGACGGCGGATTCGACGGCGAAGTCGAGACTTACCACCCGCGCGGATTCGTCCGCGACCGCGAATCCAACGCCGTCTGGGGCATGCAATTCATCTGGCCTTTCAAGGCCGAGTATCGCGTCGTTTACCTGACGCCCGACTATTCGCAGACCATCATCGGCCGCAGCCAGCGCGATTATGTGTGGATCATGGCACGCACGCCCGAGATTCCGGACGCCGATCTCGATGCCATGCTTTCGTTGCTCGCCGACGAAGGCTATGATACCGCGCGCATCCAGAGGGTACCGCAGCGCTGGTAGCGCGCGGATACGGGCTAATCCAACTCGACTGTCGGCGCGTATACCACTGCCAATAATGAAGACGGCGAGACTACCAGCAAAGATGAATTCCGATCAGTTCACGGTCGAGCGTTTCAAGGAGTACTTCCGCGTCCTGCATCGGGCGGACTTGTCGCGGTTGCGCGAGTTTTACGGCGCAAACGTAGTATTCCGCGATCCGGTGCACGAAATTCGCGGCATCGTCGGGCTCGAAGACTACTACGCAGGGCTATGCGCCGAACTCGGCGAATGTCGATTCGAATACCTCGACGAAACCGTCGGCGAGCGCTCGGCCTACATCAAGTGGATCATGCATTACAAGCACCCGAAGCTGCGTAACCGGTTGGTCAGCGTGCGTGGAGTCAGCCATCTGAAATGGGTTGACAAGATCGAGTTCCAGGAAGATTTCTACGACATGGGCGCGATGCTCTACGAACAGCTGCCGCTGCTCGGCAACGTCACCCGCTGGCTGCGCCTGCGGCTGGCGAGCTAGGATTGGCCGATGCGCGTAAACGAAATAGTCTGGATCGACGCCGCGAACAGCGGACCCGGCGCAAGTCTCGAACGCGAGGCGGTCGCGCGCGGTTGCTGGCGAGCGGAGGCCTGGCGATGAGGATCGCGATCATCGGCGCCGGCATTTCCGGGCTGGCCGCCGCTCATTATCTCAACTCGCGTCACCAGATCACCGTTTACGAGTCGGCGCCGCGCATCGGCGGACACACCTCGACGATCGACGTGCGTCGCGTTGGCCGCGATTACGCGATCGACACCGGCTTTATCGTCTACAACGACTGGACTTATCCGAACTTCATCGAAATGATCGACGCGCTCGGCGTCGCGACCCGGCCCACCGAAATGAGCTTCAGCGTGCGCTGCGACACGAGCGGCCTCGAGTACGGCGGCAATAACCTGAACACGCTGTTCGCGCAGCGGCGCAACTTGCTGCGCCCGGCGTATTATCGGATGCTCGCCGATATCCTGCGCTTCAACCGCGAAGCGGTCCGCGATCTCGACGAGGGCCGTATCGCGCGCGGCACGACGCTCGGCGAATACCTGCAGGTCAACGGCTACGGCGAAGGTTTCGTTTACCAGTATCTGTTGCCGATGGGTTCGGCGATCTGGTCGGCGTCGACCGATGGCATGCTCGAATTCCCGTTACTGTTCTTCGTTCGCTTCTTTCGCAATCACGGTTTGCTCAGCGTCAACGACCGGCCGCAGTGGCGCGTCATCGAGGGCGGCTCGCGACAATATCTCGACCCGCTGACACGCGATTTTGCCGATCGCATCGTCTGCAATGCCGACATCGCCGCGGTGCGGCGCCTCGATAACGGCGTCGAACTGATCATGGGCGACGGTCATCGCGCACGCTTCGACGAAGTCGTTTTCGCCTGCCACAGCGACCAGGCGCTGGCGCTGCTCGCCGACGCGAGCGCGGCCGAGCGCAAGTCGCTCGCAGCGATTCCCTACCAGCGTAACGAGGTCGTGCTGCACACCGACACGAATCTGCTGCCGCGGCGTCGGCTCGCCTGGTCGAGCTGGAACTACTGGTTGCGTCAGCGTTTCCAGGAGCGCGCGGTGCTGACCTACAACATGAATATCCTGCAGGGTATCGAATCGGAAACGACGTTTTGCGTAACGCTGAATGCCACCGAGGCGATCGCGCCCGAACGGATCATCGATACTTTCGAGTACAGCCACCCGGTGTTCTCGCTGGACTCGGTCGACGCCGCGCGGCGCATCGACGAGTTCAACGGTCTCAATCGTACCTGGTTTGCCGGCGCCTGGCTCGGTAACGGCTTTCACGAAGACGGCGTGCGCAGCGCGCGACGCGTGGCCGATGCGATCGCGCGCCGGCAAGGCACCGCGCCGGCGGCACGGCGGAGCGCGGCGCATGCATAGCGCGATCTACGAAGGCTTGCTGCGGCACCGCCGCTACCTGCCGCGCGCGCACCGGTTCAGTTACTCGGTGTTCATGCTGTATCTCGATCTCGACGAGCTCGACGAAGTCCTCGAGCTGTCGCCGCTGCTGTCCGACAAGCCCTGGCGGCCGGCACGATTTTGCCGCGCAGATTTTCTCGGTGACCCCGCGGTGCCGCTCAAGCAGGCGATCGGCGAGCGCATTTTCGAAGCCACCGGCGAACGCCACGACGGCCCGGTGCGACTGCTTGCGAACCTGCGCTACTTCGGCTACCTGATCAATCCGATCGCGGTGTACTACTGTTTCGACCGCAATGAAAACTTGCGCTACATGGTGGCCGAGGTCACCAATACGCCGTGGCGCGAGCGGGTAAGCTACGTGCTGCGCTGTGATTCGGGCCGTCGCAGCCAGCGCATCGATTTTCAAAAACAAATGCATGTTTCTCCGTTCAACCCGATGGCGATGACTTACCAGTGGCGCAGCAACATTCCGTCGCGCGCGCTCGGACTCAACCTCGAGGCCCGCTGCGACGGCGCAATTCACGTCGACGCCACGCTCGCGCTCAGGCGGCGCGAGTTCGATCGCGCGAGCCTGGCCGCGGTTTTGCTGCGCTTTCCGTGGATGACCGGCAAGGTCGCATTGACGATCTACTGGCAGGCGCTGAAACTGTGGCTCAAGCGCACGCCGTTTTTCGATCATCCGACAGGCGCGACCTTCGACGCCAACGAAATCAACCGATTGAAGACCAAATCATGACTACGCTTCCTCGCTCCTTCGCCCGCAATCCTGCCAAGTCCGGCCTGCTGGAGCAGTTCGCGCGCCGGCAGATGCAAAAGCACCTGCGCCGGCTCGAGCGCGGCAGCCTGGTGATCGAAGATGGCGACGAAAGGCTCGAGTTCGGTCAGCCGCCGGGCGCCTCCGACATCAACGCGCGGATCGTCGTCCGCGACCGCAGCGCCTACCGGGATTTCGTTTTCGGTGGCTCGATCGGCGGCGCCGAAGCCTACATGCTCGGCAAGTGGAGTACGCCCGGCCTGCTCGACGTCGTGCGCGTGATGACCGCCAACCTCGACGTGCTGAACGGCATGGACGACGCGCGATTTGTCGGTCGCCACCTCCTCGACAGGCTGCTGCACTGGCTCAATCGCAATTCCGCGCGCCAGGCGCGGGCCAACATTTCCCGGCATTACGACCTCAGCAACGATTTCTTCGCGCTGTTTCTCGATCCCGAAATGATGTATTCGGCGGCGATTTACCCGCGAGACGACGCCGGCCTCGACGAGGCCGCGGTGCACAAGCTTGACGTCATCTGTCGCAAGCTCGAGCTCGAGCCCGGCGACCACCTGCTCGAGATCGGTACCGGCTGGGGCGGCCTCGCGATTCACGCCGCGCGCCACTTCGGTTGCCGCGTGACGACGACGACGATCTCGCGCGAGCAGTACAACACTGCCCGCCGGCGCGTCGCCGAGGCCGGACTCGACGATCGCATCACCGTTTTGTTCGAGGATTACCGCGATCTCGAAGGCCAGTTCGACAAGCTGGTGTCGGTGGAGATGATCGAAGCCGTCGGGCACGAATACTACGACCGCTACTTCGCCGGCTGCGCGTCGTTGCTGAAAGACGACGGCTTGATGCTGCTGCAGGCGATAACCATCCCCGAGCAGCGCTACGACTACGCACGCAAGTCGGTCGATTTCATCCAGAAGTACATCTTCCCCGGCGGTTCGTTGCCGAGCCACGAGGCGATTCTAGCGGCGGTGCGGCGTCACACCGACCTGGCGATGGTCGGCATGCAGGAAATCGGCCTCGACTACGCGCGCACGCTCGCCGACTGGCGCGAGCGTTTTCTCGCGCGGCTCGACGAGGTCCGCGCGCTCGGTTTCGACGACAGCTTCATCCGCATGTGGCACTACTACCTGTGCTACTGCGAGGGCGGTTTCCAGGAGCGCGTCATCGGCACCGCGCAGATTCTGCTGGCCAAGCCGCGCTGGCGGCCGCTCGGCGCCTGACCCCGAACTATTCCTGGTCGCGCGGCGGCAGGCCGGTGTGCTGGGTTAGTAAACGACCCCTGCGCGGTCGTCCGCGCGCGTCGTTCTTGCGACGCGGGCTGCGATAGTCTCCGGTATTCCTCGGCTGGCGCGGCGGCACCAGGTGCTGCGGTCCGTTGCCGATCAGGTCCTCGCGCCCGAGTGCACACAGGGCCTTGCGCAGCAGCGGCCAGTTGGCCGGATCGTGATAGCGCAGGAAAGCCTTGTGCAGGCGCCGCTGTTTCGTAGCTTTCGGCGTGGCGACATCGCCGCCCGCGCGGCGCACGCGGGCGAGCGGGTTCTTGCCGCTGTGGTACATCGCGGTCGCGGTCGCCATCGGTGACGGGTAGAAATTCTGCACCTGGTCGGCGCGAAAGCCGTTGCGCTTGAGCCACAGCGCGAGATTCATCATGTCCTCGTCGCTGGTGCCCGGATGCGCGGCGATGAAGTACGGTATCAGGTACTGTTGCTTGCCGGCCTTGCGGGAAAATTTATCGAACAGCGCCTTGAAGCGGTCATAGCTGCCGATGCCGGGCTTCATCATTTTCCCGAGCGGACCGTCCTCGGTATGTTCGGGTGCGATCTTGAGATAGCCACCGACGTGGTGGGTGACCAGTTCCTCGACGTAGGCCGGCGACTCCACCGCGAGATCGTAGCGCAGGCCGGACGAAATCAGCACCTTCTTGACGCCGTCGAGCGCGCGCGCCTTGCGGTAGAGTTCGATCAGCGGCGCGTGATCGGTATCGAGGTTGTCACAAATACCCGGGTAGACGCATGACGGCCGGCGGCACGCGGCCTCGATTGTCTTCGATTTGCAGGCCAGGCGATACATGTTGGCGGTCGGGCCGCCGAGATCCGAAATCACGCCGGTGAAACCCGGCACCTTGTCGCGAATCTCCTCGATTTCGCGCAAGATCGATTCCTCCGAGCGGCTCTGGATGATGCGCCCCTCGTGCTCGGTGATCGAGCAGAAGGTGCAGCCGCCGAAGCAGCCGCGCATGATGTTGACCGAGAATCGAATCATTTCGTAAGCCGGGATGCGCGCCTCGCCGTAGCTCGGGTGCGGCCGGCGCGCGTAGTCGAGACCGAAGACGTAATCCATTTCCTCGGTCGACAGCGGCAGCGGCGGCGGGTTCAGCCAGACCTTGCGCCCGCCCTGGTTTTGCACCAACGCGCGCGCGTTGTACGGGTTGGTCTCGAGGTGCAAGACGCGGCTGGCGTGAGCGTAGAGCACCGGGTCTCGCCGGACCATTTCGAACGACGGCAGACGAATGACGCTGCGGGCGCGCCGCGCGAGCCGCTGCTCGATGCGCGCGAGCTTGCCGTCGAGACGAAGCTCGGGCGCAGCCGGCGCGACCGGGGCGCCCGCGTCGCAGGCTGCCGGCTCGACGGCTGCGTAGGGATTCAGCGGTTGCTCGATGCGCCCGGGCTTGTCGATGTTGCTCGAGTCGATAACGGTCCAGTCGGCGGGCAGATCCTTGACGAAGTACGCGCTGCCGCGAACGTCGGTGATCGTCGCGATATCGTCGCCGCGCGCGAGCCGGTGCGCGACCTCGACGAGCGCGCGCTCGGCGTTGCCGTAGAGCAGCAAGTCGGCGCGCGCGTCGGCGAGAATCGAGCGCCGCAGCTTGTCCTGCCAGTAATCGTAGTGCGCGATCCGGCGCAGCGACGCCTCGATGCCGCCGAGCACGATCGGCACGTCGCCGAAGGCTTCACGGCAGCGCTGCGCGTAGACGATCGAGCAGCGGTCGGGCCGCCGGCCGCCGATATCATCGGGCGAGTAGGCGTCGTCGCTGCGGATCTTGCGGTCGGCGGTATAGCGGTTGATCATCGAGTCCATATTGCCGGCGGTGACGCCGAAGAACAGGTTCGGCTTGCCGAGTGCTTGATACGGCTCGGCCGAGTGCCAGTCGGGCTGCGCGATGATGCCGACGCGAAAGCCCTGCGCCTCGAGCAGGCGGCCGATCACCGCCATGCCGAAGCTCGGGTGATCGACGTAGGCGTCGCCGGTGACCAGGATCACGTCGCAGCTGTCCCAGCCGAGCGCCTCCATCTCGACGCGCGACATCGGCAGAAACGGCGCCGTACCGAAGCACTCCGCCCAGTAGAGCGGGTACTCGTTGATCGGCCGGGGGTGGAATTCGGTTTCGCAGCGCATGCCTGAGTCCGGGTAGGGCTGCGATTCTACCCGATGGCGCGGCGAAAGTTTATGTTCGCGCGCTCGGATCTCGTTCGCCGGAGTCGCCGAGCCCGGCGATCACGCTGGTCGACAGGTCGGTCAGACGCTGGCCCACGCCGATATTGATCGCCGAGCCTTCGACCGCGGCCTCGGAACCCTCAATGATCTTGTCGATGCGCTCGCCGATGACCCGCATTTGCTCGATCTGGTTTTCGTTGAGGCCGTTGAGCTGGCGGACTTCGCCGTCGAGCCGCGCCAGCGAGTCCACGATCGCGCGCGATTGCGACCGTGCCTCCTGGGTGCCCTCGCTGCTCTTGCCGGCCGCCTCGGTCATATGCTTGCTGAGCTGTTGCACCTGTTCGATGACCGAAGCCTGCAAGCGGGTCACGCGCGCCATCATGTCGCCGATATCGGCGGCATATTCCTTCGATCGGCTGGCGAGCGTCTTGACCTCATCGGCGACGACCGCGAAACCGCGCCCGTGCTCGCCGGCGCGGGCGGCTTCGATCGCCGCGTTGAGTGCCAGCAGATTGGTTTGTTCGGCGATCGACGAAATCGCGTCGACGTTGGCCGACACGTGGTCGAGTTCCCGGAAAAACTCGCTCGCCGCGGTTTCCAGGCTCGACGAAGTGTCGATGCCTTTTTCGGTCGCCGCGACGAGATTTTCGATTTCACCGACCAGCGCCGGAAAGCTGTCGGCCAGTTGCAAAGCGGAAGACTCGACGTTGGCGGCAAGTTCGGCGGTAGTCGCGGATTGTTGCGTTGCCGCGGTCGCGATCAGTCCGACCTCGCGAACGAAATCGAGGCGCTCGCGCGACGCCTGGTTGACAGTGTTGGCGGTCTCGTGAACCTGCCGCGACAGGCGGGCGATTTCCTCGATTTCGCCGCGCGCCGGCGCGAGGGTCGACCCGGCGATCGGCGCTTCGGGCACCGCCTGGTTGCGGCCGGCGCGGCGTTCGATAAGCAGGCTGACCAGTGCGACGATCAACGGGACCAGGTAGGTAACGCAGGTCTTGAACCAATCCAGCGACTCGGGACCGAATAGCGCCTCGAACTGATTGGTTGCGGTCAGCAGCGTGCCGACGAACAGCGCGATGGCGGTACTGCGCAACAATTGGTGGAGTGTGAACATCGAGGATCGCCGATGTGTCGATGGGCTTGCCGAGGTTATCGGCGAGGCATCGATTTTATTGAGCGCCGCGCTCACCACCCCAGCCAGTCGCGCAGCCGGTAGGCCGCGAGCCCGGCGCGCAGGTATTGCCGGCGCAGGAACGCGAGCGGGAAGCGCGGCGGCCGGCCGCGGATGATCGCCGGCAAATGCCGCGGCAGGACATCGTCGCCGCCCGCGGGATCGACCAGCCAGCGCGCCACCTCGCGCCCGCTCCAGGTCGCCGTGTTGACGCCGTTGCCGTGGTAGCCGAAAGCGAAGTAGACCGACGGATCCTCGGGCATGCGACCGATCGACGGCCGCAGGTTGGCGGCGAAGCAGACCAGCCCGCGCCACTGGTGGGTATATTCGAGATCGGCGAACTGCGGCCACATGCGAGCGATGCCGCGCTTGAGTTCGGCGTAGGTGATTTCGGCGCGATCCGGGCGGCCGCTGTGGTCGGCGCGGCCGCCGAGCAGGAAACTCCCGTCGGCGAGCACGCGGTAATAGTAAAACATGTGGCGCGCGTTATAGGCCGGGTTTGACGTATGCCAGCCGCGCGCGCGCAATTCGTCGGGCGACATCGGCCGGCTGGTCACGATCGCGCTCTGCAGCGGCAGCGGGCGGCCGTAGACGCCGGCATGCAAATGCTCGGGCATGAAGCCGTTGCCGGTCAGGATCACGCGCGCCGCGCGCAGCGTACCACGCGCGGTCTCGAGCCGGTGCCGGCCGGCATCGCGCCGCCAGCCCGTCACCTCGCTGTGCGCATGCTGGGTCGCGCCGTGGCGCGCCGCCGCGGCGGCGAGACCGCGTACGTAACGCAGCGGGTGCAGGCCGAAACCGGGGCGGATCGCGATCGCGCCGTGCTGATGCGGTGCGTCGTAGCCGATGTCGCGAAACTCGGCGCGAGGGTGGACCGTGATATCGAGCCC
>JBFFXR010000035.1:0-21487 GCA_041569645.1 Gammaproteobacteria bacterium
ATGCCGTTTTGCTCGGCGTTCTCGAGCGCGCTGAGCTTGAGTTCTTCCTCGTTGATCAGCTTGCCGGCTTCCTCGTCGGTAATCAGCTTGAGCGCGTCCGCGACGCGCAGCTTGCGCGTGCGGGTCTTGCCGCCGCCGAGATTCTGGAACAGGCCCTGCAGCTGATTGGTCATTTCTTCCATGCCCGGCGGCGCCATGATCTCGACGCCGATCGACGGGGGCTGCAGGTCGACCTCGATTTCCTTGTCGTCGAGCTTGCCTTCGCGGAGCATTTTGCGAAACTTCTGACGCGTGTCGTCGCCGGCTGCGTCGCGGGCCTCGCCGCCGAAGTCCCGGGGCCGCGGCAACAGCGCGTCGAGCACGCGCTCCTCGGCGGCGTCCTCGGCGCGGTAGCGCACGCGCGCGACCTCGGCCTCGCGCATCTCCTTGATCGAGACATCGACGAGGTCGCGGATGATCGACTCGACGTCGCGGCCGACGTAGCCGACCTCGGTGAACTTGGTCGCCTCGATCTTGATGAACGGCGCGTTGGCGAGGCGCGCGAGGCGTCGTGCGATCTCGGTTTTGCCGACGCCGGTCGGACCCATCATCAGGATATTTTTCGGCGTGATTTCGTTGCGCAGGTCTTCGCTGACCTGCTGGCGGCGCCAGCGGTTGCGCAGCGCGATCGCGACCGCGCGCTTGGCGTCGTCCTGGCCGATGATGTGCTTGTCGAGTTCCTGGGTGATCTCGCGCGGCGTCATCGGCGAATGGGTCAAGACCTTGCTGTCCATGATTAATCCGGGTAATTCAGTTCTTCGATCGTCAGATTCTGGTTGGTGTAGACACAGATGTCGCCGGCGATCTTGAGTCCGCGCTCGACGATCTCGCGGGCGCCGAGTTCGGTCGTGTCGAGCATCGCCCGGGCCGCGGCCTGCGCGTAGGGTCCGCCCGAGCCGATCGCCATCAGGCTGTCCTCGGGCTCGATGACGTCGCCGTTGCCGGAAATAATTAGCGAGGCTTCGGCGTCGGCGACGCAAAGCAAGGCTTCGAGCCGGCGCAGCATGCGGTCCGAACGCCAATCCTTGGCGAGTTCGACCGCGGCGCGGACCATCTGGCCGTTGTGCTTTTCGAGCTTGTTCTCGAACAGTTCGAACAGCATGAACGCGTCGGCGGTTCCGCCGGCGAAACCGGCGATGACCTGGTCCTTGTAAAGGCGGCGCACCTTGCGCGCGTTACCCTTCATGACCGTGTTGCCCATGCTGACCTGGCCGTCACCGCCAATGACGACGTTGCCGTCACGACGCACGGACAGGATGGTGGTGCCTTCGAATTGCTGCAAAACCGCTTCCCGGTGAGGCGAGACTGTGGATATTGTCATATATGGCTGCCCCCGCCAATTACAACCGCGCCTCCCCGCAACCCCGGTAACTTTTACTCGGAGTAATTACGCTGAGTAAAAACGATTGAAACTGTCACGGGTCGGTTTTGGTCGGTTTGCGTCTGGCGCGGGGGTGGGCGGCGTCGTAGGCCTGCGCGAGGTGCTGGAAATCGAGGTGGGTGTAGATCTGCGTCGTCGCGATGTTGGCGTGGCCAAGCAATTCCTGGACGGCGCGCAGGTCGGCGCTCGATTCGAGCAGGTGCGTCGCGAACGAATGCCGCAGCACGTGCGGCGACAGGTTTTGCTCTAGCGCCCGCCGGCGGATCATCCCCGCGAGCCGGCTCTGCACGTTGCGCGGCGAAATTCGCCGCCCCTGGCGGCTGATAAACAACGCCGACTCGTCGGCGTGCGCCATCTCCGGGCGATGCTCGAGCCAGCGCTCGATCGCGGCGATCGCCTTGCGCCCGACCGGCAACTGGCGCGTCTTGTTGCCCTTGCCGGTGACCGTCAGGCGGCGCGCGCGCAAATCGAGATCGTCGCGATCGATACCGACGAGCTCGGCAAGGCGCAGCCCCGACGAGTAGATCAACTCGAATATCGCGACGTCGCGCACCTGCAGCGGGCCGGCGTCGGCGTCGAGCTTCAGCAGGCGGTCGAGCGCCTCGGCGTCGCAGGTCTTCGGCAGCGGCTTGTCGGCCTTCGGCGCCCTGACGTCGCGCGCCGGGTTGTCGGCAGCGAGCCCGTGGCTGATCAGGTACTGGTAGAAACTGCGAATCGCCGACAGTTCGCGCGCGATCGTGCGGCTCTTGCGACCCTCGCGGAAACGCCCGGCGGCGTAGGCGCCGACCTCGTCGTGACCGACCCGCCGCCAGTCGTCGATACCGCGCGCGCGCAGCCGGGCGGCGAAGCGCTCGAGATCACGACGGTAATTCGACAGGGTGTGCGGTGAGTAGTAGCGTTCGCTGCGCAACATCTGGATGTAGCGATCCAGAGTTTCGTCCACGGCTTACTCCACCTGCATCAGGCTGTGCAGACGATGGCTGACGAGTTCGCCGAGCTGTTGCAGGAAGATCGTACCCATCGCCAGGCCGAAGCGATCAGAGCTGACACTGCCGAGGCACAGCAGACCGAGCGGGCGCGTGTGGTGCAGCGGAATCAGCGCGCTCGAGCCGATGCGGATGTCGGGCCCGAATAGCTCGCGGTTGATCTTTTCGTCCTGGCGGCCGCACACGGGCTTGCGCGCGTCGAGCCAGGGCTTGGCGCTGTCGAGAATACCGCTGCGCGCATCGAGATAAAGCCCGTCGAGCGTCTTGCCGCTGCGGCCGACGCCCGGCAAGAAGCGGAAGCAGACGAAATCGGTGTAGAAAAAGGTCTGCACCTGGTCCTGCACCATCGCCAGCACGTCGTGCAGCGCGTCGGTGCTCATCAGTTCCAGCGCGAGGCGGTGGAAACGTTGATTGAGCTCCTCATTGTCGCGCGCGATGCCGACCAGCTGGTCGATCTTGGTCTTGAGGTTCTGATTTTCCTCGCGCAGCAGTTTGAGTTGGCGCTCGACGAGCGAAGTCGCGCCGCCGGTCTGGTGCGGAATCGCCAGGGTCGAGAAAATCTCGGGGTAAGCCATCAGTATTTCGGGGTTTTTCTGCAGAAACTGGATGACGCGCGCCTCTTCGGCCGCATCGTCCCGCGCCTGTTCCGCGCCGACGTCACTCATAATCAATCTCGCCGTGATAGACCATTGCCGTATCGCCCGTCATCATAACGGGGTTTGCGCCGCCTTGCCATTCCAGATTGAGTTCGCCGCCGCGCAGGCTCGCGACCGCCGCGTGATCGAGGCGGCCGAGACAAACCCCGGCGACCATCGCCGCGCAGGCGCCGCTGCCGCAGGCGCGGGTTTCGCCGACGCCGCGCTCGAAGACGCGCAGGCGAAACGCACCGCGATCGACGAATTCGACGAAGCCGACGTTGACTCGCGCGGGGAACAGCGGGTGCGACTCGAGCCGCGGGCCGAGCGTTTCCACCGGCGCCGCGTCGACGTCGTCGACCGCGATGACCATGTGCGGGTTGCCGATCGAGCAGGCGAAAAACTCGATTTCGCGACCGTCGCACTCGGCCCGGTAAAGATCCTGGCGCGGTCGGCGAGTAACGGTATCTCGGCCGGCTCGAAGCGCGGCAGGCCCATATCGACGCGAAAGCGGCTCGCGTCGATCGCCTCCAGCACCAGCGGCCCGCTGCTGGTCTCGACCGGTACCCGGTCGAGATCGGTCAGGCCCTGTTCGCGCACGAAGCGGGCAAAACAGCGCGCGCCGTTGCCGCACTGCGCAACCTCGCCGCCATCGGCATTGAAAATCCGGTATTTGAACGCGGCGTCGGGGCCGTCGGGTGGCTCGACGACGAGCATCTGGTCGAAACCGACGCCAGCGAAGCGGTCCGCCCAGCGGCGGATCCGATCCGCCTCGGGCGTGAAGTCCTGGTTGATTGCGTCGATCACCATGAAGTCGTTGCCGAGGCCGTGCATCTTGGCGAAGCGCAATTTCATGGCAGCAGCGACTCGCCACGGATCAGGTCGTAAAAGCGCTCGCGCTCGCGCACGCAGTAGTGCTTGTCGCCGTCGACCATGATTTCGGCCGCCCGCGTTCGCGTGTTGTAATTCGAAGCCATGCCGAAGCCATAGGCACCCGCCGAACGCACCGCGAGCAGGTCGCCCGGCGCAAGGCTGAGCTCGCGATCCTTGCCGAGAAAATCGCTCGATTCGCAGACCGCGCCGACGACGTCGTAGACCCGCGGCGGCGCGGGGCTTTTCTCGGCGACCGGAATGATCGCCTGCCAGGCACCGTAAAGAGCCGGCCGGATCAGGTCGTTCATCGCCGCGTCAACGACGGCAAAGTTCTTGTCGGGCGACTGCTTGAGGTAATTGACCCGCGTCAGCAGGATACCGGCATTGCCGGCGATCGCGCGCCCGGGCTCGATGATGATCGTGCCGCCAAAACGCGCGAGCCGCTCGCCGAGCGCGCTCGCCCAGTCGGCGGGCAGCGGCGGCGCTTCGTCGCGGTAACGGATGCCGAGCCCGCCGCCGAGATCGAGATGAGAAATCTCGATGCCGTGCTTGCGCAGTCGCTCGATCAGTTCGAGCAGCCGGTCGAGCGCGTCGATGAACGGCGCGAGCTCGGTGAGCTGCGAACCGATGTGGCAATCCATGCCGACGACTTCGATGCCGTCGAGCCCCGCCGCGCGCCGGTAGATCCGTTCGGCCTCGGTATAGGCAATGCCGAACTTGTTTTCCTTGAGTCCGGTGGAAATATAGGGGTGAGTCTTCGCGTCGACGTCGGGGTTGACGCGAAACGACACCCGCGCCGTGGTCCCGCGGGCGCTGGCGATCTCGGCGAGACATTCGAGTTCAGCTTCCGACTCGACGTTGAAACACAGGATGTCGACCTCGAGCGCGGTATCGATCTCGGCCGGCAGCTTGCCGACGCCCGAGAATACGATCTTGCGCGGATCGCCGCCGGCCTGCAGCACGCGCTGCAGTTCGCCGCCGGAAACGATGTCGAAACCCGATCCGAGGCGCGCCAGCAGGTTTAGCACCGCGAGATTGGAGTTGGCCTTGACCGCGTAGCAGACCAGGTGCTCGCGCCCGGCAAGCGCGTCGTCGAACGCATGCCAGTGACGCTCCAGCGTGGCCCGCGAATAGACGTACAGCGGCGTACCGTAGGCCTCGGCGAGCTCGGCAATCGCGACATCCTCGCAGTGAAGCTCGCCGTCTTTATATTCGAAATGGTCCACCTAGTAGGCCCGCGTCTTGCGTTCGTCGCGCTCGTCGTCGGGCAATTCCAGCGGGCCCTTGTTGCCGCAACCGCCGAGCGCGAGCAACAGGCCCAGAATCGCGAGCCAGGTCGTGAGTCGATAGTCGTTCATGGCGCCGAGATTACACGTTTAGCGCTCAAGGCCCAAATACCGGCGCCGCACAGCAACCCGCCGCCGACGAGACCGTAGGCGCGCTGCGCGCGCGGCGTCGCCAACCAGCGGCGAATCGACGCGGCGAACAGCGCGTAGGCGGTGGCCCCGGCGATCGCCAGCGTGACGAAAGTCGCGCCGAGAATCACGAGCTGCGGCAGCACGGCGAAGTCGTGGCTGATGAACTGCGGCAGCAGCGCGATGAAGAAAACGATGCTTTTCGGGTTCAGCGCGGTGACGACGAAGGCGCTGGCAAACAGCTTGCGCGGCGACGCCGGCGGCGCATCGGCGGCGGCGTGCAGCGCGTGCGGTCGGCGCGCGTCGCCGAGCAGCCGGATTCCCAGGTAGATCAGGTACAGCCCGCCGAGCCACTTGATCACCGTGAACCAGAAGGCCGAGGCCGCCAGCAGCGTGCCGAGGCCGAGCAGTGACAGCGTGATCGCGATCGAATCGCCGAGCGCGACGCCGGCGATGAGCGGCAGCGCCGCCGGGCGGCCGTGGGCGACTGCGTAGCTCAGCACCAGCAGGATCGTCGGCCCCGGGATTGCGAGTACTACCGCGCTGGTCGCGGCGTAGGCGAGCCACAGATCGAGCGGCATGCTCAGGCCTACGCGAGCAGTCGCGCGCTGCGTGCGCGGAAAGCGTCGAGCGTCGGCGCCGGCGCCGCGCAGAGCGCGTCGCGCGCGGCTTCGATGTAGCCGCGCAGCTTGCCGTCGAGATCGGCCGGCAACTCGTCCTCGTCGAGCACGCGACAGCGCAGGTCGGGCGTGATCAGCACGTCGACCGCGAGGTCGCGCCAGGCGATTTCGCGCTCGCCGAGGCGAGTGCCGTCGCTGATGTTGAAGTACAGCGCGAGCGTGCGCCCGTCTTTATCGAGCCAGTGGTAGGCGTTGAACGGCTTGTGCGCCCAGAAGTAGCCGAGGCTGATGCTGTTCTCGGGCAGCATGACGTCCTCGAGCTCGACGTCGCGCGGCATACGGTAGACGACCACCGCCTCGGATTTGCCGCGCGTCAGCAGCTCGCAGTCGAAGCGTTTTTCTTCGCCCGCGAGCGTGGTCTTGATTTCGGTGACGGTTACGGTCATGGTCGTGCGCCGGTCTGCGTGAGTCGCATTCTAACCCATGCGATTCAGCGGAACACGATCGGCTTGGCGCCCTCCCACAGGGTCTTGACACCGAGCTCGCGCAGGCGCTCGAGATCGGAGTTGATGGTCGCGAAATGGTTGCCGGCGAGCGTGCCGGCCTTCGACGCGAACTGCACCGATCCGTAGGCGATCAGGATCTCGGTCTCGCTCTTGCCTTGCGGGTACAGCAGGATTTGCCCCGGCGCCGGATAGCTGGTCGCATCCTCGTAGCCGACACCGAAATCCAGCTCGCCGAGCGGAATCCAGACCGCCTCGCCACTCCAGCGGACGTGCACGATCTGGCTCGAAAACGGCATCGCCGCGCGAAACGCGGCGCAGGTCGCCGGCGAACGGTCTTCCTCGAAGCGCGCGCTGAAAGGCTGGCCATCGATTTCGATCTGCATGAAGTCAGTCCTCGATCAAACGCACCGACCCGGAAACGCGAATCGAGCTCCCGGGTTGCGGCCCGATTTCGGCGCGCAGCAGCGAGCGCGCACCCATGTCCTCGCCCTGGATCACGTCGATCGCGCCGCCGTGCGGCCAGCCGACATCGCGCAGGTAGCCGCCGAGCGCCGCGGTCGCGGCGCCGGTCGCCGGGTCCTCGTAGACGCCGCCGGCGGCGAAGGCATTGCGCGTGTGGAATAGTCGCGGCGTCTCGGCAAAACCGAACAGGATCGTCGTCAGGCCCTCGCGCAGCATCAGCTCGCGGCCGGCGTCGAGGTCGTAGGCGAGCGCGGCCAGCGCCGCGCGCGAGTCGAGCAGCAAGGCCAGGTGATCGGCGCCGGCATGCACGCGCGCCGGCGGCAATGCCGAATCGAGATCGGTCGTGGCATAGCCGAATAGCGCCAGCACCTCGTTAACGAGCGTGTCGCCGATCGGCTTGCTGCGCGTCGATGGCGACTGCAATGCGGCCCACATCGCGCCGGCCCGCGCGCGACCTTCGACGGTAATCACGGCGTCATTCAGGACCAGGTCGAATACGCCGTCACCATGATCCAGCGCAAGCTTCGCGCCCAGCGCGATCGTCGCGTGGCCGCAAAATGCTACCTCGGCCGTCGGTGCGAAGTAGCGCACCCGCCAGGCGCCGGCTTGGGGCATCGCGAACGCGGTTTCCGAATAGCCGACCTCGGCGGCGATGCGCTGCATTTCGGACGCATCCGGATGCGCGTCGGCGACCACCACGCCGGCCGGGTTGCCGCCGTTGGCGAAAGCCGCCATGCGCAGGATCTCGGTCATGTCAGCCGCCGCTCCACGCGATCAGCGCCGCGATCAGCGCGAGTGCCGCCGGCAGTGCCTGCACGACCAATATTCGCCGGCTCGCGGTCGCCGCGCCGTAGAGCCCGGCGACCAGTACGCAGGCGAGACAGAAGAGCGCAACTTCGCGACCGGCGTCGCCGCGCGCCAGACCCCAGACGAGGCCGGCGGCGAGGAAGCCGTTGTACAGGCCGAGGTTCGCCGCCAGCACTCGCGACGCCGCCGCCTGCTCCGGTGACTGGCGAAAAACCCGCCGTCCCAGCGGGTGCGTCCAGAGGAACATTTCGAGGACCAGAAAGCTCAGCTGCAACAGCGCGACCAGCGCGACCAGTCCGGCGGCCAGCGCGTTCATGTCGCGCTCGCCGTCTGCTCCATACCGATATGGAGCAGGGCGAAGCCGGCCGCCATGACCAGCAGCAGTATCGCGATGCGCTCGATGCGGTTGATCGTGGTTTCGCGGTAGAGCATCCACGCGATCAGCGGCAAGCTGACACCGACGCCGACACAGGCGTAGCGCAGCGTTGCCGGCTCGATCGTTACCGGCGCGAACAACGCCATCGCGCCGATACCGATAGCGACGCCAAGCACCAGCAAAGCGTCGACGATTCGCACCCAGCGTTTGCGCTCGGGGCCGAAAGCGACGGTGAGTCTGGATTGGATTTCCACAGGCGATAGTCCGCTGATCGCGCGCCTATCTTCCCGGCTTTGGCGGCGGGGCGCAAGCCTCGGCAGCGTCAGTCGCGACGCCGCGGCCGCACCCAGAACCAGCTCGCGACCACCAGCGCGGCGAAGAGCGAATAAAGAAACGCGAAGACCCAGTCGGGCGCACGGTAGTACAGCAGGCGCTCGACCCAGTGGGCGACGAAGGCGCCTTCGTAGGTCGCGTCTCCGGCGCGCGCACGCAATTGCATTTCCCAGACGGTCAGCGGGCAGATCGCGCCGAGCCAGGCCTGCAGCGTGACGAAGCCGATCGCGCCGAGATGCGCGATGCGATACCAGAAGTTCCTGACCCAGCGCCAGCCGCGCCAGGCGCCGGCGAGGATCAATCCGAGCCCGAAAACGACGAACGCGACGAACAGCGCGTGCAACAGCAGTAACGCATCGGCGGCGAGGCGATAGGCGAGGGCCGTTTCCATGCCGGCATCAGACCGATGCGAACGCCGGGTGGTAGCGAATCCGGCCGCGGCGTCCGCTGAGCGCGCCGGCCTTGAGTTCGAGCGCCATGAAGACCTCGTCGGGTACGTCGTAGTCGCTTTCGAGGCCGAAGCGCGAGGCCGGCGCGAAGCCGAAACGCGGGTAGTATGCGGCGTGGCCGAGCACGATTACGGCGACAAAACCGGCCGCGCGGCAATGCTCGAGCCCGGCTTCGACGAGCGCGCTGCCGATGCCTTGACGCTGGCGCGCCGGTAGCACCGCCATCGGTCCGAGACCGGCGATGGGCAATTCCGGATCCGAATCGAGCGTCGCCGGTGAAAACGCGGCATGGCCGACCAGGCGCTCGCCGTCGAGCGCGACCAACGAAACGAACGGCCGCGCGTCGCGCCGCAGCGCGGCGACCAGTTCGGCCTCGGCCGAAGTCTCGAACGCAACTTCGTTGAGCGCACCAATCGCCGCGTGGTCGGCCGTGGTTTCGGAACGAATCAGCATAGCCGGCAGCGCGACCGCGCGACCTCGCGGTCGCTTCCTTGCACTACCCGGCCCGCCTGGCGTGCTGCCCGGCCGCGATCCCGAACCCGATTGCGCATCAATCCGGCCCCGTCAGGTTATCGCCGTCGGCTTTCAAGGTCCGGTTCAGTACCGTGTCTGATTCGAGTGCGCCCCGCGTGCGCCGTTCGATCCACCAGAGCAGGCCGGCGCCGCCGAGCACGAGCGCGGACCCGAGCGCGAAACCGGTCGCACCGGGTAGCACGAACGGCATCCCGAATCCGGCAAAAACGGGAATTCCGGCGGCGGCGAGCAATAGCAGTCGCGCGACCGTGCGCAGGATCGGATCAGGCATCGACGACCATCTCGAAGCCACCGTAAATCAACCGCATGCCGTCGAACGGCATTGGATTGAGGTTCGGATCGAGGCGCTCGTCGGCCATGATCTTTGCCATCGCCGCGTTACGCACTTCGCGCGATGGCCACAGGATCCACGAAAACACGACCGTCTCGTCGGGCTTGCACTGAACCGCCATCGGGAAAGAGGTGATCTCGCCGTCGGGCACGTCGTCGCCCCAGCATTCGACCGTCTTGAGCGCGCCGTACTCCCTGAAGATCGGGGCCGCGCGCTCGGCGTGTTCGATGTATCTGGCCTTGTTCGCGTTCGGCACTGCGGCAACGAAACCGTCCACGTATGTCATCGGAGTTTCCGGAGCGATTAGCGACCTGTAACAATACGCCGACGCCGACGCGGCGCCAAGCTCTAATCGCCGCAGGAGCCGGGCAGGTAGGCGACTACGTCGGGATCGGCGCAGGCGCTGCAGGCGTTGCTGTAGGTTTGCGCCGCCGCCGCGCGATGCTGACCGCACACGGGATCGTACTCCATGGTGCAGACCTGCGGGCGCGGATCGGCGCAGGCCTGCGCTTCGTTCGGCAGCGGCCGCGCGGCGGGTAACGCGCAGCCGGCCAGCGCGAAGCCGAGCAAGAGCCAGCCGGAATTCGTCGCGGCGGCGCTAGTCACCGGCTGCACCGTCGATGCGTGCCGACATCAGCAGGTACTTGTCGCGCGCTTCGAAGCCGGCCTTGCGATACAGCGCGCGCGCCGGCGCGTTATCGCGCGCGACCTCGAGGTGCAGCGCGCCGATGTCGCGGGCGCGCGCCTCGCTGCGAACCAGCTCGAGCACGCGCGAGCCGATGCCGCGGCCGCGAAACCCGGGCGCGAGTTAAACTCGTCGACGAAGGCGTCGAAACCGTTGAACTCGATGCTGAAACCACGGCACAGCGCGATATAACCGGCCATCCGGCCATCGACGAGCACCAGCCAGAGACCGCCGAACTCGGGATGCGCGAGCAGCATCCGCGCCGCCGCCTCGCGCTCGACGGCGGTGCTGGCGACGTCTTCGAAAGCATGGTAATCGGCGATCAGCGGCAACAACGCCGGCAGCTCGGCTTCGCCGACCAGGCGCAGTTCGACCCGCGAAGTGTTCGTGCTCACAGCTCGATTCCGACGCGTTTCAGCAGTACGATCATCGCGCCGTAACAGCCGATCGTCAGCACGATCGACAGCGTCATGCTCAGGTAGAAATTGACGCCCTGTTTGAGCAGCAGCGGCAGCGCGACGAACAGCGCCAGCGACGGCAACACCAGCCAGAAGATGCCGCTCGCGAGCGACGCGACCTTGCCGCTGTCGCCGGTGTCGACGTACAGCCAGATCATCGCCAGCACCGACACCAGCGGCACCGAGGCGAGCAAGGCACCGACGAACGAGCTGCGGCGCGCAATCTCGGAAATCGCGACGATCAGGAGCGCCGATATGGCGAGCTTGAAAACATAATAGGTCATGATGCGGGTTCCATCGTGGTCACGCGCGGCCGGCGTTCAGCTTTGCCTCGCCGGGGCGTCGAGGTAATCGCGAATTTCGTCGACGATGTGGCCGAGTTCGCGCCGGTGAAATCCGGAATAGCCGTGGCTCAGGCCGACGATGCGCGCATCGTCGAGTTCGACCACCAGGCGACAGGCGGATTGACGGCCGAGCGCATGGCGGAACTCGAAGCCCTCGCGGCGCACGTCGACGACCCGTGCGAGCGAGACCACGCCACGCTCGCTGCGTACGAGGTTGCGCCAGTGCCACGCGAATACGCCGTCGCGGCGGGAAAACGTGAAGCGGCCGAACTCGATGTAAAACCAGGCGAAAAAGACCGGCAGCACGATGCCGAGGGCGAGGCCGGCGAGATCGCCGGCATCGATGCTGCCATCGAGCAGGCTCGGCCCGAACTCGATCAGCAGCAGCGGCGGCAGCACGAGCAGCGCCGCGGGCAGCAGATAGTGCCGGTAATGCACGTGCAGGTCGGAGTCCGCGCGCTCGATCCTCAGCATCGCCGTTCAGCCGCCGCGTTGTGCCCGCCACAGGTGTTCGAGTTCGGGCTCGTCGTCCGGTTCGCCGTCGAAGCAGCGATAGCGATCGCGGTCGATCTCGACCCATGGCAGCGCGCTTTCGAGCCAGATATGCGCGACCGGCACGAGACCGTGGGCATCATCGAGCGAGCCGGCCTTGATGCTGATCGCGGCAGCCGGGTCCGCGTCGGCGTGGTAGAGGCGCGTGCCGCAGTCCGGGCAGAACGCGCAGCGCTTGATCTGGCCGTCGTCGCCGCGCGTGTCCCAGGTCCGCAGCCGCTCGCGTCCGTCGCTGAACTCGAGTTGCGCGGCCTCGACCCGCAGCGACATGCCGAACGCGCTGGCCGACTGTTTGCGGCAGTCGCTGCAGTGGCAAACGTAGAGCATCTTCGGTTCGCCGACGATCCGGTAATGGATCGCGCCGCACTGGCAACCGCCGGTCAACGCCGTGCTGTCTGGCATGGGGAATCCTCGATTTTGCTGCCAGCCGCGAGCATAGCATCGCCGGCAGTCAGTCGTCGCCCCGGTTGAACAGGTACCATGCCCAGGCGCAGATCGCCAGCGAAATCAGCGCCCCGAGACCGAAGATCCAGCGACCGAGCGTGACGTTGGCGTCGTGCGACAGGAACAGCAGGCCACCGGAGAAACCGTCGTCCGAGGACATCAGCGCGGCCCACATACCGACCAGCGCGAATGCGCCGGCGATGATCGCCGCGAACAAATGCTGGAAATGGCCGCGGTCGCGCAACAGTATCAGGCAACCGCCGCTGATGAAGACGAGACCGCACAGCGCCAGCACCCAGGGCGGTGCGTGCACGTTGTCCGGATCGACCGGAAGCCAGTCGAAGGCGATCGCGATCGGGTACAGGCCGAGCGCGATGCACAGCCGGACCCAGGCGGGGTGCTTCCCCGGATGTTCTGCGCGTGGTCATCGGCAGCGCATTCAAATCACCAGGAAGCGGTGCAGCAGGTACAGCAGGGGTCCGAACGACGCCATGAACAGCGCGATCAGGATATACAGCGCAACCCACAGCAGCGAGATACCGACCTCGAGCGCGTCGTAGACCATCCAGATGCACAGGATCGTCGTTGCAATGTACAGGTCGAGCGTAACTTGCCGCCCGGGACCGGTCGACAGGATACTGCGGATGAAGCGCGCGTAGCCACCGACATCGCGGCCGACGCGCCAGGTGTAAATCGCGAACGCGAAAATGACGATGACGAGCAGCGTAACAATCATGATCGAATTCCTCCCGGCGCCGCCAGTCTACCGCACAACGGCGCGATTGTCGGGTCAGGACCGGCGCAAGCGGGCGAGGTACTCGGCGCGCAGTTCGCGCGCCTGGTATTTGGTGACCAGGCCCTCGTAGTCAGGCAACGGGCTCCCCGTTGCGCCAGCGGAACCCGGGCAGATCGCGAATCTGCGCCTCGGTTGCCGCGGCGAGTTCGGTGTCGGCCAGCGCCAGGTCGATTTCGAATCGGCAGGGTTGCGTGACTTCCCACGGCGTGTCGACGAACAGCTCGAGGCGGTTGTCTTCGGGGTCGCGAAAATAGATCGACCAGGCGTTGCCGTGCGAAACGGTCTCGATGCCGGCGGCGCGGCGGGCTAGCGCGGCGTGGAAACGGCGCAGGTCGGCGAGCGAGGCGACGCGAAACGAGATGTAATCGACGGGGCTCGATTCAGGCCGACGCGCCGCGTCGGGATTCAGCACCAGCTGGTGGTGCTCGGCCGGGTTGCGGCTCAAAAACAGCATGCCGCCGGAACCGTCGCCGCGATCGGTGACCTCGAAACCGAGCGCTTCGGTGTAGAAGCGCTGCATCGTGGCGAGATCGCGAACGAACAAACCGAAGTGCGCGAGCGCGATGTCGGGCCACGCGGTCATCTTATTTCGGGTTCTCGATGTCTTCGAGATCGACGAGATCCCAGTTGCCGCTGTTGCGATACAGGCGTTTGCCGGCCTTCGGGTAGTCCGACACGTCCTGCGCGAGACGCTGGCCCATGACCAGGCAGACCAGCGCTGCGTCGCCGTCGTTGAAGAGCCCGTGCGCGGCGGTCGCGCGCGGCAGGCCGACGAAGTCGCCCGGCTCGAAGGCGTAGGTTTCACCTTCGATCTCGAGCCTGCCACGGCCGGCCAGACAATAAATGCATTCTTCCTCGTACCAGTGCCGGTGGCACTCGGTCGTATCATGGCCCGGCTGCACCTCGATAACGTGCACGCCGATGTGCTTCAAGCCGACCGCCTCGCCGAGCGACTTGTTGACGCGCACTGCGTTGTCGTTCAGGAAATGCACCTTGCGCTCGCCGGGGAGCGCGGCGATGTCGGCGGCCTTGAGCAGCAGTTTGCGGGTATCGGTCATGACTCGTGCTCCGGGATTTCGTCGATCCGGGCCAGCACCGCGGCGGTATCGCGCAGCCGGCAGAATTCGCCGTCGAGGCTGACGAGGCTGACCCGATGGATTTGCTCGCCACTGTAGTGTTCGCCGTCGTAGCCGCTGCGTTCGAACGCGGCGCAGGCATCGGTCACGAGCGTTACGTCGAAGCCGAGATCGGACGCCGAGCGAACCGACGCTGACACGCAGTGATCGGTCGTCAGGCCGGCGACGACCAGCGCGTCGATGCCGTCGGCGCGCAGCCGCGCATCGAGGCCAGTGCCGACGAAGGCGCTGTTGGTCGTCTTGGTGATCTCGGTTTCACCGGGCTGTGGCGCGACTTCGGGTTTCCACGCGTTGCCGGGCAGCTCGGGGCGTAATCTGGAGTCGGGTTCCACCGAGCAGTGACGCACGAACACGCGCGGCAGTTCGCGTTCGCGCCAGGCCGTGAGCAGACGCGCGACGTTGGCTTCGGCGTCGGGGTTGTTGCGCGCGCCCCGCGCCGGGTCGTCGAGTCCCTGCTGGACGTCGATGATCAACAATGCCGGCACCGTCGTCATCGCCTGCCTCAGTCGCCGTCGGCCGCGTCGCGTCGGCGGGTCAGTTCCGCGAGCGCGCTCGCTGCCGGGTTGCCCTTTGCCTCGAGGCCGGCGATGACACCGGCGCGGTTGGCCGCCGGCTGGTTCTGACTCGCCTTGACCTTGCCGACGAGGCGCGTGACGACGATCTCGAGCCCGACGAGGCTCGCGATCATGCGGTCGCTGAATTCGCGCGGCGCATCGGCGACTTTCCACGGTGCGTCGAAAGCCGCCTCCTGGCGGTCGGTGAGCGTCTCGACCTGGTCGCGCACCCAGGCCGGATCGTCGATCAGCGCGAGCCGGCCGTAGGCGTGCACGACGGCGTAGTTCCAGGTCGGCACGACCTTGCCGGTCTCGCGCTTGGTTGCGTAGTACGACGGCGTGATATATCCCTCGGGGCCGTGAAAGATCGCCAGCGCGTCGACGTCGTGATGTTTGCTTTGCGTCAGCGGATTAGCGCGTGGCGCATGCCCGCGCAGGCGGCCATAGGGCGCGGGCTCGGGATCGACGATCAGCGGAATATGATTCGCTTCGAGGCCGTCGTCGGTCAGCGTGATCAGGGTCGCCAACGGGTGCGCGCGCAACAGCACGTGCAGCGACGCGACGTCGTCCTCGACGAACGGCGGCGGCAGGTACATCAGGGCTCGCCGACGATCGGCGCGGGTTTGCCGGCCTCGAAATCGATGCCGATCGATGCGTGCTCGTGCACCATGTGCCAGTCGCCGTCGCGACGCTCGAAGCAGACGGTCGCGCGACACCACGGCTGCTCGGCCGCGGGCGGCGTATTCGGCCCGCTGACGCGGGTGTAGCCGTAGACACAGGCGACGTCGTCGCCGGCGACGATGCGCGTTTGACGACGCTCGAGCGTGATCGAGTCACCGAAGTAGGGAAAGCACTTTTCCCAGATCGCGCGCCACGCCGGCAGGCCGTCGACGACGTCGCCGACATCGTAGAGCACGACGTCGGGCGCATAGTTGCGCGCCATTCCGTCGAGGTCCTGCACCGCGAGTGCGGCGTCCCAGTCGGCAATGAGGCGTTCGATCTCGCGCGCATGTTCGAGGTTGCCGCTCAGCTCACTGTTCATCCTGGCCTCCACTCGTCGAGAATCGGCGCGCCGGTTGATCGATCCTGACCGGCGGCCGCGATGCGGCTATTATCGCACGATGGATTTCGCTGCCGTAATGGTTTTGGCCGGCGCGCTCGTCGGCGGCTTCGTCTCGGGTCTGTCGGGTTTCGGCACCGGACTCGCGGCGTTGCCACTATGGCTCGTTGTGCTGTCGCCGGTGCTGGCCGCGCCGCTGGTCGTGGTCTGCTCGGTCGTCTCGCAACTCGTTACCCTGCGCGCGATCTGGCATGCGCTCGACTGGCGACGGGTGCTGCCGTTCGTCGTCGGCGGGCTCGCCGGCGTGCCCGCCGGCGCGGCGCTGCTGACGCTGCTTTCGGCGATCGCGTTCAAGCTTTTCATCGGCGTTTTTCTGATCGTATTCAGCGGTGCAATGCTGACGCGGCGCGCACTGCCGGTGGTGGGCTTCGGCGGTCGGCTTGCCGATGGTGTCGTTGGCCTCGGCGGTGGCCTGCTTGGCGGCCTCGCCGGCCTGTCGGGACCGTTGCCGATCGTCTGGGCGAGCCTGCGCGGCTGGAGCCGGGATGCGCGCCGTGCGGTATTCCAGGCTTTCAACCTGTCGATCCTCGGGTTCGCGCTCGGCGCGCAAGCCGTCGCCGGCTTCGTCACACTCGAGCTCGCAGGTCTCGCATTGATCGCGCTGCCCGGCACGCTGCTCGGCGCGTGGCTCGGGCGACGCGTCTACGCGCGCCTCGACGACGACCGCTTCGGCCGCATTGTGCTCTGGTTACTGTTGATCTCGGGAACTTCGATCGTCGCGACGACGCTCGCGCGCGGCGGTTGACTGCCGATGCGCCGGCGTCAGCGCAACGCCTTGCGGATGACGAGCTTGAGCCCCGACCAGGTCGCGTCGATCGCGCAAACCTTGATGTCGACGAGGCCGAGCGGCAGCGCCAGCTCGCGAATGCCGTCCTCGGTCAGGTCGGTGGCGACGCCCGAGGCTTTTTTCGGCCACGACACCCACAGCGCGCCGGCGGGACGGATCGCGTCGATGCATTCGGGCAATCTGGCTTCGAGTTCGGTGCGCGAGCGCGCGAACAGGTGCCAGATGTCGACCGGCGGCTTCAGGTTCGGCGCGACGCTGGCGCCATCCGGTAACGGTGCGACGAGATCGGCATAATCCGGCGGTGCCGCGCTCGTCTTGACGCGATATCCGGGCTTGATGCCGAGCTTTTGTGCCAGCGGGGTACCGGAATAGCCCGCCCGGGCGCTCATTCGATTCGCTTGTGCAGGCGAATCGCGGCGGCGCGCTTCTTGCGCAACTGGAGGTTGAGCATTTCGACGCCGACCGAGAACGCCATCGCGAAGTAGATGTAGCCCTTCGGCACGTGCACGTCGAAACCCTCGGCGATCAGCGTGACGCCGATCAGGATCAGAAACGCCAGCGCCAGCATCTTGATCGTCGGGTGGCGGTCGACGAAATCGCCGATCGGCCTGGCCGAGAACAGCATCACGCCGACCGCAATGACGATCGCGATGACCATGATCGATACCTGCTCGACGAGGCCGACCGCGGTGATGACCGAGTCGAGTGAGAACACGATGTCGAGCAGCGTGATCTGCACCAGCACCGATGCGAAGCCGGCGGTCGCGACCGAGACCGCGCCGTCGGCATGCGGGATTTCGAAGCTTTCGTGAATTTCCTGGGTCGACTTGGCGAGCAGGAACAGGCCTCCGAGTATCAGGATGATGTCGCGCCCCGAAATTTCCTGTTCGAAGATTTCGAACAGCGGATCGACCAGCCCCATGACCCAGACGATGCTGAACAACAGGCCGAGGCGCATCAGCATCGCGAGGCTGAGGCCGATGCGGCGCGCGGTGTTGCGCTGTTCCGGCGGCAGGCGACCGACCAGGATCGAGATGAAAATGATATTGTCGATCCCGAGGACGATCTCGAGCGCTATCAGCGTGGCCAGCGCGATCCACGCCTCGGGACTGGCGATCCATTCGAACATGGCGGCGATTATCTTACATTGCTGGTGCGCTGTCTTGCCGCTTCGTGCATTTCACGCATCGCTCGCCCACGGCCGCATTCCCTCGGTGTCGATCCAGGCCTGCACCCATTCGGGTATTCGGTCGTCGGGCACTTCTCCGTCGAAGCGTGCGATAACCTCGGTCGCCGGCACCAGGCCGTCGCGCGAAGTCGCGCAAACCTTCAACAGCGCCGACGCGCAGATACGCTCGCGGGCGTGAAACTCTTGCAGGAAGTAAAACCAGCGTCCATCGTGGCAGATAAATTGCGTCGACAGCGTGAACCTGGCGAATAGGGGAATTCGGCGGCGATAGCGCACGCTGGCGCCGCCGACCGCGACGCCCCAGCTATGGCGGCGCATCATCGCGATGAAGCCGACGCGGTAAGAGTAGTCCCAGCGTCCCAGTTCCATGTAGCTGAAATAGCGGGCGTTGTTGAGTTCGCCGAACATGTCGATGTCGGCGAGCCCGACCCTGTAGTTCAGCACGCTCGGCTCGCTCAACGCGAGTTTCGGCCGACGGCGCGCGCCGAGCATCGTCCAGGCAAACCTGATGACCGGGTACAAAGATTCAGTCCAGATCGGTCCGGTAGCATTCGGCGACCAGCGCGGCCAGGTCTTCACTGCCGTCGAGGAAGGCGTCGTCGAGTGCGTCGAGTGTCGCCCCGCAGCGCTCCCAGACGTCATCCCACGACTCGCCGGGCCGTGCCAGCGCGATCGCGTCGGTAAGAAGTTGGCCAGTCCCCGTCGCGCCGATGCGCTCGAGGCAATCGATGGTGTCGTCGAGATAGTGGCCCTCGGTATTGGCGAGATACTGGCCGAAGCCACCGTTCATGATCTCGGACTCGAGCAGGGCGATGTGATACACCGCCCGATCGGCGTCGCCAAGGGTGGCAAGCCGGCAATCGTCGGTGTTGCCGGCGAGTGCTTCCCAGGCTTCGTAAAACCACGCGTGGCGCGGATCCTCTGCAGCCCCGTCGTCGGCCGGCGCGCACCGGACCTGTACCGATGCGAGATCTTCGCTGGCGTACAGTTCGACCAGCAAGGCCGGCGCGAACGCGTCGCTGCGCAGCGTCAGCAGTGGCGACGCCGGGTCGCCATCGATCTCGAGACCGATATCCAGCCGCCGCAGCTTGTCGGCGACCGGTTCGACGCCGGATGTCATGATTTCGGCGAGCAGGCCCTGTTCGAGCTCGGCGCTTTGCGCGGGCGTTGCACGCGCTTCGGCGACGGCGACGAGCGTGTCGCGAAGTCGTTGTCGGGCGAGAGTCATGAACCAGGCACCTTTGATACTAACTTAGCCTCGTCTTTCGCTCCTGGCAAGCTGTGGCTTGCCATCAGACGCAAGAGTTGTGTGCAAGTTCGACGACGAACAGCGGCGGCTCACGGCCAGGGATACTGGCCGATTCACAGGTTCTGGCAGACATCGCGCCGACTGCGAGGTAAATTCGCTCGACTGACCGATCGCGGCGAGCCCTCGAGCTGCGCGCGTTTACTCGTCGGGTTGATTTTCGCCCCGGCGATGCCGTTCGATGCTGTCGAGATAGCGTTCGATGTCGGCGGCGATGTTTTGCAGGTGCGGCGCATCCGGCTGCGCCGCGAGGCGCGGCGCGAGCAGCTCGCGCGCGTACTTCAGGTACTCTTCGGCGCGGTCGACTTCGCCGAGGTGGACGCGCGATTTACCCGCGATCAGCAGGCACAGCAGGGCGAAGTTCTCGTTGAGCCCGAGACTGAGCGCGTGCTCGGCGCGCTCCAGCGCCTCGCGGTAGCGCTGGTTGCGAAAATGCTTGTTGGCCTGGCCGGCCACCAAACTCACGCGCAGCGACTCGAAGAACTTAAACATCGCCTCTATCCTTTAGGGTTGGGGTGGAATCAGTCGCGACGCCGAGCATACGAGATTCCGAAGTACAGGATTGCACCGACGACACCGGATCCGACGCAAAACCAGTGCAGCCCGGCGACGTCGAGCAGGCCGAGCAGGGCATTGCGTTCGGACAGCGGATACAAAGGTTGCATGTCGGCGTGCATTATAGCGTCGAGCAACACGTGGCTGAACGTGCCGATGAAGGCGCTCGCCCACGCGACCCACCAGGCGATCCGGATCGGCGCGTCGGCACTCGATAGACCCAGCACGCGCAGGCCGTATTCCGAAAGTGGTTTACCCGACACGGCCGCGACCGGCGCGATCAGCGCAGCGCCGAGCCAGCTGTGGCTGAAGCCGTGCAGATGGCCCTCGCCGCGCAGCAACACGATCAGTGGCTGGATATCGATCAGAATCTGCGCCCAGCCGAACACCATCAGGCTGAAGCCGCCCTGCAGCAACGCCTTGATCAGTAACCCGGGACCCATGTGCAGCGGCGAGAACGGCATCGGCTCGATCAGCGCGCGAGGCGCCACTCGTATTCGCTATAGGATTCGCCATTCGGCCGCGCGCCGCTGGCCTCGAACAAGCCTCGCGCCGCGGTGTTATCGGCGTCGGTGCCCGCCCAGACGACGCGCACGCCATCGCGTCGGCAAGCCTCGAGCAGCGCATCGATCAGTGCCCGACCGACGCCTTCGCCGCGGCGCCCCGGGGCGACCACGATGTCGTAGAGGTAGACCAGCGGGCCGCGCCCGGTCAAACCCGGCAGCCGGTAGGCACCGAGCAGCCCGACCGGCGCGTCGTCGGCAAATGCGAGGTAGGCGTAACACGCATCGCTGGCGAGCGCGGTTTCAGGGTCGGATTCGACCGCTTGCGTGTCCGCCAGCAAACTGTCGACAGCACGGCGCCACGCGGCGGTGTCGGCGCGACCGGCGCGCCTGATTTCGGTGTCGTCCGACGTAGCCGGCATGCGTCACCAGCGCACGATTTCGCCGGCGTCGAACACGCGGCCCGGGCGCGCCGCGCGCTGGTTGATGAAAATGTTGTCGCGCGCGATGCCGGCGCGCGCGGCGAGGCTGTCGGCGATCGCGACCAGCATGCCTTCGACGTCGTCATCGGCGTTGAAGTCCGGCGCGAGCAGGTCGACGAGACAGGGGTGCGAGCCGGCCGGCTGTTCGTTGGCAGCCTTGCCGCCGACCGCGTAGTGGCCGGGCGCGAGCCATTCCCAGGTCGCGGTGACGTGCTCGATACCGATACCGGTGGCGGCGGTGAAATCGTCGCACAAACCTTCGAGCAAAGCGGCCGTGTCGGGTTCGTCGGCGAAAGGCAAGCACTTGATGTGGATGAATGGCATGGGTGTCTCCCGTCGGGTCGCGCCGCGCTCAGACCCAGACGTCGTTGTCGGCGGTCAGTTCGCCGCCGGCGTCGCCGGTATTGACGACGTCTTTCGGTTCGATCAGCAACAGTCGCGTTTCGCGCGCGGCGCGTGGCCGGTGCTCGACGCCGCGCGGCACGACGTACATTTCGCCGGCGGCGAGCGTCACCGCGCCGTCGCGAAACTCGATCCGCAGCTCGCCGTCGATCACGATGAAGGCTTCGTCGGTGTCGTCGTGCGCATGCCAGACGAAGTCGCCCTCGACGCGCACCAGCTTGAACTGGTAGTCGTTCATCGCGGCGATCACGCGCGGCGCCCAGTGATCGTCGAAATGATCGAACTTGACGGCGAAGTTGATGGCCTCGTAGGTCATTTTGACTTTTCCTCTTTCCAGCGGTTGGCACGCGCGGCGAAATCGCCTCGCTCGGCCGGCACGACGCAGAAACGGTGCCCGGTCGGCGCCTCGAGTACCCACCAGTCGCGC
>JBFFXR010000036.1:0-21163 GCA_041569645.1 Gammaproteobacteria bacterium
CCAGCCGGCGAGCAGCGGAATCGAGACCAGAAAAACAACGCGCAGCCAACCCTTGCCGTCATCGCGCAGGACCGCCCGAATGGGCGACATGAACTCGGCCCAGCGCGCGTCATCGAACGAATAGTACAGCAGGACCCCGACGACGGTAATCGCCATGTACTGGATCATCAGCGTTTGCGGCAATACCGGCGGGAACGCGTTGGCAAATATCAGGTATGCGACCAGGATGACCAGAATGGCCTGGTAAAACGCCGGCACCCGCACGCCTACTGCCCCGCCTTCTGGCTTGCCAGGTAATCGACGAGAATGTTCAGCTCGCGCACGGTCATCTGCGCGGCGAAAGTGTCGGGCATCATACCGGCCGCGAAGCCCTCGGCGATCGTCGCGTTCGGGTCGATAATACTCTCGCTGATCTGTGCCCGGTCGAGCCGATCGCCGATCCCGTTGAGGTCCGGTCCCACCGGCGATACGCTGTCGGCGATACTGTGGCAGGCGCTGCAGGCATATTTGCGAAGTAGCGCTGCGGGGCTGTCCGCCGCGACCGTTTCCACCGCCGGCGACGGCGCGGAATCGGCCTGTCCGGCGGGGGCCGGCGGCATTGCCGACGGCAGGCTCACGCTGACCTCGTTGCCATCCTTGGCCTGCATGAAAGCGATCACGGCGTCGATCTCGAGCGGGTTCAACAGGATCGGCGCCACGTCGACCGCCGGCATCGGCGACTCGCTATCGTTGGTCCCTTTCTTGCCGTATCCCCTGACCACGTAAATTCCGGGATCGAGCATCGATTCGCGCAGATACTCCTCGGTGTTGCTAGCTTTGCCCCGGTAGCGCTCGTCGGCCAGCCGCTGGCGCGAAATCTCGTCCATGTTCAATTGCAGAATATCCGGCGCGCGCCCGAGGTTGTTATGGCACAGGGTACAGGTCCCTTTGCCCGAGAATAAGCCTTCGCCGAGCGCGATGAAGTCGTCCATCGTCAGGCCGGCAAGGTCGATTTCCGTTTCCTCCGGAACCTCGCCCTCGACCTGCGGCAGCATGTTGGCAACCAGCGTAAAAACCAGCGTCAGCGCGACGCTGAACAGCGCCACGCGCAGCAGGATCGAGCCCCGTTGCAACCGGATTCGCCTGAATCCGCTCCGGTTCATGTTTCGCCGGCCTTGATCAACGCGGGACCGGGTTGCCTGCTATCGCCGAGCGACGAGATCCAGAAGATAAACAGCACGCAGAGCAGGAACAGAAGGGTCACGATCGTCATCATGTTGCCGGCATGACCGATCGCCGGAATGTAGTTATCCGGGGAATTGTCTTTCATGACCGTGTAGACGTGCCAGTGGGTTCGCACCGACGAACGCACGTAGCCCATCAGCGCCATCAGCCAGGTGAAGGCAATGGGTAGCGCGAACAGGGCGTACTGCGCGCGATTCGATACCTTACCCCATTCCGAAGGCAGCTTCTTGGCGCCCTTGAACATCATCGTGTCGATGGTGACGCCGGCGATGATGACTACCAGCGTCGACACCACCTGCATCACGCTCGACCCTACCTTGTAAACGGTATTGGTGAAGTAGCCATAGTAAATCCCGGCGAAAATCACGTTGACGATCGCAACTACGTATATGCAGACCATCAACGCGTTGCCGAAGCCGGCCCAGCTCACGGTTACCTGCTTGTCGGCGCGGCGAAACAGTTGGAACGACAGAAAGGTGAAAATCAGCATCAGGTTTACCGCGATATTCTTCGCCGGCATGATCCCGAGCGGACCCAGGATGCTGTGATGACTCCCGCCCATCAGTTTCATTTCGTCGGCGCTGATTATCAGCGTGTGCGGCGTGACCCACACCAGAAAGCAGGCCACCAGCACGACGGCGATATACTTGATCAGCCAGGTATATCGCTTCGAGCCCTCGGAGCGCGACATGCCGGACCAGAGGTAGTAGTTGCCGGCCAGCAGAATCGTGCCGATCAGCACCGCCTGCACGATGAACAGCCATGCCAGGATACCGCCCATCGCGGTAATTCCCATCTGCTGCGAGTAAGCATAGATTTCGGCCATCAGCCAGTAGCCGGCGAAGGGTAACGGCAGAAAGGCCAGGATCGCGATGAAATTCGCCGTATACCCCATCCAGTCGTAATGCGCCCGCGCGGCGCGGTCGGTCGAGGCGAGAAAGTTATAGGCGGCGTAGGCGCCGATGACCGCGCCGCCGAAGGCAATATTGGCGAGAAAGCGATGCAGGTTGATCGGGTTCCACAGCGGCCCGCGCATGATTTCCCAGATACCCCCGGTGACGACGCCGGCGGAGTCCACTCCGGTGGGCGCCATCATGAACGTGGCCCAGGCGTTGGCCAGCAGCAGTAGCGTGGTTCCCACCACATTCAACATCAAGCCGAGGGTCAGATGAACCCACTTGGCGTTGCCGTAGCGCCAGCGATACCAGCTGTAGTAATAAAGGTAGAGAAATCCGCTCTCGGCAAAAAACAGGAATGCGTACACCAGCACCTGGGAGTCGAACACGTGCATCATGTACGTCATGAACTGGGGGTAAAGCAGAAACAGGGCGAACGCCAGCGTACCGCCGAACAATGCCGTTATCGAGTAGGCGGTCATGCTGATCTTCATGAATTCGTGCGCCATGTCGTCGTAACGCTCGTCGCCGGTATAGACACCGATCCATTCGATCACGAGCACGAACAGGGGCACCGCGAGCACGAAGGCGGCAAAGAACAGGTGCATCTGGGCGAGAATCCACACGATGGACCGGCTGCTCATGCCGATATTCGGATAATCCGCGCGGCTCAGCTTCGGCGCCGCGATGGCGGCACGCTGGCTGCCGTCGGCGGACTCACCGATGCCGGCGCCCGCCTCGGCCACCGCCGGGATTGTCGTCGCGGCGGAGGCATCGCCCGATACCGCGATGGACAAGCCGGCGAGCAACAGCACGCAGGTCACGACGAGTCCGGCCGGTGACAGGAAATCGCGTCGGTTCGGGGCAGAGTTCATCGACAAAATGCCGACCACCGGTCGCGACTGCGACGGCGAGGATTGCGATACGCCCGGCTCGTCATCGCGACTACTGCGCAGGAGTCAGGTCGATATTGAGTGGCAGTCCCTGCATCGACATGACCAGGTGATTCAGGCCGTAGAAAACACCCAGCACGATCACGGTTGCCACGATCCAGTGGACGATTACGTTCTTCTCATTCATCATCGGCGCCTGGCTCGACTAGTTCATTGGTGTGGCTGAACCCCGTGGGAATAAATCACCATCCACCAGAAAAATACCAGTACCGCGACGAATACTCCGTAATACAGATATGGCCCCCATGTGGTGGGGTAACGATTCGCGCCTTGCTGCTTACCGGTTTCCGATTCGTCCATTGGATGTCCCACGTTTCGGTTACCCATGCTGCGCTGCAAATACCTTGCCAGATTGCAGCCCGCCGCACCGCCGACCAGCGCGATTTTACCGCTACCGCGGGCATATCAACCGGGTTACGGCTCGCTTAGGCATTGATTAACCTGGCTTTTCGGATTCGCACCGTAATCGCCGGAATATCGAGATTCGAGACATCGTTCAGCCCGCAGCTGCCGGCTTGAACGCTTTAATCGATCTGCCGGGCTGAATAATTCGTTCAATAATCCAGCAAGGCCTGTCGAAAGGGAACGAAACGTTCAATTAATTCCGCCGCCAGTTGATCGAGGGCAGGTTGAGCAAAAAAAAACCGACTAAGATTCAACCGCTTAAAATCCTTTACCCAGTATTGGCATTGTTTGTGCTGTAGATCACTAAAATTCCGGAATCCATAACGTGTTAGCCACCGAGACCAACGACCAGGCAGCCGATGTCGCCGCCGGGCTGAAATCAAAAGTCGTCGCCAACCTGCGCCAATGGCTGCATAAAGGCGACGAGGTAGACAAGTGTAACGCCAGCCGCGCACTGGGTTCGATCGGTGCGACCGCCGCGACCGAGGACCTGATCTCGCTACTGGGCGACGAGGATATCGACGTCTGTATCGACGCCGCCGGGGCCCTGGGCGCGCTCGGCGCCAACAAGGCGGTGCCGCAGCTCGTCGACGCGCTGATAAATGATCCCGACGGCGAACTCAAGTCCGCCATCGTCAAGGCCCTCGGCGAGATCGCCGATCCGGCGGCCCTGCCGATACTGCTCGAAATCGCCACCGATCGCCCGACAGAAATGATCATGGACAGCAACGAGGACTGGGACGACTGGTGGGACATGCAACAACAGGCGATTATCGCACTCGGTAAACTGGGGAATCGGCAGGCGACACCGGTACTGAAAAATCTGCTCGCCGACGAGGACAGCCTCGATATCGAGCCCGATATTCTGCGCGCGCTGATCGGCATCGGCGATGACGGCGAGCAGGTCGTAATCGATCAACTGGCGGCGAATTCACCGCTGTCGCGCCGGCGCGCCGCCCATGCGCTGTCGTTGTCGACTACGGATACATCGTTGAAGTCCCTCGCCCGCGCGCTCACCGATAAATCCGAGGATGTTCGTCTCGCCGCCCTGCAGGGGCTGGTCGATCGCGGGGCAACAACTTACCTGGGCGCAATCGAACTACTGAAGCGCGACCGCTCGGAAAAGGTCAGACGAGAAGCCATCCTCGCGTACAACGAACTGGAAAAGCTCGCGGCACGCGAGAGCCGGGCGACAGCGGACGACAAACTCGCGGTAAACAAGCGGTTGCTCGAGGATCCCGATGCCGAGGTCAGGATCGCTTACCTGCATTCGCTGCAGCGGGAAGATGCAGTCATCGACGACGACGAGTTAAGGCGCCAGACCACGGTTGCACTCAACGACAGGGACGAACAGGTGATCGACGCGGCGATACCGTTACTGTCGAAATGGGAAGATCGCGATACCAGTGAGGGGCTGTTGCTCGAATTACTGCAGCGGCCGCGCCTGTCGACAACTCTGATGGTCACTTGCCTGCGGTCGCTGGCCGCACTGCAACGCTGGAACGTTCGAGTGTCGAGAGTCATGACGCGCATGATCAATCACCAGGACGGTCTGGTCCGCTTCGCGAGCCTGCAGGAACTGATGACGCTGGAACAGAATTTCGCCAGCTTGAATTGCGATGGCAGCCAAATGTCGACACCGATCGATATCGTCAACGACGCACTCGACGGCCGCGTCGCGATCGAAGTCGAGGTCGCCGCGGTAACCGGTGACACCGGCAGTGCCGCGAACGAGCTCGAAAACAACATCGACGAGGTCGAGGGAAACGACGAAGCCGCCACTGATTCCGCTGGCGAGAACCAGCCGGCAGGCGCGACGTCGACGCTGGATTCGATCCTGCAGGATAACGCACGCCTCTCGGAAACGTTGCAACCGACCGAACCGGAGGCGGACGATGAGGTCGAGGCCAATGCATCGTTGATCGAATATCGGGACCTGGTGAAAAATAATATCGTTCGCGCCGAGTGGCTGTTCACGCAGAAGGACGACGTCGGTGTCGCGCGCGATGTGCAGCACCTCGCGGCCAGGCTACTTTCTCGCCTGCCCCAACATTTGTCGGCCGATCGATCGAACCGTGTGCTCAACAGCCTGTTAATGGCGCTCAATGCCGACGATCTGAAATTACGCGTTCACGCCGCCGAATCCATCGCCCAGATTGCGACCGAGTATCCCGACCTGCCCGGCATCGAGAACTGTTTCGGCGGATTGGTCACGCAATTTCAGGACGAACAATGGGACCTGAAGCTGGCCTGTATCCGGGCCCTGGCCACGATTCGCAACCGGGTTGCGATCCCGATTCTGGCCAGCGCACTCGAACACCCGCGCGCCGCGATCCGGATCCAGGCGATCCACGCGATAACCGAGCTGCAGCTCAACGGTAACCCGATACCCAGGAAAGCGCATGTGCCCCAACCGCCGCCTTCGCTGGCCGAGTGGTTCGGCAGCCTGATCGACTTGCTGCACGATCGCGAACCGGGCGTGCGTTACGCCACCGTCGACTGTCTCAAGCGTTGTCTCGAGTCCGAGGAAATCAGCCGGCAACCGGATCTCGTCGATACCGCGATAGACCGGATAGTCGATTCCGCGTTCGACAACCAGGGCGGCAGAACCCGCGACATGGCGCTGGCGCTGAAAAGCGTGGCCCTGGACAAGGGCACCGAAAACCTGCTGCAGCGGCTGGAGAGTTTGCCTGGCAGCTACGAGCGACGCTTCGCGATCGAGATGCTCGAACACATGTTCCGCGATTCGGGGCAACCGACCGCAACCCAGAATACCTGACAACACCCGACGGAGAACTCCCGTGATGAGAAATATATTGTTAGCGACCGCAGCGAGTCTGATGACGATGACGAGCCAGAGCCTTTTCGCCGCCCAGTACAGCGTCATCGACGTCAAAGATGGTGGCAGCATCAGCGGCAAGGTGACATTTTCCGGCGCCGATCCCGCGCCCGTCGCCTTCAAGATAAGCAAGGACAACGAGGTCTGCGGCGAGGGTAATCGCGAAATCGATTACGTCAGGGTCACCAACGGCGCCCTGGCCGACGTCGTCGTCTACCTCGACAAGGTCAAGGAGGGCAAGGCTTTCGACGCCACGGACAAGGATGCCAGAATTCTGCAGGAAGGATGCGAATTCAAGCCGTACCTGCAGATCATGCATGATGGCGCCAACGCCGCGATCATCAACGAAGACCCGGTGCTGCACAACATCCATACCTATGAAATCATCGGCCGGGCGAAAAAGACGGTGATGAATATTTCGCAGCCCGACAAGGGTACGATCAACAAGACGGTCGACCTGAAGCGCGGCGTCGGGATGAAGGTCGAGTGCGACGCGCACGACTTCATGCACGGTTTCGTGTTCGTGGCCAAGAATCCCTACTATGCCCGGGTCGCCGACGACGGCAGCTACCGCATCGACAATATCCCGCCGGGGAAATACAAGGTCATGGCGTTTCACGGCACTCTCGGTGACGAGAAGGGCGAGGCGACGGTAGCCGCGGGCGCCAATCAGACCGTCGATTTCAGTTTCAAGTGATGGCCTGGCCGGGTTGTTCCGGTGACCTCGCGAACCGGGGCCGATATGTATCGGGATAAACCGAAAGGCAGGGGCATTCGCCTCAATGGTTTCGATTACTTCGTGTTGGCCGGTGCCGCGGTCAACCTTGCCGTCGTGCTGTTGCTGACGGGCTACTGGCTATTTTCCGGGTAGGTGAAACATGACAGCAATGGCTGTAAACGAGGATAAAACGCGGGAACCGCTGCCGGCCTATCGTTCGATACTGGTCGCAGTGGATTCCTCGGATCATTCCAACCGGGCGTTCGACGAAGCGGTAAATCTGGCCGCCCACTGGGGCAGCCGGATTACCGGGACCCACGCGTACGCCGCGAAAATGCACGATATGCGTTTTCGCCAGATGGAAGGTGGCCTACCCGAGCAATACCGGGTAGAGCAGGAGCTCGAACATCAGCGCGAGGTGCACGACGAACTGATCACCCGCGGCCTGTCGATTATCACCGATTCCTACCTGGACCAGATCGAGCAACGCTGCCGGCAAACCGATATCGGGTTCCATCGCGTTTCGCTGGAAGGCAAGAATTACCGCGCGCTGGTCAACGAGCTGAACCGCGGCGATTACGACCTGCTGGTGATCGGGGCCGTCGGCGTCGGCGCGATCGACGGCAGCCGTATCGGTAGCGTATGCGGCAGAACGCTGCGCCGCAGCCAAATCGATACCCTGGTGATCAAGCAGCCACAGCGTGATCTCGCCGAGGGACCGATCGTGGTTGCGATCGACGGCTCGCGCAAGTCATACCACGCGCTGCGGTGCGCGCTCTCGCTGGCGCGGCAATGGCAGGTCGAGGTCAAGGTTATCGCGACTTTCGACCCCTATTACCATTACGTCGCGTTCAATCGAATTGCCGACGTGCTGTCCGAGGAAGCCGGCAAGGTTTTCAAGTTCAAGGAACAGGAGAAGTTGCACGAGGAAATCATCGATTCGGGGCTGGCGAAGATATACCAGGGCCACCTCGAGGTCGCGCAGTCGATCGCCGACGAGTACCAGGTCGAAATCGAGACCAGCCTGCTCGACGGCAAGGCCTACGACGCGATCGAGAAATACGTGGCCCGGGTCAGGCCGTCGTTGCTGGCGATCGGCAAGCTCGGCATCCACGCAGACCCGGAACTCGATATCGGCGGCAACGCCGAAAACCTGCTGCGCAACGTGGACTGCGCCGTGCTGTTGTGCATGCAGGAGTATCAGCCTCAAATCGAGAAAATTGCGGCCGCGACGACTTCGTGGTCGGTCGAGGCGGAGCAACGCATGTCGCGGGTGCCCGAATTCGTGCGGCCGATGGCGAAAATGGCGATCCTGCGCTACGCCCAGCAGGCCGGACATACCGTGATCACCGCAAGCATCGTCGAGGCAGCCACCGCGGAACTGATGCCGGGGCACGCGCAGTCGGCGATACGGGAAATCGTCGACGCGGCGGATAACGGCGAACTGCGCAAATCGGTGACCCCGCGGCCGATGGAATGGCGCCCGGAGGCGACCGCGCTGCTGCAGACGATAGAGGATACGTCGCTGCGCGAAAACCTGCGGCGCAGGGCGGAGAAAAAAGCCCGCGCCGATCGGATTTGGGTGGTCGAGGCGCGTCATATCGAGCCTTTTACCCAGGCGCAATCAACGCCGGCGGAGATGATGACCGACGCGAGCGCGCTGCACTGGCAGGCCGATGCGATTGCCCGTCTGATGCGCGCGCCCGAGGGTTATATGCGCGACCTGGCGAAACGGGAAATCGAAGAATTCGCCGGCGAGAACGGCTTGGTGGAAGTTACCCTGGAGGTGGCGGAGCAAGGTCTGGAGCGAGCCCGCCAGACTATGCAACGGCAAATCGAGAACGGCGAAAGGCCAGCGCCGAAAGCGGGCAAATGCCCGTTCGCCGGCAAGCTGTTGCAGCAGCCGACCCCCGGAAGCACGGCGCTCCCCTGGCAGGAAGGAAGCCGAGACCTGCTGGACGGCATCCCGCAAGGCTACTGCCGCAATATGACCGCCAACGCGATCGAGACCATCGCGGCGAAATCCGGGCGCGAAGCGATCGACACGGACTTCATCGAAACCATGCTGTCGGTATTTCAAAAGGGTTCGGCGAAGGTCGAGGAAAGCATGCCATGGGAAGAGCCGGCGCGCGGCAGGATCGGGGCGGTGCCGGACATGGTTCGGGGCATGCTGATCCAGGAGATCGAGTCGGCTGCGGCGAGAGAGCAACAGACTCCGATAACGCTCCACTTCGTCGAAGGTATCATCGAGCGCTGGCGTGACGGTGGACAGTTTCACCTCGACCCGGCAGATCCGAGAACCCAGGGCTGAAACGACGGCGACGCAATGGAGCCGGATCAATTACAGATCATCGCAATCAACCTCACTCGCAGATGCAATCTCGCCTGCGCGCATTGCTACCTCGACGCCGACGCCCTGACGACGCCGGCCGACGACGAGTTGAGTACGCCCGAGATCAAGGATCTGCTGGAGCAGATTGCGCGCGGCCACGATGCGGTGATGGTCGTGTTGACCGGCGGCGAACCGCTGGTCAGGCGAGATCTGGAAACCATTTGTGAGCACGGCAGCGCACTCGGATTGATGATGGTGATCGGCAGCAACGGCGCCTTGCTGACCGAGCGCCGCGTAAAGTCGCTGAAACGGGCGGGAGCGATGGGGATCGGCATCAGTATCGATTCGCTCGACCCGGCGCAACACGACGCATTTCGCGGCAAGCCCGGTAGCTGGCAGAGAAGCATGAAAGGAATCGATCACTGCCGCCGCCACGGACTCGACTTTCAGATTCACTTTTCGATCACCGACGGCAACTGCCACGAGATCGAGGATCTCGTCGCCTTCGCTCGCATGTCCGGCGCCCGGGTGGTCAATTTCTTTTTTATCATCTGTACCGGTCGCGCCGAATCCGTCGGCGATATCAGCACGGATAATTATGAGGCGAGCATTCGAAAGATTATTCATTGTCAGCAAAAGTATTCCGACCTGATCATTCGCCCGCGCTGCGCGCCCTACTTCAAGCGCATCGCCTGGCAGATGGATCCCGGGGCGACGGTGAACCGCATCGGCGGCAGCGACGGCGACGGCTGCATCGCCGGCATTCACTATTGCCGGATCACGCCCGAGGGCGACGTAACCGCCTGCCCCTATATCGAACGAAAAGTTGGCAATATACGCCAGCAATCCTTCGATGCCATCTGGAGTACGGCCGCGGATTTCATCGCCTTGCGCAATCCGCAGCTGAACGGCAAATGCGGTCGCTGCGAATTTCGCAAGCTTTGCGGCGGCTGCCGCGCGCGACCGCTCGCGCAAGGCGGCGGACTGATGGACGCGGACGAATCCTGCGGCTACCGGCCGCAGTCGGACGTCGTCATCGAGCCGATCGTCGAATTTGTCGGCGAGGCGTTGACCTGGTCCGACGAGGCTGTGTCGAGACTCGGCCACATACCCGGATTTATCCGCGAACTGGTCAAGAAAAGGACCGAATCCTACGTCAGCGACCTCGGCGAAACACGGGTTACGTTGGAGCATATGAAGCAATTATCGGCGCGACGTTTCGGCACCCCGCCGTGGCAGCGGCCCGGGAGCAAGCCGAACCACTCATGACCCGGGAGGCGGACACGTTGATCATAGGCGGCGGCGTCTCCGGACTGGCCTGCGCCTGGTGGCTGGGTTCGTGGGGAATCGATTCGATCGTGCTGGAGCGGGCCGAGCGTACCGGCGGTCTGATCGATACGACCTCGCGCGATGGCTATGTCACCGACCACGCCGCGTCGATGATGCTGAATTTCGATGCCGCGGTGAATGACTTCATTGCCGCCTCCGGTTTGCTCGAGCACAAGATTTTACGCCGGCCGATGCGCAAACGTTGCGTGATCAAGCAGGGCCGTCTGATCGAGGTTCCGGCCAGTATTCACGGACTGATGCTGTCGGGGCTGTTCAGCCGCAAAGCCCGGCTGCGCCTGATGACGGAATTATTCGGCCCGGCGAGGCCGCCACGCTGGGAAAGCGCCGCGGATTTCATCCGCCGCAGGCTCGGACCGGAAATTCTGGAGCTGGCCTTCGATCCCTATCTCTCCGCGGTGCTGGCCTGCGATCCGGAAAAGGCCTGCGCGCGCGCCACGCTGCCGCGGCTGTCGGCGCTGGAACAAAAATTTGGCAGTTTCACCGCCGGTATTCTGCTCAGAAAGCTGGTCCCCGGGAACAAGGGACTGCCACAGGAAGCCTTCGCCTTCGCGGGTGGCATGAAGACTCTGGTCGAGGCGCTGTCACAAAACGCAAGCAGCGATATCCGCACCGGCCAGCGAGTCACGTCGGTCGAATTCCTGAATCCGGGCTGGTCCGTGGGCAGTCGCAATAACGGTGTCGAACAACGGTTTCATGCCCGCAATCTGGTGTTGTCGACCCCGGCCGACGTCAGCGCCACCCTGTTACGTTCCCAGTTGCCGGAACTGGCGCGCTTGCTCGATCGGATCGACTACGCGCCGATCGCGCTGATTCATCTCGGATACGACATCCCGGCCATGGGCCAATCGATGCAGGGCAGCGGATTTCTCGCGCCGGGGAATGACACCAGCGGTATTCGCGGCAGCCTGTGGACGAGCAACCTGATCGAGAGTCGGGCCCCGCCAGGAAAATTCCTGACCAGCAACTTCGTCGGTGGCGCTTGCCAGCCGGGTGTCGTCGATAAGTCTGACGAGGCGCTGGTCGCGCTGGTGCTGGCGGCACTGGAAAAACTCTGCGGCTTGAAAGCTAGTCCGGAAATGATCAGGATCAACCGCCACCTGCAGGGTTTGCCGCTATACCACGGCAGGCATGCGGAGCTGACGCGGGCCATCCACGCCGCCACCGAGCGCCACGACGGACTGCACCTGGCCGCCAACTTCCTCGGCGGTATTTCGATCCGCGATCGCATCATCCAGGGCAAAAAGCTTGCCGCCCGGATACGCGCCGCGCGCGCGCAACAGGGTTCATCGCGGCCGATCGTCGGACCGCTCGCGTTCGGCGAAAGCTGGAGCGTCTGATGGGCACGCCCGCCGACAAGGCCAACACGGGAGCCGCGCCGACGACTCCCGGATTCAGCCCGCTGAAAATAATCGTTCCGGTACTGCTGGCGCTGCTGGCTATTTCGACGATGGCGCAATGGTATGCCCGGCACGTCAGCTTGCCGCGCTACTGTGGGCAGCCCGATATCACGGTGCAAAATCTCGAACGCCTGCTCGACGAAACCCCGAAAATCGACGACGCCCAGCGACGCGGGTACATGGTGGCCGCGAAGATACTGTTCTTGCACCCCCGCGAAGACAGCGAGAACAAGGCGGATTACCTGGCGCGCGTGCGCCTCCTGATTTCGTCCGAGTGCCGGTAACCAACCGTGATTAGCCACGAGCCGATCCACACGCTCGACGAAAACCAGCGTACCGTCCGGTTGATCCTGCGCTATGGTCTGGCGGCCTCGATCGCGCTACTCGCGATCGTCGCCGTACACTACTGGGTTCACGTGTCGTCCGAGTCACTGCGCCGTAGCGATAGCGAAACGCTGAATCTCGAACTGGGCAAAACGGCGATAACCACCGAGATTTCGAATATCCAGGCTGACTTAAGAATCCTCGCCCACCAGGCCGAAGCGCGCGGCTATTTCGACAACCTCGACTCCCCGACAAGAGCGCTGCTGGCGCGCGATTTTACCCTGTTTTCCACGCACCGCGCGATTTACGACCAGATCCGACTGCTGGATACGGACGGCAACGAAATCATTCGCGTCAACAACCAGACCGGCCAGGCCGTAATCGTCGAGGCAGACCGGCTACAGAATAAATCGGGGCGGTATTATTTCACTGAAAGTATCCGCCTCGAGCACGATGAAATATACGTTTCACCATTCGACCTGAACATCGAGCACGGCAAGATCCAGACGCCGCTGAAACCGGTGATTCGCGTCGGCACCCCGGTCTTCGATTCGAGCGGCGACAAGATCGGCGTGCTGATCCTGAATTACCGGGGTAACCTGCTGCTCGACCGTTTTCGCGCGGCAACCGTGAATATCGCCGAGCACGTGATGTTACTCAACCACGAGGGGTACTGGCTGAGTCATCACGATCGGGATCGCGAATGGGGCTTCATGCTGGATCAAGAGCACACCTTTGCCAGCGATTTCGAACGAGAATGGCAAACCATTTCGACCACGCAATCCGGTCAAATCGAGACGCCTAACGGGCTGTTCAGCTACACGACTATCTATCCAGGGGTGGAAATGTCCGGGTTAGACCCGGAACTGGAAGGCGCCCATTTAAAGCCAGAATTTTTCGATCGGCCCTGGACCCTGGTTTCCCATGTGCCGCGCGAAGAGCTGAACCTCCTGACCACCGGTTTCATGCAGCGCAACCTTCCCCCCTACTTGGTCATCCTGCTTATCTTTCTCATCGGAAGCCTTGCCATCGCGCGCCTGCGAGCACGCCAACAAATGGCGGAAATCGAAATCCAGTTCGAGCAGTACTTTCGGCGGGTGCTGGAATCGGTCGAACTCAAGGTGCTGGCGGTCGATCTCGACGGGTCCATCACCTTTTGCAACGATGCGCTGCTGGATCTGCTCGGCTGGGAACGGGAACAGCTGGTCGGGCAAAACTGGCTCGCCAGGCTCGTGGCCGACAGGGACCGGGAGGCTTGCGCCGAGTTTTTTCGCCAGCTGGTCGCAAGGGAGCAGGAACCGTCGATGCATGAAACCTGGCTAGCGGACAAGGATGGCAACGAACTGCTGGTCAAATGGCACGAAACCTACTTGACCGATTCCGAGAACAATCTCGTCGGACTGATCTTTCTGGGTGAAGACGTGACTCGGGTTCGCGACTACGAAATCAGGATCAGACAATTGTCGAGGGCGGTCGAACAAAGCCCGGCCGCCGTGGTTTTGACCGACAATAGGGGAAAAATCGAATACGTGAATCCCAAATTCGAACGCCTTACCGGTTACGGTCTCGACGAGGTCAAGGGTCTGAATCCGCGAATCCTGAAGTCCGGTGAAACCAGCCGCGAGGATTACGCCGAGTTGTGGCGACGCATCAAGCGGGGAAAAACCTGGCGCGGAATATTCCATAATCGCAAGAAAAGCGGGGAATTGTTCTGGGAGTCTGCGTCGATCTCGGGAATTCGAGGTCCCAATGGCGAAATTACTAACTTCCTCGCGGTCAAGGAAGACATTACCGAGCAAAGAATGCTCGAGGAGCGATTCCAGCACTGTTTCAACTCGGCACCCGTGGCGATGGTCATGACGGATGACGAGGGCAGGATACTGCTCACCAACGAACGACTGCAAAAGCTCTACGGCTACAATGGCGGCGATTTGCTAGGGCAGGATATCGATCTGTTGATTCCGCCCGAGGCGGGTTACAAGCGGTATCTCACGAACCGAAAAAACGACATTAGCGGAGAAAAACAGTGCGAACTTCCCGGGGGGGACTTCCTGGCGAAGAAGAAATCAGGCGAGGAGTTTCCGGTCGAGATCGAGTGCAGTTCTGCACCGAGCATCGAGGGACACTTGAATATTTCGACGATCGTCGATCTGACCGCACGCCTGGCGCTGGAACGCGAGCTGATTCAGCGTAACGACGAAATCAGCCGCAACCAGGCGCTGAACACGGTCGGGCGAATGGCGAACATGATTGCGCATGATCTGCGCAACCCGCTTTCGGCGATCAAGATGGGGTTGCAGATTTTTCAGAAAAAATCGGCCGATATCAGTTCGGAAAACGCCCTCGAACTCAACCAGATTGCCCTCGACCAGGTCAAGTACATGGAGGCGATTCTGGCTGACCTGATGACTTTTTCACGACCCGATGCGCTCAACCTGGAATGGGTCGATATCAGCGGAGAACTGGAGCAAAGTATCAACCTGTTGCAGCAGGAAATCGACCAAACCGGCGCGACGATCAATACCTGGTATGAAAAAAACCTTCCGCAGGTCTGCATCGATTCCAGAAAGTTCCGCCAGGTCATGACCAACCTGCTGGCGAACGCAATGCAATCGGTGGAGGCGCTCGACAACGTCTCCCCGATCGTCAATCTGTCGATTCAACGGGAATCGCAGGATCAGCAATCGACGCTGAGAATCACGATCCAGGATAACGGTCACGGTATCGAAAACGCTGCTGTCGAGGAATTGTTCGAGCCATTCTACACCAGCCGTGCCAAGGGCACCGGGCTGGGGCTTGCCATCGCCAAGAGATTCATCGAAATGCAGGACGGATCGCTGCAACTCAAGGCTGGCGAGCATGGTGGCTGCCAGGCCATAGTCCGGCTAAAACTTGATTCAGCGCAATACGGATGAGAACCGGACCGATTTACTATTGCCCAGGTGATTCCAGGCCAGTGAATCAGCCAGGCAACCCTGGGCTCCGGAAGATATGAGCGTAATCCTGATAGTTGACGACGATGTCGCGATCTGCAGAACGATGGAATTGCATTTCTGCAGCCAGAAGCATCGAGTGATCATCAAACACAGCGTCAACGACGGCCTCGTGGCAGCCGCATCGCAGGACATCGACTTGATCGTACTCGATCTGCGCATGCCCGGAAAAACCGGTCTCGAGGGGTTGCCGGATTTTCGCGACGTGGTACCAGAAGTACCCATTATCATGGTAACCGCCTTTCACGACATGGAATCGACCATCGAGGCGATGAAAAACGGGGCCGATGACTACATTCACAAGCCACTCGATATCGATGAACTCGATCAGGCGGTAGAACGTGCGTTGCTGCGCTCCAGGGAAGAGCAGAGCAACCTGGTCGTCGCGGCCGAGTCCGCGGCTGCTCCGAACAATGGCAGGCGCTATACCATGGCGGGCCGCAGCCTCGTCATGCGCGAGATCTACAAGACCATAGGCTTGATCGCGGATAAACCCGTCAACGTGCTGATAACGGGAGAGAGCGGGACCGGCAAGGAACTGGTGGCGCGCGCGATTCACGAATCCAGCGGCCTCGCCAGCGGACCCTATATCGCGGTCAACTGTGCAGCACTGGTCGAAACCCTGCTCGAATCGGATCTGTTCGGCCACGAAAAAGGTGCTTTTACCGGCGCCGTCAACCGGCACATGGGCAAGTTCGCGATGGCCGAAAACGGCACCCTGTTCCTGGATGAAGTCGGCGAGCTGTCACCCGCGATCCAGGCCAAACTGCTACGTGTTCTGCAGGAAAAGGAATTCATACCGGTCGGGAGTTCGAAAATATACAAGTCAAATGCCAGAATCATCGCGGCCACTAATAACGATCTTCTCGAAAAGGTCCGAATCGGGCTGTTCAGGGAGGATTTGTTCTATCGTTTGCAGGTGGTGAACATTAATATTCCGCCTCTGCGCGAGCGCAAGGAAGACCTGATGGACCTGGTGGAAGCCTTGCTCTACAGGATCAATCGTCAAATGCCCAAAGCGATCAACCGTTTATCGATGGACGTCATCAGCGCGTTTAACAATTATCGCTGGCCAGGAAATATCCGGGAGCTGGAAAATGTCCTGACCAAGGCCGTGGCCGTTGCTTCGACCAATACCATTACCCTCGATCTGATTCCGGAATTCATTAGCGAGGCGACAAATCCGGAACAAGACCATGCGAGCCTGCCGGTGCGAAGCAGTCTCGAAGAGATGGAAAAGAGGCATGTCGCGCGGGTTCTGCAGGCGACCGCCTGGCACAAGGGTGAGGCCTGCAAGATTCTGGGTATATCGAGACCGCGGTTAAGGCGTATCATCAACCAGCATAACCTGACGAACCCCAACCAAGCGAAGCACGAAGACGAAGCCTGCGAAGAGGTTGAAAGCGTCGATTACTAGGCCCCGCGCACTCCTCGAGGTTCGTAGGAGATAATTCGAATTGCAGTTACCGGGCAATGACGATAGCACTCGCCGCAGCCGGTACAGGCCGCCCAATCGATCTCCGGGGCGGTCGCGGCGCCTGTCACCCGAAATTCAATGGCTCGGTTGCTACAGGCACCCATGCACTGTTGACAGACAATGCCATTGTGGTTGACGCACGAATCCATGACCACGGCCTTGAGATTCCAGGGATCGATGCCGATAAAAGCCATCAGCGAAAGGCTCCCCGTTTTGCAGCTGTCGACGCAGGCGGCACAAAAGCTACAGCCGGACGCGCCGAAGTCGACCACGGGGAAACCATCGGCGTCCTTTGTCAGGATCTTCTGCGGACAGCTGGCGATACAGTCGCCGCAACGACTGCAATGCGCGTCAAACTCTGATTTTCCGAGTGCCCACGGCGGACGCGAATCCAGCCGCTTGTCGGACAGTTTGCCATGCATGAGTTGTCTTCGGCTGACCAATATCGGAACCCTGATAAACCTTGTCTAATTCGTTTTAGAGATTACGCTGGTTGCAGTACGGGAAAATTGATTCCAGTCACTCCGGTTGTCGTTACCGGTTCTTTCTTCGGCTTGCGGGCAGAGTGCGCATCGTTTCGTTTCCTTGCGTACTGACCGATTATCGAAATGCGAACAGGCAAATAAAAAAGGAATCGGCTGCCCGGATTTTGTTCACGTCTCCCGTTACTTAGCGGCAATATGCCGACTGGTCAACCCGGTATCGGGCGTCGGCAGCGGTTCATCCACCTGGCTATTCCAAAATCGTAGCGGATGTATCCCGCCGCAAATGATTTCCGTTTTGGTGGCGCCCGCTGTAAATTGATTTCCAGCAATGAATTCGATCGGGACAACCAGCATAATTCCGGGCCTAACAGACGACGGAAACCAGATATGACCCAGACGCCAGAGGGTTTGTTCAGCAGCGCGGTTGTTCGACGCTGCCGGCAGCGCGAATCAGGCGCCGGCCCTTTCGGGACTGCCGTTGACAATGGATGCGGACTGAGCGAGAAGCACCCGCGGTGAGAACCCTTGCCAGATATATGACGCTGCGGCGATTGGCCGTGTTCGTCGCGTTCTTGACGCTGCAATTCGCGGCACAGGCGGACCAGCCCGCTCGATTTGCTGCTGCCTCGAGCCTCCAATTCGTGCTACCCGAGATTTTGCTCGCATTTCAACGAAAAACGGGTTATACGCCACGCATCACCTACGGTTCATCGGGAAATTTTAGCCGCCAGATTTCGCAGGGTGCCCCGTTCGAATTATTCCTGTCCGCGGATGAGTCCTACGTTGCCGCGCTGGTCAGGCAGGGATTAACCGTCGATTCGGGGCGCATCTATGCACTTGGCAGCATCGCCGCGATTGCGCCAAAGCAAGCTAATATCCGGTTGACCCAAGATCTGTCGGGATTTCGATCGGCGATCGAAAGCGGTGAGCTGAAGTATTTCGCGATTGCCAATCCAGACCATGCACCCTACGGGCGCGCCGCGCGTGAAGCAATGCAGTCGGCCGGCTTATGGCAGGCAATTCAGCCGCATCTCGTCAGGGGAGAAAACGCCTCACAGGCGGCCCAGTTCGCCATCAGCGGCTCGAGCCAGGGCGGCATCGTCCCCTTCGGTCTGACAAAATCGCCGGCAATCGCCACGACGAGCCATGTCATGCTAATCCCGCCGTCGTACTACCAGCCCGTGCGCCAGCGCATGGTTCTAATGAATGAGGCCGGAACGATTGCGCGCCAGTTCTTCGATTTCGTTGGCGGCCCCGAAGCCGGTGAAATTTTCCTCCGCCATGGTTACCGGTTACCGGATAGTCAAGATCGTCATACCCAGTTGACAGGAAACGGGACTTGGACACAACCGCGTTAGCGCTTTCCCTGCAGCTGGCCTTTTGGACCTGTGTAATACTGTTTCCGGTCGGGATTTTCGTCGGGCGCCTGCTGGCCTGGTATCACTTTCCCGGCAAGGCTTTTGTCGAGGCTGCGATCGCCCTGCCTCTGGTTCTGCCGCCAACCGTGCTCGGTTATTATCTGCTGATCGGCATGGGTTCGACTTCGACGCTCGGCCAGATTTATCATCAACTGATCGGGCGGAACCTGGTATTCACTTTCGACGGACTGCTCCTGGCTTCGGTAATCTTCAATCTCCCCTTCGCGATTCAACCCATGCAGCGCGCCTTCGAAGCAATTCCCGCGAATATCAGGGAGGCCGCATGGTGTTGCGGTTTGTCACGATTTCAGGCGCTATTGCGCATCGAGTTTCCACTGGCCTGGCCGGGTGCGGTGTCGGCACTGGCATTAACCTTTGCGCATACGCTCGGCGAGTTCGGGGTAGTACTGATGGTCGGCGGCAACATCGAGGGCGAAACCAAAACCATCGCCATAGCCATTTATGATCGGGTGCAGGCCTTCGACAATGCGACCGCCGGGACGATGTCGGCCTTTTTGCTGGTATTCTCGCTCGTTGCAATCGGCCTCGTCTATCGGTTGTCGTATCAGCGGGGACGCTTTGGAAGCTAAGGGTATCAAGCTCCGCCTCGCCCAGCATCAGCCGATCCCGCTGGATGTCGAAATCGAATGCCATGTCGACGAACTTGTGGCGCTGGTCGGGCCATCGGGAAGCGGGAAGACGACCGTTCTGAGGACCATCGCCGGCCTCCACCATCCCGAATCCGGTCAGATCCTTTGCCGGGACGAAATCTGGCTGGATCGCCAGCAGGCCATCCATGTGCCGACGCAAAAACGCCACATCGGCTTCGTCTTCCAGGATTACGCCCTGTTTCCGCATCTAACGGCGTTGCAAAATGTCACCATCGCCATGAATGGAATCACGACCGGGCAACGCGCCTCCAGGGCAAGAGAATTACTCACCCAGGTAAATCTGAAGGGCCTGGAGGATCGCTTTCCCGGCAGTCTGTCCGGCGGACAACGGCAACGCGTCGCGCTCGCGCGGGCTCTCGCCCGGGAACCGAAGATTTTACTCCTCGATGAGCCTTTTTCGGCGGTCGATCAGGTCACGCGCAGGAAATTGCAGCAGGAACTGGCCATTCTCAGGCGCTCGATAAGAATACCCATATTGCTGGTTACGCATGACCTTGACGAAGCGGCGATGCTGGCCGATCGCTTGTACGTGTTGCACAAGGGTCAGACCCTGCAAAACGGTAAACCGATCGAAGTCCAGCGCAATCCCGCCAGTGCGCTGGTGGCCAGATTGATGGGGCACAGTAACATCTTCAGCGCCACGGTGGAGGGACACTATCCCGCCGAGGGTATCACCCGTATCAGCTGGCGCGGCCGATTGCTGGAACTCGAGTTGAGCGAATCCTTCGCCGTCGGAAGCACCGTGAACTGGGTAATTCATCCCTCGCACATCATCATGCATCGTCGCGACCGACCATCGTTCGGCGAGCGCGAAAACCCGGTTCACGGCGTCATCAGCGAATTTCTGGAACTGGGCGAAAATGCGTTCCTGAGGCTCGAAACCGATGGCGACGACGAGGCCTATTTAAACTTTACCGTCAGCAGTCACAGCGCGCAGCGAAACAATTTGTCCGTGGGAGCCCGAGCCGGCGTTTCGCTGTTAGCCAACGGTATACACCTGATGCCCGAACATTGACGGCGGGCAGATTCGCAACCATGGATCGGGGCCGAAAGTCACTTTAATCATTCGGCTCGTGCCGAACTAATCTAGCGCACCGTAATGTCGCAGACTCTCGCACCGGCGATCGTGCCTGATTGGCGTTCCTCCGGCTGAATTTCATTCGCCGAAGACGTCGACAATGGCGCCGCGCACGCCGGCGACGTAGTCGTCGAGCGTGGCCTGCTCGGTCGTCAGCGGCGGCGCGATGCAGATCACCTCGTTGCGCATGCGCGTGAAAATGCCGTGCTCGATCAGCGCCTTGGTCATTTTCGGACCGACGCCCCACTCCGGCGGATACCACGACTTCGCCGCCCTGTCCTCGACCAGTTCGACGCCGCACATCATGCCCTTGCCGCGCACGTTGCCGACGTGCGGGTGGCCATCGAGTTCGGCGTGCAGCCGCTCGAGCAGGTAAGCGCCTTTTTCCGCCGCCTGCGCCGGCAGGTTTTCGCGCGCGACGAAATCGAGCGTCGCGAGCCCGACCGCGCAGGTCGTCGGATGGCCGCTGTAGGTGTAGGCATGCATCCACGGCTTGTCGCTGCCGCGGATGGTCGCGACGATCTCGTCGCTGATGCCGATGCCGCCGAGCGGCACGTAGCCCGAGGTGATCGATTTGGCGAACTGCACGAGGTCGGGCTCGAC
>JBFFXR010000037.1:0-21048 GCA_041569645.1 Gammaproteobacteria bacterium
GGCATATTCGCCGCCGCGCTCGCGCGACTCGATGGCGCCGCGAGCCACCGCGTTCTGATGATCGGCGACGGCTTCGAAACCGATATCATCGGCGCCGCGCGCGCGCGAATCGATTCGTTGCTGATTACCGGTGGCATCCATCGCGGTGATCTGGCGTCGGGCGGCGACGCGGCGATTGCCGCGCTGGCCGCACGCTTCGGTGCCACGCCGACCTATCATTGCAATGCGCTGCGCTGGTGAGTTTCGCGTGAATCATCTCGCCGCGATCGACATTTTGCGCAATCGCTATTTCGCGATGCGTCACGGTCACAGCCGCGCCAACGAACAGGGCATCGTCGTCAGCGACCCGCGTCATGGGATCGACCACTACGGCCTGTCGGAACGCGGCCGCGCGCAGGTCGACGCGCGACTCGGCGGGGCTACCGGCCTCGGTGCCGACACCCTGATCCTGAGTTCGGATTTTCGCCGCGCGCGCGAAACCGCCGGAATCGTGCACGCGCGCCTCGGCTGCGGTGATTCGATCGTGCTCGAGCCGCGGTTGCGCGAACGATACTTCGGCGAATACGAACTCGATGGCGACGATGCCTACGCCGAGGTCTGGCGGGCAGACGCACGCGATCCCGACAACACCGAAGCCGGTGTCGAATCGCCCAACGCGGTGATGGCCCGCGTGACCGCGGTCATCGCCGATTGCGAGACGCGCTGCGAGGCCCGCGATATCCTGCTCGTGTCGCACGGCGACGCGCTGCAAATCCTGCTGACCGCATTCGCCGCGCGCGACGCCTCGAATCACCGCGAAATCCGCCATCTCGACACCGCGGAAATCCGCCCGCTGACGCCCGCCGGGATTCGCGGCTGAACCAATCGGTGCGAATTTCATCCAATTGTTACGACCCAGGGGACAAAATCCCCAGGAGGCGAGATTTCGCGAAGAATTGGGCCGGCGCAGGCCTGCCAGCCTCGGTCCCGGGCCTTAGCCCTGCTTCGGCGGGGTATTTTTTTGATGAATTCGTCAAAATTGCAAGGTTTCGCCTATAGGCTATTCTTTTTATTGCAGAATCTGGGACTTGGTTCAATTGACAGAAGCGGCCGCTTCCTTAAAATCTGGCGGTCCGGACACAGCGTGATTAAATTCAGGACGAGTCGTGAGCTTCGATTATAACGAGATACGCGCACGGCAGCAGCAGAGCGGAACCCAATGGGCGTCATACAGCGACCTGTTCATGGTGCTGGCGTTCATCTTTCTGCTGATGTACATGGTATCGGCATTGCGTACCGGCATGATCTCGGTCACGTCGCACGCCAAGATTCAGGAAGTCAAACAGGAACTCGAAATCTACGAGACGATCAAGGACCAGTACCTGAACGCCCGCACCAACGCCCAGGAAAAGAAAATCTACGAGGAAATCATCGAGCAAATAGCGCTGCTCGAGGACGAGGCGTCGGCCAAGAAAAAGAAACTGCAAAAGGAATTCCAGCAGCAGTCCGAGCGCGAGTCGTCGCTGAATAAATATCAACAGATGATCGTCGCGATGATGAACGCCAACACCATCGCCAAGCAGAATGCGGCCGATGAACTCGAGCAGCAACAGCAACAGAATCAGCAACTGCAGGAAGAAATCGTCCAGCGCAGCAGCGACGTCGAGACGCTCAAGCAGCAACTACAGCAGGAAGAAGCCGAGATCACCGAGCTGCAAAAGCGCCACGCGGCCGAGTCGCAGCAGCACGAGCAAAAGCTCGAATCGCTGAAAGCGAAATACGAAGAGGACAAATCGCGCCTGTCCGAGCTCGAGCAATTCATCCGCACCGAAGCCGAGCAAAAGGAAACGCTGCAGCGCGCCCATTCCGAGGAAGCCAAACAACTCGAGGACAAGTACAAGCAGCTCAAGGCGCAGCACGAGCAGGGCCAGACCCAGGTGATGTCGCTGGCCGAGATGCTCAACGCCGAGGCCGAGGAACAGCAGCGCATGCGCCAGCAGCATCAGCAGCAGACGCAGAACCTCGAACTCAAGTTCAAGGCGCTCAAGGCGCAGCAAGACCAGAGCCAGAATAGTCTGGCGACACTCGAGGGTCAGATTCGCCAGGAGTCTGCCGAAAAGGCCGCGCTCGAGCAGGCGCACGCCGAACAGACCCGCGAGCTGCAGGCGCAGATCACGCAATTGACCGCCGAATACGGCAAGAACCAGAAGCAGCTCGCGTCGCTGCGGCAGGAGCTGCAGCAGCAGGCCGCCGAGAAAGAGGAGCTCAGGGGCCAGATTCAGCGCGAAACCGAGGCCAAGGCGGCGCTCGAGGAAGCCTATGCCGAGGAGACGTATACCCTGCAGTCGCAGATCGAGGACCTGACTAGCGAGTATGGCCAGAATCAGACCCAGCTGGCGTCCCTGCAACAGGAACTGCAGCGCCGCGCTGCCGAGCGCGAAGCCTTGCGGGGTCAGATCGAGGAAGAAACCGAGGCCAAGGCCGCGCTCGAGCAGACTCTCGCCGAGCAGACCGAATCACTGCAGTCGCAGATCGAGGAGCTGACCAGCGAATTCGGCGAAAACCAGACCCAGCTCGCGTCGCTGCAGCAGGAATTGCAACGGCGCGCGGCCGAGCGTGAGGCGCTGCAGGGCCAGATTCAGCAGGAAACCGAGGCCAAAGCCGCGCTCGAGCAGACTTATACCGAACAGACGCGAACGCTGCAGGAACAGCTGCGCGAGCTCGCCAGCGAATACGGCAAGAACCAGACCCAGCTGGCGACGCTGCAGCAGGAACTCGCCGCGCGCGCCGCCGAAAAGCAGGCGCTCGAGGCGACGCTGATCACCCAGACCGAAATTCTCGAAGGCAAGATTTCTGAATTGTCGGCGCAGCACAATCAGAGCCAGGTGCAGCTCGCGGCGCTCGAACAAACGCTAAAGAGAGAAGCCGCGGAAAAGGCCGCGTTGCAGGCGTCGCTACAGCAGCAGTCGCAAAACCTGCAGGGCAAGATCCAGGAACTCGTCGAGCAACAGGGTCAGAGTCAGGCCGAGCTCGCCGCGATGGAAGCCCAGCTGAGCCGGGAGGCGGCCGCGAAGGCGGCGCTCGAGGAAGCTAGCCAGGCGCAACTCGCGAGCCTCGAGGAGCAGTATCAAGGGCTGCAAGGCGATTACGACAAGAAACTCGGTGAACTCGACGCACTGCGCTCGCAGAGCCAGGCCGAACTCGAGGCGTTGGCCCATCAGCTCGGCCGGCAGGCGGCCGAGAAGGAAGCGCTGGCCAATGCAACCGCCGAAGAGAGGGCCGCGCTGGAAGATAAGTTCAAGGGCCTGCAGCAAGAATACGAAGAGAAACTCGGCGAGCTCGCGGCCAAGGCTGGTCAGAGCCAGGCCGAGCTCGCGGCGTTGGAGGCTGCGCTAAAGCAACAGGAGGCGGAAAAGGCGGCGCTCGAAAATGCCAGCGCGGCCGAACGCGAAGAACTGGAGAACAAGTACAAGGCGCTACAGGACGATTACGCCGACAAGCTCGGCGAACTCGCGTCGCTCGAGCAAGGGATAGAGGCGGGCCGCGACCAGATGGCCGGGCTCGAGCAGGCTTACCAGGGCCAGCTCAAGGATCTCGAGGACAAGTACAAGGGCTTGCAGGAAGCCTACGACAAGGACCGCGACACGGTTGCCCAACTGCAGTCCGATCTGCGAGGTGCACGCGACAATCTCAAGCAGGCGGCGGAGAATCTCGGCAAGGCCGAAACCGAGCTCGCCGCGACCGAGAAGGAACTGCAAAAGGCGCTCGAACTCGCCAAGCAGCGCCAGGACGTCGCCCAGCGAATCAAGGAAGGTTTCGAGCAGGCGGGCGTAAATGCTGACGTCGACGAGGGCACCGGCGACGTCATACTCGATTTCGGCGAGGATTATTTCGAAACTGACAGCGCGCGCCTGAAGCCCGGTATGAAGGAAACGATTCGCCACGCGATTCCGGTTTATGCGCAGAGCCTGTTCGGCAGCAAGTCGCAGGTCGCCGACATCACGTCAATCGAGATCATCGGCTTCGCGTCGCCCACGTTTGGCGGCAAGCCGGTCAATCCGCGCGCGCTATCGAAGGATAACCGCCGCGCGGTCAACTACAATCTCGACCTGAGTTACGAACGCGCGCGCTCGATCTTCAAATACGTGTTCGACACCGACAAGATCAAGTTCGATTACCAGAAAGAAATGCTCCCGCTGATCAAAGTTACCGGCCGCAGCTTTTTCACCGAGGAAGTCAATCCCGAGGACACCGGCAACCTGTCGCGCAGGGATTTTTGTAAGCTCTACGACTGCTACGGCTCGCAGCGCGTGATCATCAAGTTCGGTCTCGAGGAGAAAAAGAAACCGTCATGAATGCAACCATTGTCGACCTGATCAACCTGGTGGTCGAGCACGCCATCGATTACCTCATGCCGATCCTGCTCATCGCGTTCGTCATTGCCGCGGTCATGCGGCTGCTGATCACGGTCACGATTCAGCGGCAGAAACGCTTCGTCAAGGAATTCTGCAAGCGCGTGCACCAGGACATCATGAACAACCCGGAGCCGCACGGCTCGTATTACCACCACGTCAAGCGCGCGCTGACGCGGACCTACTTCGAGACTTTCGAATTGCGCCAGCGCTTCAAGCGGCGCAACGAGGATCACATCATGACGGTCGGCGACCGCATGTTCCTGATCCAGGACGGTATCATTCGACTGATCGACGATTTTCTGCAGCACGTACGCTACCTGCGCAAGGGCGACAGCCAGCCCGATTTCCAGGAAATCTCCAACAGCGTGTTCGCGTCGAACCCGATTTTCAACCGCGTGATGGGTATTTTTTCGCTGAGCCGCACCAACGACGTGCTCAACATTCTGCCGAGCATCTTCATCGTCGCCGGCATTTTCGGCACCTTCCTCGGTATCATGAAGGCGCTACCGGAACTGACCGCGATGGACATTACCAACGCCGAGGCCAGCAAGGTTGTCATCGACAGCTTCCTGATCAAGATTTCTTTTGCGCTGTCGACGTCGATTCTCGGCATCGTGCTGTCGATCATCATGAGTTTCATGAATGCACTGCTGTCGCCGACCAGCACCTACGTTGAAATCGTCGACGCGTTCACGTCGGCCGCCGAGATCCTGTGGAACAAGTCGGAGAACAACGATAGCACCGGCGGCGACATTTCGCTGAGCCGGCGCGAAACCGAGGCCGTCGACGCCTTCGACCTAGCGATCGCCAACCTCTACGCCAAGCGCGCCTGACCAGCCTGAACTGGTACCACCTCGGACCGTTAATTGTCATCCCGCGACTCGCGCGGGTTCGCGGGTCGGGCCGCGCAGGTCGCGGGATCCAGTCGGCATGGATCGGCCGCGCCTGCCGTCCGGAACCACATAACCCACGAGTCATCGATACGAGCCTCGGCCTCGGTTAGGCGTGACGAAGCAATCTGCTGATTATCGCCTCACGTGGTATTTTTATTCCGCTCGAAAACTTCAGTGCTTCAGGGCCGGCAAATCCCAAATTTTATTTGCTCTGACCCGAATTTAATCCTCGACACCCGGGTGCTGTTCCCGACGATCATGGCCAATCGTATGCCACGGATTGGCCATGGCTGATGCCGGTGGTACACGGCGGGACACCGGCTGAGTGGCAATACCTACACCCGAACTTGTACGCATCAGGCACGATCTGGTTATCGATTTCTTCAGTCGTTCTTCAGGTTGCTCGGCTAGGATTTTGACGCGTAGCGGAGTTTGTACTCGGGATTTGACGTGTCAATCGAAAAAATATTGCCCGATTTTGTTTTCGAAATTTTGATCATGGGTGTAGAGTGATACTCCATGCGCCGTTACATGGGTTGAACAAAAAACGTTTGTTTGACAATCGATACGTGGAAGGAAAAAGGGCAAATGCAATGTTCGATGGACTTTGCATGATTACTCGAAAAGTAAAACTTCAAGGAGATTCATGATGATTAAAAAGTATCTGGCGGTTGCTACCGTCGCGGCGACGCTTGCCGCTCCGAATGCTTATGCCGAAAACACGGGTTGTGGTTGGGGTACCATGATTTTCGATGGCCAAAGTGGCAAGGCCCCCGAGATCCTGGCGGTAACCACGAACGGTACTCTCGGAAACCAGACGTTTGGTATTACCACCGGTACCGCGGGATGTGAAGAAGGCGCTACGATTGCTGCAGCCGAGGTTCGCCTGTTTGCCAGCGCAAATATGGACAAGCTCGCACGCGACATGGCTGTCGGCCAAGGCGAGGCGCTGAACTCGCTTGCTGATCTGATGCAGATCGCTCCATCCGACAAGCCGAGGTTCTTCATGCTCACCAAAATGAACTTCGACAAGATTTACGCCTCGGAAGACGTCACGACCGGTGACATGTTGACCGCTCTGCGGGACGTCATGACCAGGGAGCCAGTCCTGGCCAAGTACGCCGTTTGATCGTCATCCGCCTATGACATTCTGACGCCCGGCAGATATTGCCGGGTGTTTTTTTGCTCTCCGGGTAGAACCCGGCACGATTTCTTGAGTTCGATGATCCAAGCCTTTCGTTTGGTTGCCTGGTTCGGTTTCATCATGGCAGTCGGTATTGGATCAGCCCGGGCATTTGATACTGACTACCTCCGGGAACTCCAGCAGCGAGCGCTGGAGCAACGACTTCATGAAGACCGCTACTGGCACAAGTTATTGCATTACAAGGCCGACCTGTTCGGTGGTGGATATACGAGTCTCGTCGACAGCCCCGAATTCTTCAATGCTGCCGATGGCAAGACCGATCCGCGGGCTGAGCTTCTAGCCACCCTCGAAGGATTCTTTAGCCAGGAGAACGTCCGGCGGGAAGACGTTCGACAGTCGCGACAATGCGCGTACATAGAACGATTTCATTGGCTAAAGCGGAGACTCGAATTCGACGAAAACCGATTGCCCAATCTGGCCTGTAACGATTTCGAAAACTGGGTGTCGACAATCGCACCCCAGAAACTCACCCTGATTTTCCCGTCCGCTTACCTGAACAATCCGTCGTCGATGTTCGGTCATACCTTGCTGCGAATAGACAAGCAAGGCCTGGACGAAAAGAGTCAGCTCGTTTCATTTTCCATCAACTTCGCGGCGCGCACGGATGAATCCAGTGGCATCGTCTTCGCCTACAAAGGGCTCATCGGGCAGTATCCGGGATATTTTTCGGTGCTTCCCTACTACGAGAAAGTCAATGAGTACAACGATCTCGAGAATCGTGACATCTGGGAATTTACACTCAATCTGGATCGGGCCGAGATTCTGCGGGTGTTACGCCACACCTGGGAGCTGGCGGGTATCTACTTCGACTATTACTTCATCGACGAAAATTGCTCTTACCAGCTGCTGGAATTGATCCAGGTAGCCCGACCCGAGTTCGAATTCACTCGGGCTTTTCCCGTCTGGGCCACTCCGGTCGATACGCTGCGTGTCGTACTCGAAGAGGGGGAGTTACTCGAAACGGTGACCTATCGCCCTGCGGCTCGGACTCGTATCGAACATCAATCTCGATATCTTTCCGCCAGTGAAACGGACCTCGTCCTCGACCTGGCATTCGGCCGGCGCGCGGCGTCGGACGCGATGGTTTCCGCCTTGCCGCCCGAGAGACGGGCGCTCGTCGTGGAGTCTGCCTATGACTACCTGCAGTACCTGTTAAAAAAAGGTGAACTGGGACGCGAGCCGGTGGCCCGGCGCTCAATTGGACTGTTGAGAGTCCGCAGCCTGATCGATGCGTCGAGCCCGGCCAGGGAGGTTCCCCGGCCTGAATATCGGCCCGATCAGGGGCACGAGACCAGTATGCTGGGGTTGCGCCGCGGACGACTGGAGGATGCCGGCTACGGAGAACTGACGATTCGACCGACCTATCATGACTTGCTCGACAGGCCGGCCAGCTTCGTCGACGGAAACCAGCTCAGTTTCATGAGTGTTGATCTGCGCTATTCCGATGACGACGAAGATCTCGAGCTGCAGCGAATCGATTTTTTCGATGCGATTTCGCTCAGTCGGCGATCGCCATTCTTTGATCCGCTTTCGTGGAAACTCAAGTTGAGCTATGCACGCCAGTATGGTCCCGCCGAAGTCAGCGATGAGCTGGTGCTGGCCTTCGACGGCGGAATCGGCCTGGCCTGGAAATTGGGCTCCGGCACCACGCTGTATGCATTGCTGGACGGCGCGATCTGGATCGACGACGAGATTCCGGATGATGTCGCGGTCGGCGCTGGCGCCAACCTCGGCCTGCAATGGTATCTGTCGGATCGGTGGACGTTAGGCTTATCGCTTCGCTCGATTGAGTTTCACAACAACCTGCGTGCGACCGTCGTCGATCACGCGTTTAGCAGCAACTTTTCGCTGAGTCGAAATACCGCGCTACGTATTACCTGGCGCGAAACGGGCGAGGCGCGGAACAGCCTGGAAGATGCGTCGCTGGGCTTTCGCTGGTATTTTTAGATCATGCGCAGGTGGCTATGGCTATTGTCCGTCCTAGGAATAACCGGATGCACCGCATTTTTCTTCCAGCCGATGGAGAGGCATCTTTTTTCGCCGAGCGACCTCGGCCTCGAATATCACGATGTTTACTTTCCCAGTCTGGATGGCGCACGATTGCATGGCTGGTGGTTGCCGGCCAGGCACGAAGCCAGGGGCAGCGTACTGTTCCTGCATGGCAATGCCGAAAATATCAGTACGCATATCGGCAGCGTCATGTTCTTGCCCGAACAGGGCCTGAACGTCTTCCTGTTCGACTACCGCGGCTATGGTCGATCGCAAGGGACCGCATACCTCGAAGGCTTGATGATGGACGTCGAAGCCGGGCTGAATCAACTCCACGCTCTCGACGAGACGAGCAATCTGGCGGTTTTTGGCCAGAGCCTCGGTGCAGCTCTGGCGATCGTGGCAGTCGCGAATTCGGTTCACAAGGATGAAATCGAGGTCTTGGTAGCCGACAGCGGTTTCACCAGTTTTCGCGAAATTACCCGGGAAAAGCTTTCCGGCCACTGGTTGACCTGGCTGTTTCAGTGGCCGATGTCGATGACGGTTATCGATAAATATCGGCCCGTCGACGAAATCGGCAAGTTGTCTCCGACAGCGGTGATACTCGTACACAGCATGGCCGATCGCGTGGTGCCGTTTCGCCATGGGCAACGGCTGTACGACAATTCCCGGGAACCAAGGGCGCTCTGGGTGTTGCAGAACGCTCGCCATAACCAGTTTTTCAGCGAGCGCAGAAACCAGCAGGAACTGGCGGCCCGAATGTCGTTTTGGTTCGAACGATAGTAAACGTTACATTGTGCGGGTTGAGCGGGCCATTCGAACCTGAAAATGAGCCTGTGTTCGGGTACGGGTGTGTAGGCAATCAGAAGGCTGCCAAGATCCGGCCTCAAGTTCGGGGATAAATCGTTCGATTATTTAGTGCTCTGAGCAACAATAAGCGGATTCGTGCGCGCGCGGCATCCCGGTTCGCGTAATTAATCCCCGTCGACGATGAACAGCGTGCAGCGCGCGTTATCCTGCCGCAGCGGTTTGACCGGTGCGTATTCGGGCGAGTCGACGAAGGCGCGCGCCGCCGCGCGGTCGGGAAACTCGATGATGACGATTCGTGTTGGTGTCCAGAGGTCGGTCTCGATGACGTCGAGCGCGCCGCCGCGGACGCGATAAGTGCCGCCGTAGCGTTCGGCGATCGGTTTAGCCTGGCGCTTGTATTCTTCGTAGGCCTCGGCGTTTTCGATGGCGGTGTCGACGATAAGGAAGGCACTCATGCTTTACTCCAACTGGCTGCTCGCGAACGTTTCGACGGCAAGAGCTAATCGTTATACTGTCTTTTTAGGCCTGGGATCAAGCTGTATGCCCGACTTCGAACAAATCGTATTCACGCGCGAGGGCGCGGTAGCGAGCATCGAGCTGAACCGCCCCGACGCCGCCAACGGCCTGACCGCGCAAATGGCCGCCGAATTGCGCCGGGCGGCGCGAATCTGCGATAACGACCCGCGGCTCAAGGTCGTCGTGCTGCGTGCCCGCGGGCGCTTCTTTTGCGCCGGTGGCGACATCAAGGAAATGCAAGGCCACGGCGATGCGGTCGGGCGGGAACTGAAGGCGCTGGCCGACGATCTGCACGGCACGATCGCGACGCTCGTCCGCATGGAGCCGGTGCTGATCGTCGCGGTCAACGGCGTCGCCGCCGGCGGCGGTTTCAGTTTCGCGCTGGTCGGCGACATCGTGCTCGCGGCCGAATCGGCGAGCTTCACGATGGCCTATACCAAAGCAGGCCTCTGCCCCGACGGCAGCTCGACGTACTTTCTGCCGCGTCTGGTTGGCTTGCGCAGGGCACAGGAGCTGATGCTGTTGAACCCGAAACTCTCCGCCGCCGAGGCGCTCGAGATGGGTCTCGTCACCCGCGTCGTCGCCGACGACGCGCTCGAAGACGAGACCGATGCGCTTGCCGCCGAACTCGCGCTAGGCCCGCGTCGCTCGCAGGCCGGCATCCGCAAACTGCTGCTTTCGAGCTTCGACAACGATCTCGAAACCCAGATGGAGCTCGAGGGCCGCGCGCTCGCGGCCTGCGCCGCGTCGTCCGACGGCCGCGAAGGAATCGACGCGTTCGTCGGCAAGCGCCAGCCAGCGTTCGAATAGGTCTTCAGCCGCCAGGCAGCAACGAGCATCAACGGCCTAGCGCGGACGGTGTTGCGTGCCGCTTCCGGCCGTTATGAACAGTACGGTGGCCTCGGAAGCGACGTCGGCCGTGTGCCAGACGCCGGGTTCGTTGATGGCGTAGTGGCCCGATTCGAGTAGAACAGTCGCCGTCGATCCGTCCGCGGCTTGCTGATGGAGCGTAATTTTACCGGCCACGCAGAGCACGACTTCGCTGCCATTCGGATGCATCTCCCACATGTCCCAGGATTCGCTAAACGCATGCATGCTGACGAGCCGTGCCTCGTTGCCATCTTTCGAGTGCCGCGTTGCGTAGTCCTGGTACCAGTCCATCGAACCGGTAAACTCCGGCTCGATCGTTGCGGTCGCGCCGAGACCCAGGTGAACCGGATATTTGGTGAGTTCGGTGCCGGCCATGCGAAATCCCGATGGTTGTCGATTGCTGTTGGCATGAGTTTACGCGGAGGGCGCGGCGCCTGTCGATTACGGGATCAACAATCGTTTGGAATCCGTGAGGTCACCAGGTGATGCGAAAGCGAGTTTCCAGCGGCTCAGATTGTTAACCAGGCCGAGGGAGAAGTTGGTTGTCGGAATCAACCTTATCATCGGCGCAAAGTTGCCCAGCAATTTGTTTTGCGTCTCGCTGGATAGGAACTCGGCGGGATAGCGACTCCAGTAAGACGATTCGCATCGCAACGAGGAATCGATGAAGCGTTGACGTTTGAGCAAGGTGACGAGTTCGTCGACTTTCTTCTTTTCATCCACGGTCCGGTCGTAAGCATCGTGAATACCGATACAGATGACGCGATAGTCTTCCATTCCACCACACCAGTTACGCATCTGACTGGTGATATCGGTCATGCGGATTATGGCCGGATGACGAATGAAACGCACGTAGGAGAACCTTGGCGTGCTGCGATCTCGAAAAACGAGATTCACGTGGGTGTAGACGCAGCGCTGCGTGTCTCCGGCTTCGGAAGCAATTCGCAGAGCGCCAGCTACGCGGGCCTGCGAGCCGGCGACGATTTCCCTGCATTCGAAGAATCGATTCCCGGCACCGACGTAAACCCACCTGGTATCTGGATCGAAGCGAATCGATTCGACTCGCATGGGTTTTCGAATGGCAACATTGGCGTCGCGCGCAAGGACAGTTAGGCGTGAAATCAGTTCGTGGGACCCGCCGCGCGGGAACTGGAACGTCTTCGTGAACGGATAAATCCTGAGCCGAAAATTTTCGTCTCGCAACATGTTGGAAAGAAAAGTGCCAAGCGAGCCGGATATTACGGCGCCTTTCAGATTGCGCGATACGCGAATTATTTGCCTGTAGTCATAGGGAAACAGAATGTTTCGAAACGCAAACTGAGGTTGCGGGCGGAACGGAACCAGATTCAATCCAATCCCAGATTGCAGAAATTCGTAAGCTTGGCGACTGATATCGAAGTAGTGGCAACCGATATCGAGATACGGAAATTCGGTGTTGTTTTCCAGGTGGGCCCAGGCACCCCCCAGTTGCGACGTGTCTTCTAGCACGAGGACTTTGCGTCCGATCCGGCTGAGGTAGATAGCTTCGATCAACAAAAGCGGACTGCTGCCGACAATTATCGTGTCCCAGGTTGTGGACATTGCGGGGACCGCAGGTCCGAGAGTCGGCTGCGATCCCGCGTCGTCCAGTTTACTGGCGGGCTGTTTCTGACAGATTTGATCCATGCTTTTTTGCTCACCGTCTTAGTTCTTGCAATTCGTTTACGCGAAGGTCAAACTCCATTAGGCTCGGGAGTCGGATTCGAATTTGACCAACACACACAAGAAAAAACTTCTGGTGAGCGTCGTTGTTTTGCTTGTAATTGTTGTTGTCGGTGCCCTCGCCGTCAAGTCACTTTACCGGCCACTTAAAGCACTCGTTCGCAATACGATAACGGCGACGATTGAACGAATCGTTCTGCGGGAAATAAACAAGAGCGTCATGCCGGCGGTGCAAGAAGCCATCGAGAAGGCTTTGGCCGGAACCGCCGGATCTTACGAACTCGTTAATTCGTGGGGCTCGTACGGCACCGGCGATGCCGAGTTTCGAATGCCTTATGGCACCGCGATCAACGATGACAAGGGCTGGCTATACGTCACTGACTGCTACAACCACAATGTCCAGGTATTCGACTTGGCTGGTAATTTTCTGTTCAAATGGGGCACGCTCGGTGATGGTCCGTCCGAGTTCAATTTTCCCGGCGGGGTCACCGTCAACAGCGAGGGACGTGTCTACGTGCCGGGAGAGCACAATCAGCGTGTTCAGATATTTACTGCCGAGGGCGAGTACCTGGGTCAGTTCGGTTCGAAGGGCAACGGCGACGGCGAGTTCCAGCAGCCGCTCGGAATTGCCGTCGATTCGATGGACAACCTGTACGTCGGCGACCTGAAAACGCATCGCGTCCAGAAGTTCGATGCCGACGGCAACTTTATCCTGGGCTTCGGTAGCGAGGGAAGCGGTGACGGCGAGTTCCTAGGCCCCTATAACATCGCCATCGACAAAGCTGACAATGTCTACATCGTCGATCGCGGCAATAACCGGGTTCAGAAATTTGCACCCGATGGCACTTTTTTACTGAAGTGGGGCAGGAACGGCGGCGATGGTACGCCGGGTTTGCGAGACGGCGATTTCAACTGGCCGCACGAGTTATCGATCGACGATCAGGATCGTATCTACGTATCAGATACCTACAATTACAGAATCCAGGTTTTTTCGACTGACGGCTCGCACCTGGCAAGCTTCGGTACCGTCAAGGAATTCGGAGTTCCGAAAACGATTTCGGTCGATCGGAATTACAATCTCTACGTCGCCGACCCCCACGGCACGCTCGGCTATGTCACGCGATGGAAGCCGAGTCTGTCGGCCGGTCGCGGCGAGGGACTGGCGCGCGACTTTACGCAACCCCCGCTGGATTTTCCGCCGAAACTCTCCGGGTTCGGCGCTTTCCCCTATTTACCGGAGCTCTCGCAAATCGCCGCCGACGTCCACGCCTACGCCCCCGAGTGGGAGCTGTGGACGAATGGTGCCGCGAAGGATCGTCATATTCGGGTCCCGGAAGGTACCCGGATCGAAATCGGCAAGTCCGACCACTGGATTTTTCCCACGGGAACCACGTTTTTCAAGACAATCGCCTATCGCGACCGCAATACAGACACGACCCGGCCGATCGAGACACGGGTCATTCGACGCGGAAAGATCGAATGGGAATACGCTTCGTACAAATGGGACGCCGATGGCAATGATGCATCGTTGCTGAACGGTTCACGCCCGGAATATGTTGCGGTGACGAATGCGTCGGGTCAAAGTTTCGAACACGCGATCCCGAGCCGCAACAATTGCCTGGCCTGTCACGGGAGAAAAAGCAGCTTCATCCTCGGATTCGAAGAGGTCCAGTTGAATCATACGCCCACAGGCGAATCTATAAATCAGCTCGATAGGCTGGCTGCGGCGAATATCTTCGACCAGCCACTAACGGCCGTGAATGCTGCGCGTGTCACTGGCAAAACGGATCTTGAGCGGCGAATGCGCGGCTACATGCACGCGAATTGCGGCGTTTGTCACAACAACGACGAAATGTGGGATTTTACCCACGACGTTCCGCTTGCCGACTTCAACGTTCCTTCGCGGCGCAACAACGGACACCTGCTGTCCCCCGGACACCCCGAGGAAAGCACCATTTACCAGTTGTTTTCCGCCGGAATGATGCCGCCGATCGGTGTGCAGGTTCGGGACGCCACGACGATTGTCGATATGCACGAATGGATCGCCTCCATGCCGAACTGACCTCGCAAGCAATCCGCGCGCGCGGATACCGAAGCTTGCGGGCGAACGTCGCAATTCATGCCGATGGACCAGGTGAACCAACGGTAACTGCAGAGGGCTGGTATCCGGGTTATGGCTGAGCTCAAATCGCTCCGCCAGTGGAGTTTTCGACTCCGCAGGATCCTGCGAAAGGCTACTTGCTGAGCCAGCCAGGTGCATTCCGAGCGTCCGGGTTTCACGCTCGTGTCGAATCGTCGGGGAGCAGGATGCGGGCATCGGGTTCGGCGGATCCGTGGCGGATTCGAACTACTCGATATTTTCCCAGCCTGTAGCTTGCGAGGATTCGATTTCGCGATAGTCGCGCGCGGATACCACTGCGTCGTCGTTTATCCACACACCGGAATTCGGTCCCGAGTCCGACCACGACCGACGCGCTTGCATTTGCGGATCGCGGGCGACATCCGCCGTATCCAGCAGCGGCGCATAGCAGCAATCGATGGTATCGAGCAGCTCGTGCCAGTCGAGTCGCGGCTTGCTGCCGATCAGATCGGCTACCTCGGCGAGCAGCGCGGTTTGCGGCATCGGCTCGAACTGTCGGCCGATCCAGTCCGGCCTTTCCGTCGCTTCACAGAAATTTTCCCAGAACGCGGTTTCGATCGCGCCGAGGCTGATGAACCGGCCGTCGGCGCAACGGTATACGTTGTAGCAGGCGGCGCCGCCGTTCAGCAGCGACGCGGCGCGTTCGCTTGCGTCGCCGAGCGCCGCGAGGTACTGCCACGCGAGGATCGATTCGGTGATGCTGATGTCGAGGTAAATACCCTTGCCGTCGTGATCGCGCGCGTGCAGCGCGGCGAGCATCGCGGTCGCGGCCTGCAGCGCCGACGCGTGGTCGGCAATCGGTGGAAAGGCGATGACCGGCGACTCGGCGGTGCCGCTGGTAATTGCCTGGCCGGCGAGCGCACAGTAGTTGATGTCGTGCCCGGCGCGTTGCGCATACGGCCCGGTCTGGCCGAAGCCGGACAGCGCGCAATGGATCAGGTCCGGGTTGAGTGTGGCGAGGCGCGTGCGGCCAAAGCCGAGACGATCGAGCACGCCGGGGCGATACGATTCGAGCAGGATGTCGGCGCCGCGCAGCAGTTCGGTCAATGACCCGGCGCCGGCCTCGGTCTTGAGATCGAGCCGGCAAACCCGCTTGCCGCGATTGACGTGGCGGTAGATCGGCGAAACCTTGTCGTCGCCGGAGTTCATGAATCGCCGCATCGGGTCGCCGGCGGGTGGTTCGATCTTGATCACGTCGGCGCCGAGGTCGGCGAGCTGGCGGGTCGCGAAGGGTCCGGGGATGTATTGCGACAGGTCGACGACGCGCACACCGGCGAGCAGATTCGCGGGTGCCATCAGTCGTATTTGCGCACGTCGTCGATGACCTTGCCGTCGTTCGGCAGGTTGCCGGGCGCGAGGAGCTCGACTTCGCCGCGGACCTTGCAGACCGCGCGGATGCTGTCGGCGATTGCCGCGCCGAGCGAATCGTCGTAGTCGGCGACCTCGCACTGCAGCGTGATCGAGTCGGCCTGGTCGACCCAGTCGACCACGAGCCTGGCCTTCGCGATCTCGGGATGACGCTTGACGACCTGGTCGACCTGCTCGGGGCGCACGAACATGCCGCGCACCTTGGCGGTCTGGTCGGCGCGCCCCATCCAGCCTCTGATCCGGCGGTTGGTGCGGCCGCAGGGGCTCTCGACCGGAAAGATCGCCGACAGGTCGCAGGTGGCGAAGCGGATCAACGGATATTCGCGGCCGAGGTTGGTGACGACGACTTCGCCGACCTCGCCGTCGGCGACCAGCTCGCCGCTGCCGGGGCGGACGATCTCGACGTAGACGCCCTCGTCAAGGATCAGCCCTTCGAGGGCGTTCGATTCGTAGGCGATCAGGCCGAGGTCGGCGGTCGCGTAGCATTGCTGCACGCGGATGCCGCGCTCCGTGAAGCCTTCGCGCAGCGGCGGCGGCAGCGCTTCGCCGCTGACCAGCGCCTTGTCTATCGACGCGACGTCGGCGTCGAGTTCGGCGGCCTTGTCGAGGATGATCTTGAGGAACGACGGCGTGCCGACGTAGCCGCTCGGGCGCAGATCTGAGATGGTTTGCACCTGCAGCTCGGTCTGGCCGGTGCCGGCCGGGATTACCGCGCAGCCGAGCGCCTTCGCGCCGCTGTCGAACATTTGCCCGGCCGGCGTGAAGTGATAGCTGTAACAATTGTGCACGAGCTCGCCGGGGCGGAAGCCGGCGGCGTAGAGCGAGCGCGCGAAGCGCCAGAAGTCGTCGACCGCGTAGCCGGGTTCGTAGATCGGCCCGGGCGATGCGAACACGTGGCTGTAGAGCTCGACGTCGTTGGCGGTATAGCCGCCGAAAGGGCGCTTCGCCCGCTGCAATTCGACGAGCTCCGACTTGCGCGTCAGCGGCAGCAGGCTGAAAGCTTCTGCATCGGTGATCGATGCCGGGTCGAAGTCGGCGAGCGTCGCCGCGTAGGTGTCGGTATTTTTTTTGACGTGTTCGACCTGCGCGCGTAGCGCGTCGAACTGCGCCGCCGCGCGCTCGCCGGCGCTGCGCGTCTCGAGGCTGTCGTAGAATTCGCTCATTGGGATACGTTTCCTCTGGCTATAGATGCCGACACTGCCGACCCGCAGACGGTTCGGCGATCATCGGCGCAATAGTAACCAATTTCGGCAAGGCGGCGTAGAACCATATCCCCATCGGTTTCGCCGATAGTTTTACGCAGAGTAATTACGCTGAGTAAAAATTATTGCTCCGACGGCTTGCGGGTTGCGTGCTGCGAATGAATTTTTGCTCTGACCGGAAATTAACGGGCAGGTCATTGACCTGAATAAAATTCAGGTCAGAGCAATATTTCCAGGGGGGGTCAGGTCAGCCAGCGCTTGCGCCGGCGGTAGTGCTTGACGTTGCGGAAGCTGGCACGTTCGCCGCCGGAAATGCCGAGGTAGAATTCCTTGACGTCGGTGTTCTCGCGCAACTCGGCGGCGCTGCCGTCGAGCACGACACGACCGTTCTCGAGAATGTAGCCGTGATCGGCGTAGCGCAACGCGATATTGGTATTTTGCTCGGCGAGCAGGAAGGTCACGCCCTCGTCCCGGTTCAGCCGCGCGACGATCTCGAAAATTTCCTCGACCAGCTGCGGCGCGAGCCCCATCGACGGTTCGTCGAGCAGGATCATCTTCGGCTTCGACATCAGCGCGCGGCCGATCGCGATCATCTGCTGTTCGCCACCCGAGGTGTAACCGGCTTGCGTACTCTTGCGCTCGGTCAGGCGCGGAAAATAGCCGTAGACGAGTTCGAGGTCGCGCTGGATTGCGGTCTGGCCATCGCGCCGGGTATAGGCGCCGGTCAGCAGGTTTTCCTCGACCGTCAGGTGCTCGAAACAGTGGCGGCCCTCCATCACCTGGATCACGCCGCGCTGCACCAGCTCGGCCGAAGTCAGCCGGTCGATGCGCTCGCCCTGGAATTCGATCGAGCCCTTGGAGATGTCGCCGCGCTCGGCGCGCAGCAGGTTGGAGATTGCCTTCAGCGTGGTGGTCTTGCCGGCGCCGTTGGCGCCGAGCAGGGCAACGATGCCCTGCTCGGGAACCTCGAGCGAGACGCCCTTGAGCACCAGGATGACGTGGTCGTATATGACCTCGATGTTGTTTACCGACAACAACGGCGTCGTACTGGTGTCAACGGCGGCCTCGCCCATGGTTCCCGTCCTTTAGCTCAACTCACGTCTAGCCGCAAATCCGCGGCACGACGTTGTTTTCGGCTGCGTACTGGGCCGAGTCCTCGGCAATCAGCGGTCCGGTGATGTCACGCAATGCCGAATAAAAACCGGTTACCAATGTCCATTTCTTGGCCTTGGCGTCCCATTGTTGCAGAGCTCCGCGGGCCGGGCCCTCGTGGTTTTCGCAGCTGATTTTGACCGGAATCGTGAAGTTCGGCAGGCCGAGCTCGGCGAGCCGCTTCTCGTCGACGTCGAGCGCCTCGAAGCCGTCGCGAACGTGCACGCCCTTGACCTTGTTGGTGCCGTGAATTTCCATCGCCTTGCGGATTGCCTCGGCGGTCCACATCGCCGCGACCAGACCGCGGTTGTAAAGCACTTCGCCGATACGGTCGCGTTCGCCCAGACCCTTGCCGCGATCGTAGACGTACTTCTTGATGTCGTCGTGCGCCGGAAAGTTGTCACCCGGCTGGTGGAAGGCGCCCGAGAGGTAACCATGCGCGCCGTCACCGGCGGGCAACACGTCGTTCTCGGAACCCGACCACCAGACACCGATAAAGTGGTCCATCGGGAAGCGAATCGAAGCGGCTTCCTTGATTGCGACCTGGTTCATGACGCCCCAGCCCCACATCAGGACCCAGTCGGGCCGTTCGCGGCGAATTTGCAGCCAGGTAGCTTTTTGCTCCTGCCCGGGATGATCGACCGGCAGCAACTGGAGTTCGAAGCCGAATTTCTCGGCCGCGCTTTCGAGGGTACGAATCGACTCCTTGCCGTAAGCCGAATTGTGATAAACCAGCGCGATCTTTTTGCCTTTCAGGTTGGCCATGCCGCCTTCGCGCTCGCCGATGTACTGTACGAATACGGTCGCCTGGCTCCAGTAGGTCGCCGGGAAGTTGAATACCCAGGGAAAGATCTTGCCGTTGGCCGCGGAGGTGCGCCCATAACCCATCGAGAAAATCGGAATCTTGTCGACGCTGGCCTTGGGGATGATCTGATAGGTAATGCCGGTCGACAGGGGTTGAATCACCAGCGCGCCCGATTCGCCCTCGTTTTTGACATTTTCGTAACACTCGACTCCGCGCTTGGTGTTATACGCGGTTTCGCAGGGGACCAGGTTGATCCGGGCGCCGTTGATGCCGCCGTCACGCTCGTTGAGCATCATGAAATATTCGCTGTAACCATTGGCAAACGGAATGCCGTTGGGACCATAGGGACCGGTTCGGTAGTCGAATGTCGGAATGGTCAGCTCATAGGCGTTTACCGCCGGTGCCAGCAGCGGCAGCGCGAGCAGCGCGACTACGAGGTTTGTTATCAGTTTCTTCATGGTATTTTCTTCCTCCGGTTGTTTTATTGTGGGTTACATTCTAAGCGACACGCCGCGGTTTATTCCACCCGATTAGTAGGGGAATGGCCACAGCCGCAGCTTCTCCTTGGCGATCCGCCACAGGCGCGCTAGCCCGTGCGGTTCGACGATCAGAAAGCCGATGATCAGCACGCCGACGATGATGATCTCGAAGTGCGCCGCGAGCGCGGCGTCGGTGCCGAGCCCGTCGACCATGATGTTCTTCAGAACGATCGGCATCACGACCAGAAAGGCCGCGCCGAGGAATGATCCGAGGACCGAGCCGAGGCCGCCGATGATGATCATAAACAGCACCAGGAATGACTGGTTGATGTCGAAGGCCTCGGTCGGCTCGGCCGAACCGAGCCAGACCGCGAAGTAGAGCGCGCCGGCCATACCGATGTAAAACGACGACACCGCGAAGGCCGACAGCTTGGCCACCAGCGGGCGTACGCCGATCAGCTCGGCGGCGATGTCCATGTCTCGAATCGCCATCCAGTTGCGACCGATGCGCCCGCGGGCGATGTTTTTCGCGAACAGCGCGAACACCGCGACGAAGCCCGCGACCAGCAGGTACTGCGCGGTCTTGTCGCCTTCGGGTCCGGTCACGATCACCCCGAAGATCGACAGCGGTGGTGCGTTGATCATGCCCGAGGCGTTGTAGTTGTAGAACCAGCCGACCTTGTTAAACAACCAGATAAGAAAGAACTGCGCCGCGAGCGTCGCCACCGCAAGATAGAAACCCTTGATCCGCAGCGAAGGCAGGCCGAACAGCGTGCCGACCGCGGCCGTGATCAGGCCCGAGATCAGCACCAGCGGGATGAATCCGAGTTCGGGGAAGGCGACCATCAGCTTGTAAACCGAGTAGGCGCCGACCGCCATGAAGGCGCCGGTGCCGAGCGACAGCTGGCCACAGTAGCCGGTCAGGATATTGAGCCCGAGTGCTGCCAGCGAGTAGATCAGGAACGGCAGCAGGATCGCATTCAGCCAGTATTCGTTGAGCAGAAACGGCACCACGACGAAGGTCACCAGTAGCACCCCGAGGATGACGATCCGATCCTGCGCGATCGGAAACAGCGCCTGGTCGGAATCGTAGCTGGCTTTGAACTGGCCGGTTTCGCGATAAATCATCGGTTCAGACTCGCTCTATGATTTTTTCGCCGAACAGGCCCTGCGGCCGGAACAGCAGGAACGCCAGCGCCAGCATGTAGGCGAACCAGTTCTCGATCGCGCCGCCCACGAACGGGCCGAGGTAGACCTCGGCGACCTTTTCGCCGACACCGATGATCATGCCGCCGATGATTGCACCCGGCACCGAAGTGAAGCCGCCGAGGATTAGCACCGGCAATGCTTTCAGCGCGATCAGCGACAGCGAAAACTGGACCCCGGACTTGGCGCCCCACATGATACCGGCGACCAGCGCGACGATGCCGGCGACCGACCAGACGATGATCCAGATCGTGTGCAGCGAGATGCCGACCGACAGCGCCGCCTGGTGGTCGTCGGCGACCGCGCGCAGCGCGCGGCC
>JBFFXR010000038.1:0-20978 GCA_041569645.1 Gammaproteobacteria bacterium
TCGGCCGCGGCGATGGCGAGCGCGCTCGGCGGTCCGCTCGACGGCGTGCTGGCCGAGCGGGTCGCGTTTGCCGAGCGCGGCGCGGTGACGATCCCGGCACAGCTGTCATTCGAGGAGGCCGCAACCTTGCCGTGTGCCGCGGTCACCGCGTGGAATTGCCTGATCGAGCAGGGCGGTCTGAAAGCCGGCGATTGCGCGCTGTTCCTCGGCACCGGCGGCGTGTCGATCTTCGGCCTGCAGATCGCCAGGATGTGCGGCGCGCGCGTGATCATCACGTCGTCGAGCGACGAAAAGCTCGCGCGTGCGCAAGCGCTCGGCGCGGACGAAACGATCAACTACGTCGACAATCCGGATTGGCAAAAGCGCGTACTCGAGCTGACCGACGGCGTCGGCGTCGACGTCGCGATCGAGACCGGCGGCGCCGGCACGCTCGAGAAAACCATCGACGCGGTTCGTGTCGGCGGCACGATCGGCTTCATCGGCGTGCTGACCGGCGGCACGGTCAACCCGACCGCGGTCATGCGCAAGTCGATTCGCCTGCAGGGCGTCTACGTCGGCAGCCGACGCATGTTCGAAGACCTGAACGCGGCGCTCGGGTTGCACGAGCTGCACCCGGTAATCGATCGCGTCTTCGATTTCGACGATGCGCGCGCCGCGTATCACGCGCTGCGCGCATCCGGCCATTTTGGCAAGCTGGTCGTGCGGATTTGACCGCGACGCCGGATCCGGCGCGATCGATTCAATTTGAACAGGGGGTATTTCAATGGCAGGTCAGTCAACTGCGAGCTTCGATTTCAGCGGGGCCAGGGTTTTCGTGTTCGGCGGCACCAGCGGCATCAACCTCGGCATCGCCGAGTGCTTCGCGCGTGCCGGCGCGACGCTCGCGGTGGCGAGCCGCAAGCAGGACAAGGTCGACGCCGCGGTCGGGCGATTGTCGGCCGACCGGCCGGCGCACGGCTACGCGCTAGACGTACGCGACGCCGACGCGGTCGCCGCGGCGCTCACCGATTTTCACGCCAATGCCGGCGAGATCGACGTGCTGATCTCAGGCGCGGCCGGCAATTTCCCGGCGCCGGCGATCGGCATGAGTCCGAATGCTTTCAAATCGGTCGTTGACATCGACCTGCTCGGCACCTTCAACGTAATGCGCGCGGGCTACGAATTCCTGCGCAAGCCGGGCGCCAGCGTCATCAATATTTCGGCACCACAGGCGTCGGTCGCGATGGCGCTGCAAAGTCACGTCTGCGCGGCCAAGGCCGGGGTCGACCTGCTGACGAAGAGCCTCGCGATCGAATGGGGGTCGGAGGGGGTACGCGTCAACGCGGTCATTCCCGGTCCGATCGACGACACCGAAGGGATGGCCCGGCTCGCGCCGACCGAGGCCGCGCGGCAGGCAGTCGTCGATTCGGTGCCGCTGCGCCGCTACGGCGCGGCCGACGAGATCGGCATGGCCTGCCTTTGGCTGTCGTCGGATGCCGCCGCCTATGTCAACGGCGCGCTGCTGCCGGTCGACGGCGGCTGGCTTGCCGCCGGCGTGCGCGTGCCGGTGGGCTAGGCTCGCCGACGGTCGCGCCTGGTAGCCGGATATGGGCCATACCGCGCGACCCGCGATGGCCCACGCGAATTGCGCTAGTCGCCATGTATGCCGCGCTGGCGGGCCAGCTGCGCGCGCAGGATGCTCTCGTAATTGCGTACCGACTCGACAAAGTGCGCGGCCTCGTGGCCGCGGGCATAACCACGCGCGAGTTTCTGGTGGTACTTTCTCTGTGCGAGCAGCGGCAGCACGCCGCGCAGGTCGATCCAGCGGTCGGGATTCAGTGCCAGCTCCCTGGCCAGTTCGCGCGCGTCGTAGAGGTGACCCATGCCCATGTTGTAAGCCGCGAGCGCGAAGTACCAGCGATCGTCGCCAGTAACTCCGTCCGGTATCCGGCGCTCGAGTTGGTGCAGGTATTTGGCGCCGCCCATAATGCTCTGTTCCGCATCGAGCCTGCTCTCGACGCCCATCTCGCGGGCCGTATCGAGCGTCAGCATCATGATTCCGCGCACGCCGGTCGGACTCTTCGCGCGTCGATTCCAGTGCGACTCCTGGTACGACACGGCGGCCAAAAAGGTCCAGGGCATTTCGTGCTTTTCCGCCGCCTTGCGAAACAGCGGCTCGACTTGCGGCAGACGCGAGCGAATGCGGCGAATGAAAATGCGCATGTCGACGTAATCGAATTCCTCCACCTGATGGTGCCGGTCGCGCAGGATCGACAGGGTGCCGTCCTTGTCGATCATCTCCAGCCATTGTTCGATCGCGTCCGACAGTGCTTCGTACTCGGGTGACAGGGCCCAGGCCAGCGCCTGGTTTTCGGCCAGCGTGAACGCGATACGCAACTCCGGGTAGTAGCGGCGCTTGATGGCAAGCTCGCTCGAGTTGGCGATCGTGCAGTCGATCTCGCGCCGCCACACCAGCTCGAGCAGTTCGTCGACGCTCGCGTCTTCCTCCGATTGCCAGGCGAGCTCGGAATTCCTGCGCTGCAATTCGAACAAGCGCGACTCGTACGGCGAATCGGCGACGACGACGAGCTCGACCCTGGCGAGGTCGGCGAGTTCCTTCGGCTGGCGCTTCTGCCCGCGACGACAGACGACGTGCACGTCGACTCGCTGGTACGGCGGTCCGAAAGCAATGCCGCGATCCTCGAGCGGCGGAAAGTAAGTCATGCCGGCGGCCAGGTGCGCGTCGCCGCCGGCGACCGCGGCGAGCGCTTCGGCGCGATTGCGGCGCGGTTCGAGCGCAAGTTCGACGCCCAGAAAGTCGGCAAAAGATGCGAGGTATTCGTATTCCGGGCCTTCGGGTCCGTCGCCGCCCTGGTACCAGGTAGTCGGCGATTCCGGCGTAACGACTACGAGTCTGCCCGCCGCCTTGATCTCTTCGATGCCGGCCTTGTCCGACCATAGCAGCAGCAACAGCATGATCAGCAAGATGACGAGCGTCTTGATCGGCCGCGGAAAGTGCAGCGAGCGGGGCAGAAAAGTCTCGAGCCGCCGCTCGATTCGCATCAGGCAGTCATGCGTCGCGCGCCACAGCCGCTCGCCGCTGCCCGGCCGGGTGTTGAGATAAATCGCGTCGGCAGCGCTGTGCCAGCAGGATTCGGCGAGCGGCTCGAGCCACTGGTGGTAGATCGCGTCGAGCAGATCGACGATATCGAGTAGCGTGGTGCGCGCCTTGGCGCCGATCGTCGCGTTCGGATCGCTCATGATCGCCCTACTAGACCACGTTGCCTGGTAAATGTCATTACTCCGAAACTCGCCTTTTGGCTGCCTCCGCGTCACTCCCGCGTAATTGAAACTCGCAAGTTATCCCTGCCAGGGTGGTGATCTCCGCGGAATTCTGTCGGTCGGGAACCTCCCGGTTGCGCGGGATTGACAGTGCGGATACCGATTCCCGGTCAGCGCGGCGGCACCGCGGCGGCGCCGGCCGTGGTCGTTTCGCGGCGCAGCACGTAGATGCCGGACAGCATGATGATCGCGACCCCGGCGAAGGTCGGCGCATCCGGCAACTCGCCCCAGATCAGGTAACTCAGCGCGGTCACCCAGACGATCATGACGTATTCGAACGGCGCAACCCGCGATGCCTCGGCCCGCTGGTAAGCGTTGCTCGTGCACATGAATCCCAGGGCGCTGGTCACGCCCGTCAGCGCCAGCAGCAAGAGGTCGAGGTTGCGCGGCAGCGTCCACGGCAGGTATAGCGCGTTGACGCTCGGCCGCGTTGCCTCGCCGGGATCCAGCGCGGCAAACACGGCGCCCGCGAGCGGTGCCAGCACGAGAAACGCGAGGCTCGCGTATAGTGACATCACTGCCGGCGGAGCGGTCAGCCGTGCGTAGCGCACGGCGATCTGGCACAACGCGTAAAAAAATGCCGCGACCACCGGCAGCAGCGCGACCGCATCGAACTCGCCGGTGTCGGGGCGCAGCACGACGACGACGCCGATGAAGCCAACGACGATTCCGGCGATGCGGCGCATTCCGACCCGTTCACCGAGCAGTGGCACCGACAGCAGCGTGATGAAAAACGGCGCGGTGAAAAACAGCGCCGTTGCAGTGGTCAACGAGATTTCGGCGAGGCCGACGTAGAACGCCATGAAAGCGATGAACATCAGGACTCCGCGCAGCACGTGGATTCCGGGCCGATGGCGACCGAGTTCGCCGATTCCGACGCTGCAGGCGATCAGCAGCAGCAGGATCGGCACCGCGGTCAGGCCGCGAATCGTCATGATTTCGTGCATCGGGAAGGCGCCGCTCATCTGCTTGATGATCGCGTCCTGAAAGGCGAACAGCAGCTTGCCGAAGGCGAGCACGCCGATCGCGCGCAAAAGCCCGGTCATATACGCGCGATGTCGAGCGTGTAACCGGCCGCGTCGAGCAGGGCGATTTCGCCGGCGAGGTCCGCGTCGGTAAGCGGATGCGCATCGAGCCAGTCGGAGGGCAATGCGAGCCGCATTTCAGCGTAGCCGGAGACCGATATTTCGATCGGTGGCAGGTCGATCGGCATGCGGCCGCGATTCAGCAGAACGGCGATTCGCAGCAGCCGCGTCATGAGGCCGAGCGCGTCGGAGCGCACGTAAATGTTCTGTTCGATCAGCTCGGGCCGGTAAGTTCGCCGGTGCAGCCGCACCATGATCGACAGCGCGCCCTGTTCCTGGCGCGAAAAGCCGGGCAGATCCATGTTTTCGAGCACATAGGCGCCGTGCCTGTGGTACTGGCTGTGGGCGATCATCAGGCCGATCTCGTGCAGTTGCGCGGCCCAGCCGAGCAGGCGGCGCTCGCGCATCAGCAAATCTTCGTGACCCAGCTGGTCGAACAGCTTGAGTGCGGTCGCGCGCATGCGCTGCGCGTGCTCGAGATCGATGTGGTGACGCTTGATCAGCTCGAGCACGGTAATTGCGCGCCGGTCCTCGAACAGCACGCGACCGATCAGGTCGTGCAGCACTCCCTCGCGCAGCGAACCGTCGGAAACGCGCATGAAGTCGAGATCGAAGGCTTCGAATATCGCCAGCATGACCGCGACGCCGCCGGCGAATACCGGCTTGCGGTCGGGCCCGAGGCCGTCGATCTGAAGCCTGTCGACATGCCCGGACTTGACGATTTGCTTGCTCAGTTTCTTCAGTCCCTTGCGCGTGATACCGGTCTCGGCCCAGCCGTTCAGTCCGAGCACGCGATCGATCGCTCTCGCGGTGCCCGACGTACCGATCGGGTCCTTCGGACCGAGGCTGCGCAGTGGCGCGACGATCGGTTCGAGCTCCAGCTTGGCGGCCAGGATTGCGCGCTGCATGCGCGTTTTGGTGTACCGCCCGTCTGGAAAGAAGCGCTCGCTCGAGCTGACGCAGCCCATGTACAGGCTCTCGAGAAAGACCGGCTCGCTCTTGTCGCCGACGATGATTTCGGTCGAGCCACCACCGATGTCGACGACCAGGCGCCGGCCGCGGTCTCCCTGCAACGTCTGCGCGGCGCCGATATACACGAGGCGCGCTTCCTCGATACCGGAAATGATCTCGATCGGGAAGCCGAGGGTCTGTTCGGCACTGGCGATGAAGGCCGATGAGTTACCCGCGTTACGCAGCGCATTGGTGCCGACGATACGCACGTTTTCGGGCTTGAGACCACGCAGGCGCTGGCCGAAGCGCGCCAGGCAAGCGAGCGCGCGCTCGGCGGCCTCGGGCATGATTTCGCCCTTCGAATCGAGCCCGGCGGCGAGCCGTACCATGTCGCGCTCGCGGTCGATGACCGTCAGCGCGTGCTCTTCCTGGCGCGCGACGACCAGATGAAAGCTGTTCGAACCGAGGTCGATGGCGGCGAATTGTTCCATGCGCGGTGTCCTAGGCGTTCGCCCGCTCTGAGAAATGGGTTGCCGATGCCTGCGAGCAACGATGGTTGAGACTGAGGGAATTGCTCGTCATGGGACTACGACTATATTTCCGACATGATTTTTTTGCCCGAAAACCTGTTGTGCTTGCGCGAGTTCGGCCAGCACGAAAGTCTGCGCGATCAGTGGCCTGAGCAAGCCCTGCTCGATCAGCCGTACGATGCGCCGCATCGTGCCGGGCGGCACGATAGTCGCACCGGTCAGCTGCAGGTCCTTGTAGACCATCCGGCGCAGGTCGAATTCGACCCGCGGTCCGGCAATCGCGCCCGAACTGGAGTAGCGCCCGCCCTGGCGTAACGCCTCGATCAGCGGCATGAACGTCGGTCCGCCGACGACGTCGAGCGCGACGTCGACCGGGCCGCCGGCGGCGACGCGGATCTCGGTCTCGAGATCGGCGGCGTCCCGATCGATTACCGCGACGGCGCCGAGCTCGACGAGCGGCTTCGCCTTGGCCGGCGACGCGATCGCGATTACGCGCGCGCCGCGCAAGCGGCAAAGCTGGATTGCCGCGCTGCCGACACCGCCCGAGGCGCCGGCGATCACGACCGTCTCTCCGGGGCGCAGGCCGGTGCGCGCCGTCAGGTTTTCGGCCGTCGTGTAGGCGCAGGGGAAGGTCGCGAGCTCGGCGTCGGTATGCGGCGTGTCGATCGCGATCGCATTGATCGCGCGTATGGTCGTGTACTCGGCGAAACCGCCGTCGCATTCGGAGCCGAAGTACCCGGACTGCTCCGGATCCAGCCAGTCGCCCGTGCCGAGCAGCCACGGGTCGAGCAGTACCCGCTCGCCGACGCGCGCTGCATCGACGCCGTCGCCTGCCGCAACGATCGTGCCGGCGACGTCGGCGCCCTGGATGCGCGGAAAGGTCAGCCCCTGGTTGCCCCAGCTGCCGCTGGCCGCGTCGGCGGACGCGAAACCGTCGCGCGCGCCGGCCTCGGTGATGCCGTCGGTAACCGTATCCGAGTACCAGGCAGTGCGCGTGTTGATGTCGGTATTATTGAGCCCGCAGGCACCGACTCTGACCAGCACCTCACCGGGTCCGGGTTCCGGTGTCGGCCAGTCTTCGCGGTATTCGAGTTTTTCGTAGCCGCCGTGACCGGTCAGCACGACCGCGCGCATCGTTATTGGAATCGTCACTCGGTTACTCTCGATCGATTGCCACGAATGGTAGAGAAATGGCGCGGTCGAGTCACGCGGACTACCGCTTGCCGTCGCGCCACGCGCGCGGGGTTGCGCCGACGATGCGCTTGAAGGCTCGGCTGAATGCGGCTTCCGATTGGTAACCGACTTCGCTGGCGATCGCATAGACCTTGTTGGCGGAGTCGAGGAGCCGATTGGCCGCGAGCTGCATGCGCCACTGCGCCAGGTATTGCATCGGCGGCGTACCGACCCGCCGGTTGAATTGCTCGCTCAGCGTCGAGCGCGATGCGCCGATGCGCGCGGCGAGTTCGTCGAGCGTCCAGCGATGGGCGACGTCGGCGTGTAACAGCGTGAGTGCGCGGCCGACCAGCGGGTGGCGCAGACCACCGAGCCAGCCGGATTCGGCGGCGTCGCTGCTGCGCAGGTAGCGGCGCAGCACCTCGACGAACATGGTTTCGCTAAGACGGCGCAGCAGGCAACGTTCGCCGCCGCGCGACTGGCTCGATTCGGACAGCGCGAACTCGATCAACGACGATAGCGGATCGTGCCCACCATCCGGTGCGGGCACGCGAATCAGTCGCGGCAGGGTCGACAACAGCGGGTTGTACGGGCGCAGATCGCAGCCGAGGAAACCGCAGATCAGGCGGCTGGGCTCGCCGTCCGCGGGGCCGTCGCTGACCACCGGTGGAAATTCGCCGGCGGCCATCGCGTCGAAGAACTCGAGCGATCCGCGCTCGTCGTCGGCGGTCGGAAATTGGGGCGAATCGCCGATCTTGTAGGCATCGCCGCGCGGTAGCACGAGGATATCGCCGGTCTCGAGACGCAGCGGTTCCTCGCCACGCACCGCGGCCCAGCACGGTCCCCGGGTCACGATGTGATATGACACGACGCAATCGCCGCCTTCGAGCAGGTGGCGGGCGAGGCTGGCACCATCGGCGACGCCGACACCGTAGGGCGCGCGTGGTTCCCACAGGAAAAACAGCGCGCCGCGCAGGCGAATCGTTTCGAGTACGTCCGACATCGGATCGCTGAACGAGCGCGTTGCCGCGCCGCTGGACGATCGATCAAACGATCCGGAATAACGGGTGTGGTGCGGTGCGCTCATGGTTACTAGAATTGCCCGGTCGATTCAATTGCGGAGTCCCGATCATGCAGCAGCAAGTTAAACCGATTCGGTCGGCCGACTCAACCGTGGCGCCGATCACCGCAAGCGCCGCCGAAATTGCCGCGGCGACTTACTACGACGACATCTTCGTGCCGGCGCTATTCGCCTCCTGGGTAGCGCCGCTGGCGCAGGCCGCCGGAATCGAAGCCGGCGAACGCGTGCTCGACGTGGCCTGTGGCAGCGGCATCGTCGCGCGCGAGCTCGAGTCAGGCCTGGCGCCGGGCGTGCGCCTGGTCGGGCTCGACCTGGCGCCCGGCATGATCGCGGTTGCCGGTGCGCGCGCGAACTGGGCCGAGTGGCGGCTCGGCGATGCCTGCGCGCTGCCGTTTGCCGATGCGAGCTTCGATCGCGTGATTTGCCAGTTCGGGCTGATGTTTTTCGCCGACCGCGTCGCGGCGCTCGCCGAAATGCGGCGCGTGCTGCGCCCCGGAGGACGATTCGCGCTGTCCGCATGGGACTCGCTCGGGTGCAATCCCGGCTTCGCCGCCAAGGTCGCGATCCTCGATCGCATGGCCGGGCGGGCGGCCGGCGATGCGCTGCGCGCGCCGTTTTGCCTCGGCGATGGGACAGCGCTACGCGAATTGCTCGAGCGTTCCGGTGCGCGCGACTGCCGGATCGAAACCCGCGCGGGTGAAGCTCGCTTTGCCAGCCTGCAGCAGTTCGTCGACGCCGAGCTGCGCGGCTGGTTGCCGGTCATGGGCGTGCATCTCGACGACGACACGATCGACGCAATCTTCCGTGAATGTGAGCGCGAGCTCGGCGCCTACAAGAGCAGCCGCGAATTCACGATGCCGGTGTCGGCGCATCTCGTCGCCGGCGGCAAGTAGCCGAAGGTCGAGCGAGCGGAAATTCACGCCACTTGCCGATGCGACTGGATCGTCATTGCAGGTAATGTCTCCCTGCAGTGCGAATCACCACTTGCTGCAGGTTGCGAATTTAGTTTTAGGCGATCGAGTCAATCGTCGATCAGCGAATCGATAGAGGCGATTCATTTGCCGCCGAAGTTGCGCTTCGTGGCCGTCGATAGGGTGTGGTTCGAGAAAACTGCCGATTTTTAGGGATTCAGCGAGATTTGACTCCACAATGTGGGACCGGGCCCGATCGAATTATCGCCAGGCGCCTGCGATTCGCCATGGCTACCCGCCGTCCGGCCGGGCCGCCGGCGAGTCGATGCAGAGAATCGTGTAATGCCCGTCGATGAAGCCGTCGTCGGTTTTCATCGCCTGAATCTCGGTCCAAGCATGGCTCAAGCAGAAACACTCGTAGAGCCGAACTGCGGCGCGATGTTTCTGGAAAAAAGATACGGGTCAGAGAGCTCGAGTTGCCAGGAAAAGAGTTGCTCTCTGACCCGTATCAGACGCCCCGGGTCGGGGTGTTTTTTGACGGGAACTCCCGCTATAAATCGTTTGCCAGTCGCGAGACGAAGTTCGGTTGCGGCGCCTCGGTCAGGTAGAAATCGACCTCGACCGACTCGAACCACGAGCGCTTCAGCACGCGGCTGACCTTGCACTCGCGGGCACCGCCGGATCCGGCGCGGCCCAGGCGGCAGGCGAAGTGCTCCTCGCGGACGATCCGGCCGCTGGCGTCGCGAAACTCGACGCGTGCGTTGAAGCGGGCCTTGAGCTGCGAATTGCCGTTCGAAAACATGACGTCGACGAGACCATTGCCGACGCCGTCGGCGACGACCCGCAGGAAGCCGTGGGTCCGGTCGACTGCGCGGCCGTCGACGTGACGCATCTTGGCGTCGGCGTGGAACTCGAGCGGCGACGATGCCGCGTAGACCTGGTTGAGTCCGAGGACCGCGAGCACCGTGAACAGCGCGAGGGTCAGCTTCAGCAATATCTTGTTCATCGCTACACCTATCAGGCTTGTCCGGTTTTCGTTCATGTCGTAGTTTTACTTTCCGGCTGTGAAAAATCGGTGAAAAAAGCGGACGTCAAGGCGCCGCGTATCGCGGTAGAATCCAGATTGTGAACCAGTTCGCAAAAACCCTGATCGAGGCACTGCCGGCGTGCGTCTATACCGATCCGGCGCTTTTATCGGAGCATGCGGTGGCGCGACGCGATGGGCGACAGCTTTGACTAGCACGGTGTCGCCCACCGAGCGACTGCACGCGATTGTCGAGCAGGGGCTGTGCATCGGCTGCGGCCTGTGCGAGACGGTCGCCGGCAGCGAGTGCGTGCGCGTCTGCAAGACCACCAGTGGCTACGAGGCGCCGGTCGTTGTCGGCGAACTCGACCATGCGACCGTCGATCGCATCTACGCGACCTGCCCGGGTACGCGCGTCGAGGGCTTGCCGGAGCGGCTGGTCGAATCCGATACCCGCATCGACAACGTCTGGGGACCGTGGCGGCGCATCGTGCGCGCGTGGGCCGCTGACCCGCAGATTCGCTTCGACGGTTCGACTGGCGGTGTCATGACCGCACTCGGCATCTACCTGCTCGAATCGAAACGGGTCGATTTCATCCTGCAGGTTCGCGCGCACGCGAGCGAGCCGAGCTTCGGCGAAGCCTGCCTGAGTTTCAACCGCGACGAGGTACTGGCCGCGACGGGCTCGCGCTACGGCCCCGCGGCGCCGCTGGTGGCGATCGATGCGGCGCTCGAGCGCGGCCGGCCGTTCGCGTTCTTTGCCAAACCCTGCGACGTCGCTGCGCTGCGCAATTTCGCCGCGCAGGATCCGCGCGTCGACGAGCTCGTCCGCTATTGCGTCGTAATGGTCTGCGGCGGCTATGGCACGCCGCAGGGAACGCGCGATTTTTTCCGCCGTTGCGGGATCGATCCGGACGAGGTTACCGCGCTGCGCTATCGTGGCCGAGGTTGTCCCGGTCCGACGCGGGTCGAAACCGCCGCCGGTGCGCGCGAATTCCATTACATCGATTACTGGGGCGAGGACGAGACGACCTGGACGCTGCCGTTCCGCTGCAAGATCTGCCCCGACGGCATCGGCGAAGCCGCCGATCTGGCCGCCGCCGACACCTGGATCGGCGGTTCGCCGAACCGGGTCGACAGCGAGACCGACCCGGGTACCAACGCGATCGTTGCGCGTACCCGCGCGGGCAACGAATTGCTCGCCGCGGCGGCCGCCGACGGCGCGCTCGAGATCGAATACGACCTCGTTCCGGACGACCTGTCGATCTACCAGCCGCACCAGGTGCATAAGAAGTACGCGGTCTGGGCGCGTCATCAGGGTCTCGCCGACGCCGGCCGCATCGTGCCGCAAACCGCGCGCCTGCGGATCGCGGAACTCGCCGACGAGTTGTCCGACGCAACCAACCAATACCAGCGCGCCGGCACGCGCAAGCGCGTCGCCGCCGGCAAGGCGACGCTGCCGACGCCGGAGATCTGGAAGCCGTGAGCCCCCGGCTAGCGTTCGAACCGCTGACCGGTCGGATCGGCGCGCGCGTTGTCGGTGCCGACTCGGGCGACTCGATGGACGACGCGGCCATTGCCCAGCTGCGCGAAGCCTTGTTGGCTTACAAGGTGCTGCTGTTGCCCGACCAGGATTTGTCGCCCGCCGCGCACATTGCCCTCGGACGTCGTTTCGGTGAGCTCGTCACGCACCCGGATTACCCGACGATCGACGGATACGACGAAATCATGGTCATCGAAAACGGCCCGCTGCGGCCACCCGACAACGACTACTGGCACAAGGATATGACCTTCCGCCCGAACCCGCCGCATTGCTCGCTGTTGCACGCGCGCGAGCTGCCGCCGGGCGGCGGTGATACGATGTTCGCCGACATGGAAGCGGTATTGGAGGATTTGTCGCCGCCGCTGCGATCGCTGCTCGACAACCTGACCGTGGTGCACGATCAATTGCACGGCTTCGAACCGACCCTGCTTGCGAACAATGAGTTCGAGCGGCTCGAAAAGATTCGCGCTCATCCGCCCGAAATGCGCCGTAACACGCACCCGGCGGTCGGCACGCATCCGTTGACCGGCCGCAGCTACCTCGGCGTCGACGATTGCTTCGCGACGCATTTCGTCGAACTCGCCGCGGCCGAGAGCGACATGCTGCTGAAGCTGTTGCGCGAACAGCTGAAGTTACCGCGCTATCACCTACGCATTCACTGGGCGGTCGACGACCTGGTCATCTGGGACAATGTTTCGACGCTGCATTATGCGGTCGGCGATTACGACGCCTACCGCAAAATGCACCGCGTCACCGTCAGTCGCTACTGCGCCTCCTGATCCCCCATCAGTCAAATATACTGGTCATGAGTCAAGTCGGGGTGACTCGGGGCATGCGGGCGTTGCGCCACGCGGGGACTACCAGCGTCAGCGTCAGCGCGGCGACGATCAGCAGCAGCGCGGCGAGTTCGGCGATGCCGACACGCTCGCCCAGGATCAGGTGGCTCGAGTAGACGCCGACGACCGGCACCAGCAAGGTGCCGATCGCGGCGATCGAGGCCGGCAACAGCGTCACGGTCTTGAAGTAGGCCCACTGGCAATAACTCATCGGAAACAGAAACAGGTAGGCGAGCGCGAGCACCGCGGTCAGGCTCAGCCTGCCAAAGTCGGGCCAGGGTTCGCTCGCGGCCGCGACCAGCGTCACCGGCACCGCGCTGAACAGCAATTGCCAGGCGACGCTCGTCAGCGGCGCGATGCGCCACGCGATGCGCTTGATGATGATCGTGCCGATCGCCCACGACACCGCGGCGCCGAGCATGAACAGCGCGCCGACCGGCGCCTGCCCGACGATCAAGAGGTCGGGGCCGATCAGCGCCGCGAGTCCGGCGAGGCCCAGCGCCAGGCCGATCACCTTGATCGATGTAATGCGTTCGCCGAGCACCGCCGCGGCGATCAAGGTCGCCCACAGCGGCATCGTGAACGCGATGATCGATGCGCGTCCGGCCGGCATCAGCGACACGCCATAGGCCGAACAAACCATCCAGCCGAGGATCGCGAAAGTGCCGCACAATATGACCGGGCCGAGTTCATCACGCGCGAGTCGCCAGCGGTTGCCCGACAACGCCGATACGCTTAGCAGTATCAGGCCGCCGACGATCAGGCACAGCGCGCGAAACCACCAGACCGTCAATTCGCCGAGAATTATTTTCATACCGGGCCAGTTGAGCCCCCAGAACAGCGACAGCGAGGCGAGCAACAGGATGGGTTTGAGCGCGACCGAGGCCATCAGCTTCGTAATCGCGCCAGCATCTCGAAGCGGTACAACGCGACCAACACCACCGCAAAGCCGGCCCACTGCGGCAGACTGAAATTCTCGCCGAAGATCAGCCACGCGACGAGCGCCGCGAGCGCCGGCTCGAACAACGTGAACATGCTCGCGCGGGTCGCGCCGAGAATGCCGGCGCCGGCGAAGAACGCGACCCAGGAGACGCAGTAGGCAACGCCGTTGCCGAGCAGGCCGCCCCAGCCGAGCGGCGTTTGCGGCCAGGCGACCGTGCCGATGAGCGCGAGCACGGCGGCGAAGATCAACAGCGTCCAGAAGCTCATGTACAGGTTCGCGACCAGCGAACCGGTGACCGCTACGACGCGCACGTTGAGCAGCGTCAGCACAACGGTCGCGAGCATCGCCAGCAGCGCGTGCGCGACCCCGACGAAGCTGATCGCGTCGAAGCGCACGCCCAGCATCAGACCGAGCCCGGCGATCGCGACGATGCCGTATAGCCATTGCGCCGGCAGCAGTCGGGCGACGCCGGAGGCGTGCTCATAGAGCGCGATGCCGAGCGGATAGAGGAACAGGATTAGCAAGGCGAGGCTGATATTGATCGTCAGGATCGCGCCGAGGATGCCGTAGACGAACAGCGCGCTCGCAACGCCGACGACCAGGCTCGGTATTAGCAGAGCGCGCGGCAGGCGCAGGCTTCGCCCCACCAGTAACGCCGCGCCGAACAGGATCAGCGTCGCGATGACGCCGCGCGTCACCGCAACCGTCAGGACGTTGCTGCCGGCCTCGAACGCGAATTTGGCGGTGGTAGGCAGGAATACGACACCGGTCGCCGACAGCAGCATAAAGCCGTAGCCCAGCGAATCGGCGGGGATCTTGCCCGTATCCTGCGCGCGCGTGACCACAAAAAGCCCGTTACTTTCTCGTGATTGCCAGCTGCGCGACGATACCACAGGCGCGTCGTTGCGATGCCGAAATTTGCTGGCGACCGTGATCCACCCGGGCAAAGCTTTCATTGATCCGCATCAAGCGGCGATCGATTGGCGCGTTTAATATCGAATTCAACTTCGGAGGTGTGATATGACTATCCTGACTTGGGTCATCGTTGGCGCGCTGCTGGCGACGATCGGTCTGATCGGCACCGGCATCTGGTCGATGGCGCACGGCGGCCCGTTCGACGAAAAGCACTCGACGCAACTGATGTTCGCGCGGGTCGCTATGCAGGGAATCACGGTCTTGCTGCTGCTATTTGCGGTTTACCTCGCAAGCTGAGCGCCGACGAACAACGGCCGCATCGCGCACAGGCCGAACAGCGGCCCCGGTACGAGCAGCCAGAAAAGATACTGAATCTCGACGCGGCTCAGCAAAGCCGCGAACAGCTGGATGCTGACGACGGTGACGAAGAAGCCGATCGAGTTGGTGATCGTCAGCGCCGAACCGACATACTCGCGCGGTGCGCCAGCCGCGTTTAGCGCTGAAAATTGCGGTGAATCGCCGACTACGGTGAAGCCCCAGACGAGCAGGAAGATCGCGAAGCCCGCCGGCGTGGCCTCGAAGGCCAACGGCGCCAGCACGCAGCATGCCCCCGAAATTGCGAGCTGCGCGGTTGCGATTCGGGCGCTGCCGAAGCGTCGTGACGCGATTCCGCCGAGCGCGCAACTAACGCCGCCGATCGCGATCAGCGCAAAGGTCCACAGCGACGCGTCAAAGGCGGCGCCATGCTTCGCGTTATAAGCCAGCAACAGTAGCGGCGCGAATGCCCATAGCGCGTAGAGCTCCCACATGTGGCCGAAGTATCCGAACGCCGACGCGCGGTAGGTGCGTGATGCAAACACCCGGCGAACGACGCCGATCTCGAAACGCGAGATTTTCGGCAGGTGAGGCCCGTCGGGTACCAGCGCGTAGAGTGCCAGGCCGCCGGCGGCGGCGAGCACCGAAACGCCGGCGACGACCTGCTGCCAGGCGAGATCGGCGCCGGCGCCGCGCAGCAGATGCGGGAATGCCGTGCCGAGCACCAATGCACCGATCAAAAAGCCGAGCGCGCGACCGAGATCGTCTTGATACCAGCTGGCGGCGATCTTCATACCGACCGGGTAGATGCCGGCAAGAAAAAATCCGGTTGCAAAACGCGTCGCAAGCAGACTCGTGAGTCCCTCGGGCAATATCAGCAACGCGAGATTGGCGCCGGCGCCGAGCAGCGTGCTGGCGAGGAAAAGTCGGCGCGCGGGAATTCGGTCGGTGATCACCAGCAAAGCGAACAGCAGGCTGCCGGCGATGAATCCCAATTGCACCGCCGAGGTCGCGTCGCCGATCGCGCCGGCACCGATACCCCAGTCGCGCTCGAGGTCGAAGAGCACCGCGTTGCCGGCAAACCACAGCGAGGTGCCGGCGAATTGCGTGAGCACGAGTATCGCGAGCAGATACGGCGGGCGGGAGCTCGAATCCATCCGGTGCAGCATCGCGCGGATGCTGCGCGAGGGCAAGTACCGGGTGAAAGCGGACCCCGGGGGCCGGTGCAGCCGGGCGGAAACAATATTGCCGGCTGCGAGCTCGCTACGCGGGGATCGTATATACCGCTCAGATAGTAATGTTTATAATTTGCGGCGAGTGATCGGGGGAACTCGTAATAATGTCCAATCTGCGAATCGAGCGCGGACGAATAGCGACGCGCCGGCCGACTTCGGGGTAATTCGGGTTGTCCGCATCCCATGCCTCCCGGTCCGCCGTCGAGGTGCGCGAAGTCGAAAAGATATTCGGCTCGGGTTCGACCGGAGTGCATGCGCTCGCGGGCGTCAGCCTCGATATACTGGATAACGAGTTCTTCACCCTGTTGGGTCCATCCGGTTGTGGCAAGACCACGCTGCTGCGAATTATCGCGGGTTTCGAAACGCTGACGTCGGGGCGGGTGTTCCTGTTCGGCGAAGAGATCGAGGACTTGCCGCCCAACAAGCGCCCGGTCAATACCGTGTTCCAGCAGTACGCACTGTTCCCGCACATGAGCGTCACCGACAATATCGCGTTCGGGTTACGCCGGCTAGGCTACCCGAAGTCGGAGGTCGACCAACGTGTCAGGGAAACGCTGGATCTCGTACAGCTGGGTGAATTCGCGTCGCGCCACCCCGCGCAGCTGTCCGGCGGCCAGCAGCAACGCGTCGCGCTGGCGAGGGCGCTCGCGCCGCGACCCAAGGTATTGCTGCTGGACGAACCACTGTCGGCACTCGATCTCAAGCTCCGCCAGGCGATGCGCGTCGAGCTCAAAAGCCTGCAGGAAGAGACCGGCATTACCTTCATCTTCGTGACCCACGATCAGGAAGAGGCACTGACGATGTCCGACCGCATTGCGGTCATGTCACGCGGCGAGGTGCAGCAAATCGGCACCGCGCACGATATCTACGACCGGCCGCGCAACCGCTTCGTCGCCGATTTCATCGGCGAAACCAACCTGCTGGACGTTACGGTCGAAACCGTTTCCGGCACCGCCGTTGCCTGTCGGTTGAAAAACGGCAAGCTGCTCGACGTCGCGTCGGCTGGCGAGGCTGCCGTGGGCACATCCGGCCACGTCTCGATCCGGCCCGAACAGCTCGTGCTCACGCCACCGCGGGACGATGCGCTGCTCGAGGGCGTCGTCGACCGGTTGATCTATCTGGGCACCGACAATCAGCATCTCGTCCAGCTGCCGGACGGCAGCGAGATTCGGGTTCGCAGCCAGGCCGTCCGGCATGCCGACGAAGCCTTCGGTCCGGGTGACAAGGTTAGTCTGCGCGTCAATCCGGGCGCGGCGCGCCTGTTGGTGGACTGATGGCGGGCGGCGCAACCGGCACCGGCGGCCACTCGGTATCCACCGCCTACGCCGCGCTGCGTACCTGGCTGCTGGCGCCGTCGTGGATTACGATCGCGATTTTCATGCTGGGACCGGTCCTGTTGATGGCGATCTACTCGGTCCTGACCAAGGAGTTTCGCGGCGGCGTCATCTGGGAATTCTCGCTCGCGTCCTACGATCAGTTCTTTTTCGATCGCGGCCTGTTCGGCGACGAACCGCCAAAGTTTCACTGGACCTACCTGGCGATCTACATTCGTTCGTTCGTGCAGGCGAGCGTCGCCACCGTGCTGTGCCTCGTCATCGGTTTTCCGACGGCGTATTTCATCGCCACGCGGCCGGCGTCGACCCGCATGGTCTGGCTGTTCCTGGTGACGATTCCCTACTGGGTCAACTTATTGATCCGGACGGTGTCGATGAAGTTTCTGATCCGCGATACCGGACCGATCAACGAATGGCTGATCGCCTTCGGCGTGCTCGATACGCCGATCAAGATGATCAACACGGATTTTGCCGTCCAGCTCGGACTGTTCTACTCCTATCTGCCGTTCATGGTGCTGCCGATTTACGCTGCGGTCGAGCGTTACGACTTCGCGCTTTCGGAGGCCGCCGCCGATCTTTATGCGAGTCGCTGGACGACGCTCTGGCTGGTACTGTTGCCGGCCGTGAAGCCCGGTATCATCGCCGGCTGCATCCTGGTGTTCGTGCCCAGCCTCGGGGCGTTCCTGGCGCCGGATCTGCTGGGTGGCGCGAAGAACTTCATGATCGGTTCGCTGATCGAGGAACAGTTCAAGGGCGCGGCGGGTAACTGGCCGTTCGGTGCCGCTTGTGCGATGGTGTTACTGACGATGGTTTTGCTGGCCGTATTTTTTTACGCGCGCCAGCAGGCGAAGGTCGCGAGGTCGGGTGGATGAGCTTCGAGTGGCGCAAACCAAGCGGCAGGTTCAACGTCCGGCGGTACCCCGGATTCGTTCACCTGGCGATTTTTTGCCTGATCATTCTCTACGCGCCGCTGCTGATCGTCGCGATCTACTCCTTCAATGCCTCGACGTCGATCACCTTGTGGGGCGGGTTTTCACTGCAGTGGTACGAAGAGGTATTCTTCGGCCTCGAATCCGACAAATTCAAGGCGGCCGCGTGGAATTCCTTCACCATCGCCATTTCGGCGGCGACCGTGTCGACCTGTTTCGCGACCTCGGCGGCGCTCGGCATGCTGCGCGCCGGCGAATTCCGCGGTCGTCCGCTGAGCTTTGCGCTGATCAACCTGCCGCTGATGGTGCCGGAAATCGTAACCGCCGTGGCGACGCTGATTTTCTTCAACTGGATCAACTTCGAACGCGGGATCGGCACGATCCTGGTTGCGCATATCGTGTTCTGCATTCCGTTCGCGTACCTGCCGATCGCGGCCCGACTCGAGGGAATTTCCGGCATCTACGAACAGGCGGCGCTCGATTTGTATGCCACCCGTTGGCAAGCCTTTCGGCTGGTCCTGTTTCCGCTGATGGCACCGGGTATCTTGTCTGGATTCCTGCTCGCGTTCATCATATCCCTCGACGACTTCATCATTACGAACTTCGTCAAGGGGGCGGGCATCGAAACGCTGCCGACGGCAATATTCGGTGCGGTGAAACAAGGCATTAAACCCAATATCATGGCGATTTCGACCTTGCTGCTCGTGTTGTCGTTTTTGTTCGTGACCCTGTCGTGGATGATCGGCAGAATGGGCACGGAGGTTAAGGAGACGGCGAAGTGACCGGCAGGATTCTATCCGGGCGGCAACGAATGACAACGACACCAACCTGAAAAGAGGAGAACTGAAGATGAGAAAACTACTGATAGGCACGCTGGCGGCGGCCCTGGCAATCGCCGCGGCGCCGGCGCAGGCAGCAGGCAAGCTGTCGATTTACCACTGGTTCGAGTACATCCCGCAGGAATTGCTCGACAAGTTCTCGAAGGAGTACGACGTCGAGGTGACGATGGATACCTACGACTCCAACGAGGCGCTGCTCGCCGCGCTCAAGGCCGGTGCGCTCGGCCAGTATGACGTTGCGGTGCCGGGCGACTACATGGTCAAGATACTGACCCAGGAAGGTATGCTCGACACGATCAGGGACGGCGAGCTCAAAAACAAGGGGAATATCCTTTCGCAGTGGCTCGATGTCGACTTCGATCCCGGCCGCAAGCACTCGATTCCGTACCAGTGGGGTTCGACGGGTTTTTCGGTCAACCGGAACATCTACAAAGGCGATATCGATACGACTGCGATCATTTTCGATCCGCCGGACGAGCTGAAAGGCAAGATCAACGTGCTGGATACGTCGGGCGAGACGCTGACGCTGGCGTCGATTCATCTCGGCATTCCGCAGTGCACGACGAATCGCGACCATCTGAAGAAGCTCGACGCGTTGGTGCAGGGCGCCAAGCAGCACTGGGCGTCTTTCAATTCGGACGGCGCAAAAGATGTACTGGTCTCCGGCGACGCCGCCGTCGGCATGATCTGGAACGGTTTCGGCGCCAAAGCGCGCGAGGAAGGCGCGCCGATCGAGTACGCCTTCCCGAAAGAAGGCTATATCGTCTGGATGGATAACGTCGTGCTGCTCAAGAATGCACCGAACCGCGCCAACGCGATCAAGTTCATGGATTTTCTGCTGCAGCCCGAAAACGCCGCGGCGGTCACCAACTTCGCGCGCGACCCCGCCGGCGTGAAGGGTGTCGAAGCGCATCTCGATCCAGCACTGGCGAAATCTCCCGAGCAAAACCCGCCGGCCGGTCAGAAGGGCTACTTCGTCGAGGCCTGCGACGCCGACACGCAACCGCTCTACGACCGGATCTGGACTCGACTGAAACAGTAGACGAAGCACTCGTTCTGCAAATAGACGCCGGGAAGGCAACCGCCTTCCCGGCGTGGTCGATCTCGAATCGAAAGGAAACCGAGATTGGCGAATGTCGGAATTTAACCGGTCGTGCCCATCGGGGGATCAAGTATGCCGCACGAAACGCCGCGCATATCGCGATTGATTTCCTGGGTATATACGCAATCGCTCGATTCGGCGGCGGATTTTTACGCCGGTGCGCTCGGGCTCGAATGCCTGCGCGACACCGGCAAGGCGCGCATCTTTGCCGTCGGCGATAAAGCCGCGATCGGCGTCTGCGAAACCTTCGCCGACCGCGCGGTCGAACCGCAAGGGAGCCTGATCAGCCTCGTCGTCGATGACGTCGACGCCTGGCATCGACGGCTCGTCGCGCGCGGCGCCGAGATCGAGAATCCCCCGCACCGGCTCGAGCAATTCGGCATCTACACGTTTTTCGTCCGCAGTCCCGACGGCTATCGCATCGAATTCCAGCAATTCCTCGATCCCGAGTAAATTCGGGTCGGTGCAAAATAGAAATGGGGTCGATATTAAATTAGCTTCATTCCCGATTGTCGCTAGACCCCGATTCTTTCCTCTGGATTCGACGAGAGCAGACGCTCAAAAAAATCTGATGTGTGATAGGAATCGGCCAGTTTCGGACACTAACCCATCGCTTGGAGTAAATAAACCCATAGATTCCCTTGTGATATTTATCTTCAATACAAGGGTATGATTGGTGCAGATTCGAGATCCCATAGACACAATCTATCTGATAGACACATGTCATCAAAAAAATCCACCAGCAAGCTCGATCGCGTTGTTTCGGAGGCTCGCCTTGCCCGGGAAGAGAGGGAGAAGAGTTACCGTAGCAGAGCGTTGAAAATGTATCCCTGGGTATGCGCTCGATGCGCCCGAGAGTTCGATGAGAAAAATCTGCAGGAGTTGACGGTTCATCACCGCGACCACAATCA
>JBFFXR010000039.1:0-20698 GCA_041569645.1 Gammaproteobacteria bacterium
AGCGCCTCGTTAGAGCGAAACTTTTTGTTAGTTTTTTTCATGACCAAAAATTCATGAATGATTTGACTCTTTGCCCCTCCAGTTCAATTTTCGTTTTCTTATTTCCGAATCTCAGCTTTCTCAATCTCTCATCTTCGATGCCAAAACAAACCGTTAATATCATTGCGCCTATGATCCAAATATAGGGAAATATCATTAGTTCGAAAAACGAACCGCGTTTAAGGATTCCTCCAGCGTCAGCAATGCCCAGTGCGATTAGCAATGCGCTTGCAAGTTTGAAAACGGTTAAAGTTCTCCTTTTCGGCATTCTTCTGTTTTCGCTCTAACCGTGATTTGGACTGACACTGTCTGAATCGGAGTTGAGACCGAGTCATGCTTTTTCTGCATGTTAAGGTGCCCGTTTTTCGCTTGACTGCATGTCCACATGCCTTTTCAAGAAATTTGGCGCCGACTGCGCCCGAGTATCAAATTCCGACTTTTCGAACCAACGGCGATCGAACTCAACTGTCATCGTCGCCCTTTGCCTGCGAGGCTTCGACCTGTCGTTGGCGCTCGAGGCGTTCGAGCTCGATGCGCTTGATGCGTGCGTAGCCCCAAAGGAACGTGATCGCGACGACACCGGCGAAAGATCCGTATAGCACCCAGGCCGTCGTCGCGGTCGCCCAGACCACGGCGAGGCCGAGTAGCGCGAGCGCGAACAGGTAGATCAGGATTCTTTCGTTGACGTAGGCGATGCCCCAGGACTGGCGTTTCTCCAGGCCCTGCTTGTTCTGGAGCTGAGCGCGCAGAATGCCTTCTTCGGCGTTGTCGTCCATTTTATTCCCTCCTGCCGGAGCGGCTGTGGACAACTGCGAGGTCTAGCTTACGCCCCCGACGGACGGAAAACCAGCAACGATCCGAATGACCGAATTCGGATAAAGTACACCGCTTCGAGCGGCGAGTGGTCGTCCCTGGCGAGCGCCGCGAACGTTCGGCGTCGTTGCCGGAGTCGACGTTCAGGCCGGTGACTTCTTTCTCGGCTGTGCGCCCGCGCGAGTGCGTACTTCGCAGCCGAGCCGACCGCGCCGATTTTGTCGTTCGATTGCCGGTTTCAGAAGCCGTAATTCGGACTAGCCGTCGGCCGCCGCCGATCGCTCGCGCCACAGGGTCAGCATCGCCGGGGCCAGCAAAATATCCGACAACAACGCGCTGGCGCTCGCCGCCGCGATCAGCAGGCCGAACCACGCGACCGAAGTCACTTCGGCAAATCCGAGAACGCCGAACCCGAGGCAGATTACCATCGAACTCAACAGGATTGCGTGTCCGGTCGAACCCGCGGTCGCGTGTATCGCCGCCGACAGCCCGCCGGCGTTGCGAAGTTCGTGTTTGAGCCGGTACATGAAATGGATCGTATCGTCGACGACGAGCCCGAGAATCACCGACGCCACCGCAACGGTACCCAGGTCGAGGCGAATTCCCGCGGCGCCCATCAATCCCAGCGTGAACAGGACCGGCAACAGATTGACGACGATCGCAATCGTCACCAGGTCTATTTGCCGCAGCGATAACGCAATAATCAGCACGACCACCACCAGCGCCAGCGAAAAGCTCCGGACCTGCGACTTGACCAGCGCCGAAACCTGCGACAGCCAGAGAGGCATCAGGCCGGCGGGTTCGACCGTCAACCCGTCTCGCGGAGCCAGGGCAAGTATCTGCTCGAGATTCCGCTGCAAGTTGGCGGACGATTGCGCCTTGACCGCAAAGACATAGCGAATCTGGTGAGGCAAGTTCGTCCAGCGGGACAATTCCCGCGCCGCCAGCTGTCGTTGGCGGGAAACGATGCGCTGCAGTTCTTCCGGATCCTCCGGCAACTGAAACTGCTCTGCCGGGTATCCCGCGTGCCGCAGTTGATAGATCCGCTTGATCCCGTCCAGAATCGAGCCAGACCAGGCCGCATAGCCATCGTCGACGACCGTCTCGGCCCAGCGGTCGATCTCTTGCAGGTGGTGCAACTGGAGCACATCGTCGCTGGCGCTCACGACGAATTCGAGGGCCGTGAAGGGACCGATTCGGTCTTCGATGCGACTTGCGTCCAGGCGAATCGGATGCTCGGGCGGTAACAACTCGAGCGGAAACGCATCGATCTCGACCTGCAAGGCGCCGGCGCCGGCGAATACCGCCAACAAAGAAAATACCCCGACCATGCTGCGGGGCCGGTCTGCTCCGAACCGCGCGAGTCGCGTCGCGACCTTCGCAAGCAATGCTCGCTGCGATGGCCTCGTGCGGACGCATTTGCCCGCGACAATCGAATTCAGAATCACCAGCAAGAAAACCGCCGCCACACCCAGCGCCAGCAAAATTCCCAGTTCGCGGGTCATCGCGAGATCGGCGAGCGTGAGCGAGGCAAAACCGACGAAGGTCGTCAACGCGGCCAGACCGCAGGGCTTTAGCATGAAGGCAATACCGGCCGGCACCCTGTCGGAGTCGTGCGGATCGTGTTCGCGCGTCTGCAAATGCAAAAAGATGTGTACGCCGATCGAAACACCGATAACCAGTAACACCGTCGGCACGATGCTGGTCAGCAAGTTGATCGATCCGCCGGTAAATCCGATGAAGCCGAAGACCAGGATCACCGCAAGCGAAACCGAAACCAGGGCAATCGCCAATGGCACGATCTGGCGCAGCGAGAGTAACAGCACGACGCACATCGACACGACGGCCAGGGCCAGCAGCCGCGGCGATTCGGAGCGCGATAGCTTGTTCAGTTCGGCGTAGATGATGCTGAGTCCGGCGCTCGCGTGCCGAAGCTGAAACGGTGCCAGGGCCCGCGACAGGTTCTCGCTGAAGTCATCGCGCTGCAAATCGATATCGTCGGGAACATGCATGCGCAGCAAGACCAGCGCGCTCTTGCCGTCGGCACTCAACAGTCGATTCCCGATCAGCGGGTCCGATCGTAACAGGTCGAGCCGCTCGTCGGCGCGATCGAGCCCGCTCAGGGTGGTCAATGCCATGTAGCTGGGCGCCCGGTCGACGGTGTCTACCAGGTTGAGTAGCGAGAAGGTGTTATCGACCCCGGGTATTTCCGCCATCGCCTGCACCGATTCCCGCAGGATCCGGATACCTCGCCGATCGGCAAATCCCGATTCGCGCTCGAGCAGGACGGCAATCAAATCGTCGCTGCCAAAGCTTGCGAGAAAGCGGCGATAGTCGGCAAGCTGGGTGGAATCCTCGGCAAACCAGGCGGTCAGCGAGTTGTCGACCTTAAGCTCACGCGCCTGCAAGGCGGCCAGCACGGCGAACCCGATGACCAGCAGCACGATCGCGTGCCGATTCCGGCCGACCACGACCACCACGCGATCCGCCCAGGCGGGTGCTCGAACCGGGCTTTTCAAGCGGTCTCCCAGGTTTTGCTCGCGTAGAGCCCCGGCAAATCGCGACGCACGCGGGCGACCTGCAGCCCGAAATCCGACAGCTTGATTTCGGTCTTCGGGGCGGGCGCGGGCGGCGTGCTCGCGGCCCGAATTCCGAATGCCGCTTCGATCGACGCCATGGTCCCGGCGGGATTCGCGCGTAATCTTTCGAAGGACAACTCCAGTCGCCGGTCATCCGGAATCCGGTCAACATCGGCTTCGAGGCCACGCAGTATTCGCAGGCTGTCCTGGTAAATGATCTCGACCTGTTCAGCAGACAGGTTCTGGTTCCCGCGGCGGAGCGACCAGATACCTTGCACCAGGTTCAATCGCGAAGCGATGGCATCGCACGGGTCCCGGTGCAGAACGAGAAATCTCGCATCCGGGAACCGCGACAACAGCTCGGGGATGCGATACGAAAAGGCGGGATTCTTGACGATCAGCCAGGGGCGCGGCGACCGACCCTGGCTTGCGACCGCGAAGTACGCCGTCTTTTTCAGCACGGACTCGTACCAGCGCCAGATCGCTTCGCGCCTGGCTTCGGGCCAGAACATCGGTTGGCGCAGATAATCCAGCTTGCGATTGTCCATGCTGGCGGCATCGCCGTTGGCGCACATGCCACTGGCGAGAATCGTCCAGAAGAAAAATTCGTCCTCTTCGATCTCGCCGAGACGGGTGCGATGCAAACGGTCCAGCGCCCCGAACAGCCTGTCCTGTCGTGCTGCGACGATGCGTGCCGCATGGCCGCCCAGCAATTCGTCCAGCAGCGAGCCTGCCCGGCCCAGGTACCACAGGCTGATCGCCGGAAACAGCATTTGTAACAGGATTGCGCCGACCGCGTCGGGGCTGCCAGCCAGCGAGCGCTGGACGATCGTCGTACCGGTACGCTGGTGGCCGAGTATGAATATCGGTCCGCGATAAGCGGTGCGCTTCCACGATCGGTGGACAATGTCATCCAGCCACCAACCCGTCTGGACGATGGCTGCCTGGCCCAGGCGCCCGAGCAGATTGCCGATCGCGGTACCGCCCTTGAGCTTCAACCAGAGTACCCGCCAGCCAAAAGGCACGAGGCTCACGCCGAGATTTTCCTTCCGGCAGCCGGTTCCGGTTTCGCGCTGCCGTCGGGCTCGGCGTCGAGGCCCAGTCGCTTCGCCGCGAGCGTGCGCAGGCCGGCTTTATCCACTTCGAGATTGCGCCCGGCCGTCGGCAGCCGATCGATTTCGATCAGCGCATCCGGCAGTAACTCGCTTCCCAACTGCTCGCCCAGGCGGTCTTTGAGGTAGTTCTCCGACCGGGAATGCCGCTTGCGAGGCACGTGGAAAAGAACCAGCACCTCGTCCTCGCGCGACGCATCCCACACGCCGACGAGCGCGCAATCGGTCCACAAGGCTTCGCCCGAGCGATCGCAGATTCCGCGCAGGATCGGTTCGATCTCGAAGGGATAGATATTGATTCCGCGCCGGATAATCATGTCCTTAGTACGCCCCATCAGCAGGACGTTTTGTTCACCGTCGATCACCGATAAGCTCGCGAGATCCCCGGTCTTGACGACCCCGCCGCTCGGCCCCTGGTCGAGGTATCCCGAAAAGACCGACGCCCCCCTGATTTCGAGTTCGCCGATGCCGTCGGCGCCGGGATTGGCGATCGAGAGTTCGATACCCCCGAGCGGCCTGCCGACCAGGTTTCCGCGCAAGCCGCTCGAGAACCGTTTTTCCGCCTTGCATACGCAAACCGGCCCCGTCTCGGTCAGACCGTAGAGCACCAGAACTTCGGCGGCGTCAGGCAACCACTGCTGCAATTGTCCGAGCAGTTTGTCCGTCACCGGCGCGCTGCCCAGGATCGCGAGCCGCAGGTTGGGCGGCGCCGCCGTTCTGCTGCTCCGCGCCAGGCGCAGTATTTCCTGCCAGACGAACGGCGGCCCGAAAAACATGTCCGCGTGACCTTCGAACAGGCAACGCGCAATCGCATCGATCCGTCGCTCGCCCTCCTTCAACGAGGTCCAGACCTCGATGCCGAGATACAGTCCGTACAGGGCCTGTTGCACATGGTCCGCGCAATAACACCCCAGCCGATAGGGCGCGATCAGTTCCCGTATCGCGTCAAGGTAGGACCTCGTCGAGCGGTGCGAATGGCGCACGGCTCTCGGAGCATGCAGCGTGCCGCCGGTATAGACGATAACCGCGTCTTCTTCGTCGGCTCGCGGCACGGCCTCGAATGCGGGTGAAAACTTCCGTTCTCGCGCGCAGGGAGTTGTCAGGCGCTGCGCCAGGCGCGGGCTTACCGAGGCCGGCAAGGCGATCCCGAACAGCTGCAGGAGCGGGCGCACACCGGGGAAGCGCTGCATCCAGCCGAGCCTGCGATCGACGACGAACCAGGCGGGTTCGACATTCTCCATGCGCTGATCGAACAGCGTCTGGCTGACATTCGGGTCCGCGATCACGAGTACGCCGCCGGCAACCAGCACGGCCACGGCCGAGACGATCAGCTCGACGCCCGGAAAGGCCTGGACGACAACCCGCTCGCCCGGCTTTACGCCGGCATCCGCGAGCGCCCGCGCGCGCAGGAGCACCCGGTCGCGCAGCTGCCCTCTCGAGAAACGCCCGCCGCCGATTTCGACCAGCGCAATCTGCTGCGAATCGCTATCCAGCACGTCGAGCAGGTGTTGCGCGATATTCATCTAGTAGGTCAATAAAGCCGCCGCCAACGACAGGCCGGCGCCCGTGCCGAGCATCAGGAATCGGTCGCCGCGATGGAGCCGGCCGCTGCGGATTGCGTGGTACAGCGTCAGCGGGATCGATGCGGCAACGCAGTTGCCGTAGTCGGGCAGGATGATGACCACCCGGTTCATATCGAATCCCATCCGTTTCAGCGACATGATTCCCAGCATCGTCGACTGGTGCGGGATCACCAGGTCGATGTTTTCCAGCTCGCTCGCGAAGTCCGTGAACATGCGATCGAAAAAACCCTTGCTGCGCTTTTGCGCGAAGCGGTAAATCTTTTTACCGTCCATGCTGAACAGCGCGTGACTGGGATCCGAACCGGGGGCATACGGATAGCGTTCCGTGCCCAGGTTGATCGTGGTCAGGTCGGCCCCTTCGCCGTAGGTTTCCATCCGGTATGCGTGCACCTGGCCGGTCTCGTCGGCCCGAGGCCGGGAAAAAACCGCCGCGACCGCGGCGTCGCCGAACAGCGACGCGCTCTCCGGGGAAGTAAAATCGAGCCCGTAGGACGCGATTTCGGCCGTCAGCACCAGGATATTCCGGTAGCTCTGTCTGGCGAGCAATGCCGATGCAACCTCGATCGCGGTCAAAAAACTCAGGCAGGTGGTGTGCACGCTCATGCAGGGAATGCCGGTGGCGCGACTGCCGAGCTTGCGCTGGAACAGCGCTGCACTGTCGGGAATGACGCGCTGGAACGTCCCGGACGCATTGAGAATCAGCGACACGTCTTCGATCCCGATGCCGGCTTCCCGCAATGCTTCCGCGGCAGCGTTTGCGGCCATGTCGGATGCGGTCTCGCCCGGTTCGACCCAACGCCGCTCGACCACCCCGGTCTTCTTCTCGATCCAGCCGCGACGCAGGCCCATGCGCTCTTCGAGCTCGCGATTGCTCACGACCCGGCTCGGCAGGTAATGGCCCATGCCGAGAATGCGAAACGGCACCGGATACTCGGCGAAATCATTCATGGTTTGAACCCCGTATCGAATGCCATCGCGGTCGCGGGGCAGTGTGCAGGTATGATGTTGATCGAAGGCTGCCCGAGCTTCAGTTGACGCAACAGCCGAATTGTAGCATCGCGTCGCGGCCGGTCCTCGGCCAGGAGTCGATGCATGCTGAAACGCGGGTGATCGATGGCGTCCCGCGTCCACACCGCGTCGGCGACAAGCGCATAGGTCTGATTGTCGTCGGCCTGCACCCAGGCACCGACATGGCCCGGCATGTGACCCGGCAAATCGATCAGTCTGATCGATCCGTCGTTGAACAGATCGTGGGTGTGTGCAAACGGTGCCACCGGCGCCCCATCGAAGCCGTCGAGCAACTGCAAACGGGCACAAAAATCATCCGGCAGATGGCCCGGCAACATCCCGGATTTCAGGGCTTCGAGGCCGCTTTTGCCGCGCACGAAATCCCATGCCGCCGGATGGCAAACGATGGTTGCGTTCGGAAAATCCCTGAGGCCGCCGCAATGATCCGGATGGAAATGCGACAGGATGATCCAGCGCACCTGCTCCGGGTTGATTCCCCGGGCGCGAAGCTGGCTGACCGCGGTCGCCGCGATATCGATATTCACCGGCGTCGCCATTGCGTAGATGCAAAACGGCAGGTGCCGGGTGCCCGCAATAAACCTCTCCGTGTAACCCGTATCGAACAGGATCGTGCCCTCCTTCGGATGCTCGATGACGGCAAACAGGTTCGGTACCGTTATGCGCTGCAGCTTCGAGCCTGCGCCGAAATACAGACCGCGGGTCGAAACGGTGCCGGCGTTGAGCAACGAAATATCGACTTCGGTACGCCTGTCGGAGGTGTGCACGGCGCAAAACTGACCGCCCGGATCGCGGCTGTCTCCTTCGAGTTCGTGCCGCACCAGTTCATCGATCCCGTCGGCGAGCCTGATCTGCGGCGTATAGCCCAGATCGCGTCTGGCCGCGCCGATGTCGTAAGTCTTGTCGTAGCCCAGAATCTCGACCGCATAACGAGTGAGGGGAGGCTCGCCAGGCAGGCGCAGGACGCGCCACAGCGCCTCGAGAACCGAGGCGATGCGATCCGCCCGGCTTACCGAAATCCATCCCCGCGGCGGCGGCAGCGACAGGCGTCGGGTCAGGTCGGCGATCATATCCCAGAGCCGGACCTTCTCGTCACCGGCCAGCGTGTAGATACGGTTCGCCGCCTCGGGACTGCCCAGCGCCAGCACGATACCGTCGACCACGTCGTCGACGTGCGTCAGATTGGTGGTCGCGTGGCCGTCACCGATCTGCCGCAGCCGGCCGCTGCGGGCCGCGCGGATCAGTCGCGGCAACAGCGCGGTATCGCCGGGACCGTAAATCGCCTTGGGCCGCAATACGACCGATTCGAGCGGCGACTCCCGCACCAGGATTTCGGCCAGCATTTTGCTGCGGGTATAGTGCGAAATGTGCGTCTCCGGGTACGGTGCGTCTTCCCGCAGGTCGTGCTGATCCCCGGCTATCGACACGACGCTGGGCGAAGAAATGTAGACCAGGCGCTCGACGCCCGCGGCCCGGGCCGCGTCGATAACGTTTCTCGTCCCGTCGACATTGGCCCGCTCGAAATCCTCTTTTCGACCCCAGGCCGAAGACAGCGCCGCGGCGTGTACCACGGCAACGGTACTTTTGAAAACTTCGGTCAGTCCTGCCCGATCGTCCAACGGAACGGGCCTGAACACGACCCCGGATCGCTGCAAAGCAACGCCCTTTTCGAGGTTTCGGCCAAGCGCGTAAACCTTAACCCCCCTGCTCGCAAGCGCCGCGGCAAGACGTCCACCGAGAAATCCGGTCGCGCCCGTTACCGCAACGCTCGGGGGAAGCTGACTATCGCCCATATACCTCTCTCATTACCGATTGATATCTTCATATCTCTTTTCATTATTGATTTCCGGGCGAGACACGATCTTGTTCCCGATCAATTGCCCTGGTTCGGATCGATATAGACTACCGATGAGAATCGCGAATAAACTGTGATCATGCAACCGTCTTTCGGCGCTAGCGTTGATGTATCCGGGCGAAGCAAGCCGTATTCGCGCCGCCTCGTTCAGGTATATTGAGAACTGCTCCGATTCGAATATTACACATGCCATCGATGTCCCGACCGAATTTCGCTGCCGGCCCGGTCCCTGCGGGAGGGCCGCGTCCTTGAACCTTTCACTCCATCTGATTCTCGGCATTCCGGTCGGCATCGTCATGGCCAACGGCATCGAGTGGCTGGTGCACAAGAACATCCACCAGCGCGGAAGGCAGCGGGGCAAGTTCTGGAGTTTTCACCTGCACGCCCATCACGTTGCGACCCGCGCCCGGGGTTTCGTCGATCCGAATTGCGGCCCTCGTCCGCGAATGATCCTGTGGGCCTGCGCGGTGCTCGTTCCGTTTGCGTTCGTGTCGCCGGGCATCTGTATCGGATTGATCCTCGGCACGATCGCATACTGGTACACCCACCATCGCGCGCATCGCGACCCCGCCTGGGCAATCAAATGGATGCCCTGGCACGTCGAGCACCACATGTCACCCAACGAGGAGGAAAACTGGTGTATCACCTTCCCGTTGTTCGACTGGATCATGGGCACCAGGGTCAAATATATCGGCACCCCGCGAGAAGCCGAGTTACTCGATATCCAGGGCTGGTCGAAATCGGTCTGAGCAGTTCGCCGGTGTAAACGTCGGGTCGCCCGACGGGCGCGGACTGAATATCCGGGCTCCTGCCGCCGCCCGGCCTGCGCCCGCAGCGGGCGCGATTCCAGCGACGAATGTGCCGGGAGATCCTAGAAAAAGTACGCCAGTTCGAGCAGCAGGTGATCGTCTTTCGCGAGCGCCGCGAGCGGATCGGCGTCGTCGACGTTGGCGAACAGCTGCAGCTCGAGCGTGCCCCTGAAGCTGTCGCCGAAGCGGCGGTTGCCCTCGACGCGAAAGCTCCGGCTGCCGTTGTCGGTGTCGACGATCAGGCCGGCGAGGATCTCGCTCGATTGCACGTCGTTGAACGCGAAGCGCGTGCCGACGAACAGGTCGCGGTCGAACACGCCGCGCTGGCCTTCGGGCCGGTCGTCGTAGGAATACTCGGCGAGCAGGCCGAGGTCAGTGGCCGAATCGAGAATGCCGTAGAACGTGTACTCGAAGCCGGCGACAAAGGCGCTGCGATCGGCCGAGTCGGCCTCGCGGCGGATTAACTCGAGACGCCAGATCCAGTCTTCATAAATCAACTGCGCATCGACGCCGATTTGCGTCATCTGTTCATAGAACGGAATCAGCACCGGATCGCCGTCTTCGTCGCTGCCCGACAACAGCAGCGGTTCGCGGTTGGTGCCGTCGAAGAAATGTACGCCGAGATCGAGGTCGCCGTAGGTCTGCGACCAGCGCAACGCAAGGTCGACGTGACTTTCCTCGTCGTCGGACTCGTACCCGGCCTGGTCGGTGTCGACTACCAGCGGCGCGCGCAACCTGCCCTCGGCTTCCTGGAAAGTACGCTCGCGAAAGCCGGCCAGAATCAGCACGTCGAAGACCCCGCTGTCGGTATAGCGCTTCCAGTGCAACATCGGCTGGCCGAGCTTTTCCTCGCCATCGATACCCTCGACCGCGTCGATCTGATTGATCACGTCGACCAGGTGCTGCGATTCGACCACGCCCCAGAACATCGTGTTGATGCCGACGCGCCACTCGTTGTCGCCGTCGATGCGCAGCCACAACAGCTCGCGGATATCGGCATGTTCACGCCCCGCGTCTTCGCCGTCGGCGCGCAGGAACAGCTCGGCGCTGAAGCGGTCGTCGCCGTCGTTCCAGTGCGTCGTCCAGCGCGGTTCGAACGACAGGGTCGCGTTGTCGTCGAACTGGTCGTCGAATTGCGCGTCCTCGAAAAACGTCACCGCCTCGATCGCGACATTGCCAGAAAAATCGGCGGCCACCGGGGCCGCCGTAACAATGCACTGGAGGAGGAGGATTGGGGGGATCCAGCGCATCAATTCGTGCGTTTCAACGTCTGCGAGCGGAAGTCGGCCTCGCTCAGGCCGGTCCGAAAGCGATAATTCGTCCATTCGAGAATCGTGCTCTTGCCGGTCTGGTGGTTGACCATCTCCATCCGGCCGGGTCGCCAGTAGTGATCGAGAAACTGCTGGTACTCGCTCATCGTCAGCGTCTTCAGCAACGACTGCTTGCGGTCGTAGAACTCGGACTTGACCAGCCGGTAAGCCTCGGTATCGAGCCAGACGACCTGACGCGTATAGCCCGAATATTCGTAGGCCGGGTAGCGCTCGATCACGTGACAGGTCCATTCGCCGCAGGGTTCGTCGCGCAGGTACTTGTAGGTGTATTTCTCGACTTCCTGCGAGCCGAGGTCCTCGAACGCGAAGGTCGATCCCATGAACGGGCCGGACTTGTTGCGCGAGCTGATGCGCTTGACGCGCTTCAGCGCCGGCAGGTAGAGCCACTGGTCGTCGGGCTCGAGCCCGTGCGAGTAAGTCAGCATCTTGGTGCCCTTGACGTCGGCCGGCTCGTCGAAGATCGACAGGCTCTTGTCGCCGTCGCCCTCGACCTCCAGCGTGCGGATACGGATCTCGCGGGTCGAAGTCTCGCCGGCCTTGTTGGCCAGGATCATTTTCATGTCGGCGACGAAATCGCCGAAACCGGCGTCATAGGCGTCGGCCGCCTCCGCGATCTCGAGGCCCCTTTGCTCGGCGCTGCTAGCCACGGCCGTCAGCGGCAAGGCCAGCAAGGCCAATGCGATCAGTTGCTTGAGTCTAGGCATTGCTTTGCTCCTGCGTCTTGTAGTTCATCAATCCGTCATCGCTCGCGCTGTCGGCCGGCTTTTTATCGCGATCGATCGCCATCAACAGCGGCGGCAGCAGCAGAAAATCGGCGACGATCGCGAATACGATCGTAACCGCGGTCATGATCGCCATCTGCGAATTCAGCACGAAGGCCGAAAACGCGAGCACCCCGAAGCCGGCGACCAGCACCAGCGAGGTCACGACCAGCGCGAGACCCACCGTGTTGAAGGCGTAACGCACCGCGTCGGGCGAATCGAGCCCTTTTTCGCGGCGCGCGCGCAGGTACTTACTGAGGAAATGTACGGTGTCGTCGACGACGATGCCGAGCGTCATGCCGGTTACCACCGACAGCGCGAGGCCGACCTGGCCGACGAACAGGCCCCAGGCGCCGAACGCTAGCGCCGCCGGGATCAGGTTCGGCACCAGGCTCAACAGACCGATCTTGATCGAGCGCAGCGCGAACACGAGGATCAGCGAGATCAGCACCAGCGCGACGGTCGTGCCGACCAGCATGCTCCTGATGTTGCGCTCGCCGATGTGACTGAACATGATCGTCGGACTGGCGCCGGCGGCCGCAAGGCCCGGCGGCGAATTGTCGCGCAGCCAGGCTTGCGCGCGCGCCTCGAGCGCAAGTACGGTTCGGGTCGTCATGTTGTGCAGCATCACGGTCATGCGCGTCGCCGACTTGTCGATGTTGAGCTGGTTGTTGAGATCGAGACCGTAGGGCAACGATAGCTCATAGAGCAGCAGGTACTGCGCCGCGAGGTCACGCTGGTCGGGCAGCCGGTACCAGGACGTATCGTCACCGTGCATGCTCTTGTTCAGGCGCTTGAAGGTATCGGTGATGACGTTGACGTGCTGCACCTCGGGCTGGGCACGGTACCAGTTGGCGAAGTTCTCGATGAATTGCTGGAATTCGGGGTTGCTGACGCCGCCTTCCTCGCCCGAATCGAGCGAGTAGTCGATCATGTACAGGCCGGCGAGATTCTCCGAGGCGAAGTCGGCGTCGCGGCGAAACTCGATACGCTCGCTGAAATACTTGACGAAATTGTCGTTGAGTTCGTTGCTCGGCACGAACGCGATCACGACCAGGCAGCCGAGCCCCATGCCGACGAGCAGCCGGGCGCGTCTGGCGATGACGAACTCGGCGAAGCGCGCCATCAGCCGGCTCGACGCCGACTCGGCGGTCGGCTGGCGACCCGGCAGGATCATCATGACCGCCGGCAGGAAAGTCACCGACAGCACGAACGCGATCATGACGCCCATCGCGACGATATTGCCGAGGTCGTGGAACGGCGGCGCGTCGGAGAAGTTCATGCTCAGAAATCCGATCGCGGTCGTAATGCTGGTCAGGAACACCGGCTGCAGGTTGATGCGGATGCTGTCGACCATTGCCGCGTGCTTGCTCTCGCCTCGGCGCAGCGCGATAACGTAGCTCATCAGCACGTGCACGCTGTCGGCGATCGCCATCGTCGGGATGATCATGATCGCCGAGAACGACGGCGGCGTGAGTTCGATGCCGAGCCAGCCGGCCATGCCCATCGCGCCGACGATCGAGAAGATGATGATGACGAGCGTCGCGAGCGTGCCGGCGAAGCCGCGCACCCAGAAGTAGAGCACGACGACGAACATCACGAGCATCAGCGGAAACAGCGTCGACATGTCGTACTGGCTCGCCTCGGTGAAGGCATTGTTCATCATCGCGATCCCGGTGAGCCGGACGTCGATCTCCGCAAAGGCCTGCTCGAATTCGGCCGCGAGCGCGCGCACGAACGCGACGACTTCGGGGTTTTCCGCGGTCTGGTCGACGCCGGGGAGCTCGATCGTCACGTTGACGCCGGTGACGTGAGCGCGCGGCGATACCAGCCGGTTGACGAGCACCGGCTCGTTGATCGCGATTTCGCGGATGCGCGCGAGCTCCGCATCGCTCAGGTTTTCGGGTTGGTAGGCGAGATCGGCGACCACCAGGTCGTCACCGTCGGCCGCCGTATGTTGGTAGTTGCTGAGCGACTCGACGCGGGTCGAAAAAGGCGTCTCCCACGCGCGCTCGGTCAGCCACGCGACCGCGGCGAGGGTTTCGCGGGTAAAGACCTCGCCGTCGTCCGGCACCAGCACGAACATGACGTTGTCGTTCTTCGAGTAGGTGTCCTGCAGGTACTCGAACGCGACCAGTTGCGGATTGTCCTCGCCGAAGAAGACGCGGTAGTCGTTGGTGAAGCTCAGGTGGCGCGCGCCGGCGCCCATGACCGCGATCCAGACGACCGCCAGCAGCACCACCGTCCATTTGTACTCGAGGATGAATTGCGAATATCCGCGCGCCATGGTCGTGTTCTCTCGAATTATTTTCGGATCAGCTGCAGAAACTGGATGAGACCGGCGCCGCACTGGTGCAGCTTGTCGAGATCCTGGGCGACCTTGGCCGCGCTCAGGCTGCCCTCGAGGGTCGCGGCGATCATCACCGCGAGCGTGTCCGGGTCGACCGCGTCGATGAGCGCGCCGGCTTCGCCGGCGCGCCGCAGTACCCGCGCGATCGACGCGTGCCATTGATCGTAGATGTCGGTCAGGCGGGTGCGGAAACCTTCGTCGATCGGCGCCATCTCCTGTGCCAGTACGCTCAGCGGGCAGCCGAGTTCGATGTCGGTCATCGAAAAGGTCGCGCCGGCGTGGCGGATCATGTCGATGAAACCCTCGAGCGGGTCGTCGAGGTCTTCGAGCGGGCGAATGAAACTCAGGTGGATGCGCCGCGCGATGACTTCGTCGATGACCGCGTAGCCGAGCTCGGTCTTGCTCTTGAAGTGGTGGTAAAGCGCGCCCTTGGTCACGCCGGTCTGCGCGAGGATATTGCTCAGGCTCGCCGACTGAAAGCCGTTGAGGTGAATCTCCTTGTAAGCCGCGAACAGGATTTTGTCGCGTGTATCGAGCGGCGCGTCGTCGAGCGGTCGCCACCAGTAGACGTCGTTGTCGGTCAATCCGTTCATGTCACATACATACCAGTTGGTATGCTTTATAATACCGACCGGTATGTATGTCAACCCCCTCGGGCCTCGATTACGCGTTTCATGCGCAATGAATGTTCACGCAACCCCGGATCCGACAATAAATAGTCAGATGCGCCTAATTCTTATTCAAAGTAATCTCTCTGAATAAATTATGCTTGGTTACGTGTGTGGGGGTCAGGTGGCGACGATGACGCGGACGGCGTCGAGGCGCGGACGGGCATGGCCGAGCGCGGTTTCGAAGGCGTCGAGCTCGGCGCGAAAGAACTGGATCTCGTCCTCGCGCACGCCGGGGTTGACGTTGCGCAGCGCCTCGAGCCGTTCGATCTCGTGGCCGAGCAGCTCGCGGCCGCGCTCGCGGGCCGCCGCGATCAGCGCCGGCACCTGCGCTTCGGCGACCAGTTCGGCCTGCTCGAGGATCTGGCCGAGTTCGGCCTGGCGTGCCTTGACGATCTTGATCGCGGTATCGCGGTCGACACGCTGCGGCAGCATTTGCGCCGGATCGAACTCGATCCGCCCGGAATGCTCGCCACCTCGCTCGTCGAGCACGACGCGAATGCTGGCGTTCGGGAAATAACGCTCGCGGTGGCTGCGCGCAAGGTCGCTGAAGTCCATCAGGAAATGACACTCGGCGAGCACCGTACCCGGTTCGACTCCGGCGCCAGCGAGCGCTACCAGCGCGGTGTTACCGAACTCGCTCGACAGGATCATGTCCATCGCGTTGCGCACGAACGGGTGCTCCCAGGTCAGGTAGTGCAAATCCTCGTTGGCCAGCGCGGCGCTGCGATCGTAGGTCACGGTCATACCGTCTTCCGGCAGCCCCGGCATCGGCGTCAGCATGTTGTCGCCGGGCGTTATGACCCAGCGACTGGCGCCGCGGATGTCGCTGTTGACGCCGTAACAGTCGTAGATTCGCTCCATGAATCCGAACAGGTCGAGATCGTTTTCGCGCGCGAGCGCCTCGTCGATCAGGCGCTCGGCGACGCGCGGTCGACAGGAATTGATTTCCAGCAGTCGGTCGCGGCCCTGCTGCAGTTCGGCATTGAAGCGCGCGTGCAGGTCGCGCGTGCGGCCGAGCAGGTCTTCGAGCGGCAGCATCGGTTCGGCGAGCTGGCGCTCGAGCTCGCGCTGCAGATTCTGAAAGACCTGGTGGCCGGCCGGACAGGTATGGCGGAACGCATCGAGCCCCTCGTGGTACCAGCGAAACAGCACTTCGCGCTCGCTGCCGGCGGCGTAGGGCACGTGGATACGGATAACCGCGCTCTGGCCGATGCGGTCGAGCCGGCCAATGCGCTGCTCGAGCAGGTCGGGATTGCGCGGCAGGTCGTAGAGTACTAGGTGATGCGCGAACTGGAAGTTGCGCCCCTCGCTGCCGATTTCCGAGCACACCAGCAGCTGCGCGCCGTCGTCCGGATCGGCGAACCAGGCCGCGGCGCGGTCGCGCTCGAGGAGTGTCATGCCCTCGTGAAAGGTCGCCGCGCGCAGCCCGAACCGACGTTTGAGCGCGGCCGCGAGCCCGATGGCGGTCGACGCGGCGGCGGCAATAACGAGCACCTTCTTGTCGCGCAATTCGCGCAGCAGGTCGCCTAACCAGTCGCAGTAGCGCTCCTCGCTGACGCCGGCCGGCAGGCTCGCCGGCAACACCTCGCGCTCGGGAAAGCCCTGCACGACGTGACGCGTATTGCGAAACAGCACCCGGCCCGTGCCGTGCCGGTCGAGCAGATCGTCGACCTCGGCGGCGCCTGCGGGGTCGTCGAGCATCGCCTCGACCTGGTCGGCGAGCTCGCCGTAGCCCTGCTCGTCGTCGAGAAAGCGGCCGAGATCGGCGAATCGATCGGGGTCGAGCAGCCGCAGGCGGGCGAAGTGACTCTCCTTGCCGAGCTGCTCGGGCGTCGCGGTCAGCAGCAGCAGGCCCGCGGTCTCGGCGGCGAGCGCCTCGACCAGCCGATAGGCGTCGCTCGCCGCGTCGGGCGTCCATTCGAGGTGATGCGCCTCGTCGACGACCAGCAGGTCCCACTCGCCGTCGCGCGCCCAGGCGGCCTGCTGCGGATGGCGCAGCAGAAATTCCAGCGAGCACAGCACCAGCTGTTCGCCGTGATAAGGGTTTTCGCCCGCCTCGGCATCGGCCTCGTCGTCAATTTCGTCGTCGACTTCGTCGTCGCCGAAGCGCGCTTCGTCGAAGATCCGGAACATCAGGTTGAAGCGGCGCAGCATCTCGACCAGCCACTGGTGCACGAGCGATTCCGGCACCACGATCAGCACGCGGCGGGCGCGCTCGAGCAACAGCTGCTGGTGCAGGATCAGCCCGGCCTCGATGGTCTTGCCGAGGCCGACCTCGTCGGCCAGCAGCACGCGCGGCGCGTAGCGTCGCGATACTTCGTAGGCGATGTATAGCTGATGCGCGATCAGGCTCGTGCGGCAGCCGGCGAGCCCGTAGACGTCCGACTGTTGCAGGCGATTGGAGATTTCGCGCGCCGCGCAGCGCAGGCTGAACCATTTATTGCGATCGATCTGCGCGTTGAGCAGACGTTCGCCAGGCTGGTTCAGCTGAATGAAGTTGCTCAGTCGCCCCTCGGGCAGGTCGACGCGCGCGCCGTGCTCGTCGGCGCAGTGGTAAGTGATCAGCCCCCCCGCCTCGGACAGCGACAGCACCTGCAGCGCTTCGCCGTCCTGCTGCTCGACCCATTCGCCCTCGCGAAAGTGCACCCGGGTCAGCGGTGCGTCGGCGCGCGCATAGATACGGGTTTCCCCGGTGGTCGGAAAAACGATACTGACGGTACGGTGCTCGATCTCGATCACCATGCCGAGGCCGAGGTGAAGTTCGGCCGCACTGATCCAGCGCTGGCCTACGGAAAATTCCTGCATCGTCGCGCGAGGTTGCGAAAACGCGCGCGATTATAGCAGAGGCCCGGGCCGATGCTTGCAGTCACCGGGCAAACTGCCGAGAATGCCGGCATGATTCCGCTCGCCGCCGAGGGCTATTTCATCACCGGATCGGACACCGACGTCGGCAAGACCTATGTCGGCTGTGAAATCGTGCGCCAGCTGCGCGAGCACGGCCGGCGCATCGCGACGCGCAAGCCCGCCGAGTCGGGCTGCGAGGTGGGCGCCGGCGGCGAGTTGCTGACCCACGACGCACAGGCGCTCGCCGACGCCAACGGCGGTCGCGAGCCGGTCGACCTGATCGCGCCGTATCGATTTCGCGCCGCGCTCGCGCCGCATCGTGCCGCGCGCCTCGAAGGCCGCAGGCTCGAACTCGCCGCGCTGATCGCCGCCTGCCGCAACGCCAACGACGCCGATATCTTGCTGGTCGAAGGCGCCGGCGGCTTGCTGTCGCCGCTCGCCGAGGACGGCCTCAACGCCGACCTCGCCGCCGCGCTCGGCCTGCCGCTGATCGCCGTCGTCGACGACCGCGTCGGCGCGGTCAATCAGGCCTTGCTGGTGATCGAAGCGATCGCCGCGCGCGGGCTCGAGCTCGCCGCGCTGGTTCTGAACCGGCTCGGCGTCGACCACGAAGCCGGCATGGACAACGCCGCCGACCTCGCGACCCGGTACGATGGCCCGCTGTTTACCTGCGCGCCCGGCGCGCCGCTGCCGCCGATATTCGAACCCGCCGATGGCTGAATCGAAGCTCGACCGCCTGCTCGCGCCCTGGGTGTTCGTGCTCACCGGAATTCTGTTCAACATTCTGTCGGCCGTGATTACCCATTACTTCATCGGCCTGAACAACGACGAGATCAACGCGCTCGACCGGCGCATCAACGATCAGCAGGTGCTGATCGACAGCCTGTGGCAATCGAAGACCGAGGTCGAACGCAAGCAGGAGTTTTTCATCCTGCTGCTGACCGGGACCTCGATGCAGCCGGAGCGAATCGAGCGCTTCTACCGGCGCTACCTCGAGCGCCTGGTCGACACCCATGACCTGACACCGTTCGCCGAACGCATCGCGCAGGCCACCGGCGCCGATCTCGACCTGCTGCTCGAGATCAGCCTCGCCGCGCAGCAGGCGCTAATCGAATCGATCAACGACACCTATTTCAAGACGCTCGAGCTTCAGGAAGCGAAGATGCCGCTCGAGCGGGCCAACGCGCGCCTGTTCAGCATCGCGATTTTTCTGCAGGTCGTTGGCCTGATTCTCGTGCTCGCGCGCGATTTGCGGCGGCGCTGAGCGGGTGAATCGCGGCTACGCCGTCATCCTCACCGGTTACGTCGGCTGGGGCCTGTTCCCGCTCTACTGGGCGCTGCTCCGTCACGTGCCACCGCTCGAGGTCTTGCTGCACCGCATGGCATGGTCGGCGCCGGTGCTCGCGCTGCTGGTGCTCGCCAGCGAACGTCGCCGCGACCAGGTCGCCGCGGCGCTGCGCTCGGCCGGCGACCTCGGCTGGCTTGCGACTTCGAGCCTCGTGATCAGTCTGAACTGGGGTGTCTACATCTGGGCGGTGGCCAACGAGCGGGTCGTCGAGGCGAGCATGGGTTATTTTCTGACACCGCTGCTCAACGTGCTCGCCGGCATCGTCGTGTTCCGCGAGCGGCTCGCACGCCTCGACCTCGTCGCGGTCGCGCTGGCCGGCGGTGGCGTGCTTTACTACATGGTCGCTACCGGCGTCGTACCGTGGACCGGTTTCGCCGTCGGCGTGAGCTTCGCGGCCTACGGACTACTGCGCAAACGCATGCCGATCAACGCGGTGCCGGGGTTGTTCGTCGAGGTCCTGTTGCTGTTGCCCTTCGTGCTCGCGCTGATCGGCTGGCTGCACCACCGCGGCGACGCGCTGTTTTTGCACCTCGATAGCGCAACCGACTGGTGGCTGATTCTGGGCGGGCCGGTTACCGTCGCACCGCTGGCTTTTTTTGCCGCCGGTACCCGACTGCTGCCGATGACGACGGTCGGCGTACTATTCTACGTGACGCCGTCGTTGCAGTTTCTGTCGGGGGTATTGATCCTCGGCGAGCCGCTCGGTATCGACAAGCTGATCGGCTTTGCCGGCATCTGGGCCGGGCTGGCGCTGTTTGCCTACAACCTGCTGCGCGGCGCCGAACCACGGCGCGTCGAGGCGGCCTGATGCCGTGACCTTGTACTGACCCGGATTTCATCGGGCTGGACGACTTTCACTCTGGTCGTGATGGCGAGGACTTGACTTCGTCGTTACGCGAGCAGCGAAGCAATCTCCCGGGTTCGGGCTAGTCCACGGAGGTTGCTTCGTCGCCCCGGCTTTCGCCGGGGCTCCTCGCAATGACGTTAAAATGCCCGGAGCTGGGCGCTAGGCGACGAATTGCGGCATGTTGCCGACTTCGACGATCTTCATCGCGTTGGTACCGCCGCCGGTGCCCATCAGGTCGCCCTTGGTGATGATGACCAGATCGCCGTCGGCGATCGTGCCGCGCGCCTTCATCATGTCGACCGCTTCCTGGTTGGCCTCGGCGTGGTTGGTGTGCACGGTCGGAAAGTAAACCGGGAACACGCCGCGATAGAGATTGACCTTGCGATTGGTCGACTCGTGCCTCGACAGCGCGTAAATCGGAATGCCCGACGAGATGCGCGACATCCACAGTGCCGTCGAACCCGACTCGGTCAACGCCGCGATTGCGCGCACGTTGAGATGGTTCGCGGTATACATCGTCGCCATCGCGATCGCCTCGTCGACGCGCCTGAACGTATCGTCGAGCCGATGCCGCGACTTGATCGCGTGTTGGTGGGTTTCGGCGTTCAGACAGATGTTCGACATGGATCTGACGGTATGCACCGGGTAACGCCCGGTCGCGGTCTCGGCCGACAGCATGACCGCGTCGGTGCCGTCGAGCACCGCGTTGGCGACGTCGAAGACCTCGGCC
>JBFFXR010000040.1:0-20025 GCA_041569645.1 Gammaproteobacteria bacterium
GCGAGCTCGCGCGGCATTTGCTCGACCGCTACGATCTCGGCGAAATCAGCGTCGAGGTCACCGAGCAGGGCGATCACTACGATCCGCTGGCGCGCGCGGTGCGCCTGACCCCCGACAAGTACGACGGCAAGACGCTGACCGCAATCACGGTCGCCGCGCACGAGTGCGGCCACGCGCTGCAGCATGCCGCCGGCGAGCCGCTGTTCGTCTGGCGCACGCGACTCGCGCGACTCTCGGGCGTCGCCCAGCTGATCGGCTCCTTTCTGCTGTTCGCCGCGCCGCTCTCGGTGCTGATCACGAAGGTGCCGGCGGCGGCACTGCTGAATATCATCGGCGCCTTCCTGATCATGGGTTTCGCGATCGTCGTGCACCTGGTAACGCTGCCGGTCGAACTCGACGCGAGTTTCCGCAAGGCCCTGCCGCTGCTCGAGTCCGGTTACCTCGACGAGCGGCAAAAACCGGCCGCGCGCTCGATCCTGCGCGCAGCGGCGCTGACCTACGTTGCCGCGTCGCTCGCCTCGCTGCTCAATTTCTGGCGCTGGCTCGCGATCCTCCGCCGCTAAATCTTGCGTTTCGGCGATATTTTCCGAGCCGTATCCGAAATTCGCGCGAGTCCGGTTGATTGAACGTCATTGCGAGGAGCGCGAGCCGCAGGCACGAGCGACGAAGCAACCTCCTGGCGCTGGCCCGATCCCTGGAGATTGCTTCGCTGCGCTCGCAATGACGCGATTATCGAGGGTTTGCCTCGCTACGCCTCGAAGATGGCTCGAGGCGGGCTATTGACAGCGTTTCTCTTTTGTATACGATATGTATACTAACATTATGCAATAGACGAGATGGATAAACCGGCAATTCACGACGACCTCAAGCGGCGTATCCTGACGCTCGAACTCGAACCGGGAACCGCTCTCGACGAAGCCCGGTTGAGCGCGCACTACCGAATCTCGCGAACGCCACTGCGCGAAATCCTGCGCGCGCTGGCCGGCGAGGGTTATGTCGAGATCGTCAGCCACCGTGGCGCGTCGGTGTCGTCGATGAGTCACCGCGTGCTGCGCGACTTTTTCCAGACCGCGCCGATGATCTACGCCGCGGTCGGCCGGCTGGCCGCGCACAATGCGAAACCGGCGCAACTCGACGCGATGCGGGAGACCCAGGAAAAATTCCGCGCCGCGATCGACGCCGGCGACAGCGCGGCGATGGTCTACCACAACCAGCGCTTCCACGCGCTGATGGGCGAAATGGCGGATAATCCCTACCTCAAGCCCAGCTACGACCGCTTGCTGATCGATCACGCGCGCATCAGCCAGACGTTCTACCGTCCGCGCGACCCCGAAATGCAGCGCCGCAACCGCGCGGCGCTCGCGCACCACGACGAAATGATCGATGCGCTCGCGTCCGGCGACAGCGAGCGCATGGTCGCGCTGATCGTCGAACACTGGGAGTTGTCGCGTGACCTGCTCGATTACTTCGTCAAACCCGATCCGCTGGTCGACGAGATCCAAGCGGCGAACGCCTGACCCGGAACACCGCCATGCAATTCGAAGGTATCTATACGCCGGTCGTCACCCCGTACCACGACGACCACGACATCGACTACGATCGGCTGGCCGAAATCATCGAGTTTCTGATCGACGCCGGCGTGCACGGCCTGATCAGCGCCGGCACCACCGGCGAGTACTACGCGCAGACGATGGAAGAACGCTGCGCGCTGATGAAGTTTTTCAAGCGGCAAATCAGGGGCCGCGTCGCGTTTATCGCCGGTACCGGCGCGCTGCGCACCGAGGATTCGATCGAGTTTGCCAGGGCCGCGGTCGCCAACGGCGCCGATGCGCTGCTGGTCGCGACGCCACCTTACTCGCTGCCGACCGAACGCGAAAATGCGCTGCACGCACTGGCCATCGACCGCATCGCGAACCTGCCGATCATTCTCTACAACTATCCCGACCGCATGGGCGCGCAGATGGGCGAGGAATACCTCGACCGCGTCGGCCGTTCGCCGAACTTCTGCGCGATCAAGGAAAGCTCGGGCGACGTCAATCGTATTCACCTGCTGGCGCGCGACTACCCGCACATCCAGCTGTCCTGCGGCATGGACGACCAGGCGCTCGAATTCTTCGCCTGGGGGGCGCGCTCGTGGGTTTGCGCGGGCTCGAACTTTGCGCCGGAAATCCACATTGCGCTGTACGAGACCTGCGCCCTCGACGGCGATTTCACCCGCGGCCGCGCGATCATGTCGGCGATGATGCCGCTGATGCGCGTGCTCGAGCAGGGCGGCAAGTTCGTCCAGTGCGTCAAGCACGGCATGAGCCTGCGCGGCTTGCCGGCCGGGCCGCCGCGGCGGCCGCTCAAGCCGCTCAACAAGGACGACGAGCGCGCGCTCGAGCAGGTCATCCGCGTCATGAACACGACTTTTGCAGACATCCAGGCAGGTAACAGCCAATGAGCGAATTACTCACCCGAGCCGAATACCGCGCGCTCGCCGACGACCTCGTGCTGCCGCGCAACGCGTTCATCGACGGCAAGTACCAGGCGGCGCGCTCGAAGAAAACCTTCGCGTCGATCAATCCGGCGACCGGCAAGACGCTCGCGAAGATCGCGGCTTGCGGTGCGAAGGACGTCGATTTCGCGGTCAGGAAGGCGCGCGAAGCCTTCGCCGACGGGCGCTGGAGCCGGATGCATCCGGGCGAGCGCAAGGCGATCCTGATTCGACTCGCCAAGCTGATGCGGCGCAACCGCCACGAACTCGCGGTGATGGAATCGCTCGATTCGGGCAAGCCGGTGCGCGACTGCGCGCTGATCGACCTGCCGGAAGCGATCGACTGCCTGCTGTGGCACGCGGAAGCAGCCGACAAGATCTACGACCAGAATGCGCCGGTCGGTGACGACGCGATGGCGATGGTCGTGCGCGAACCGATCGGCGTGGTGGGTTGCGTGCTGCCGTGGAATTTCCCGCTGCTGATGGCGGCCTGGAAACTCGGCCCGGCGCTCGCCAGCGGCAACTCGGTGATCCTGAAACCGGCCGAACAGACCAGCCTGACCGCGCTCCGGCTCGCCGAACTCGCGTTCGAGGCCGGCCTGCCGCGCGGCGTGCTGAACGTGTTGCCGGGGCTCGGTCCTGAGGTCGGCGAGCCGCTGGGGCGCCACATGGATGTCGACATGATCTCGTTTACCGGCTCGACCGATACCGGGCGGCGATTTCTGGCCTACGCGGCCGAATCGAACCTGAAGAAGATCGTGCTCGAGTGCGGCGGCAAGAACCCGGCGGTGGTGCTCGAGGATGCCGAGGATCTCGACCGCGTCGCCGAGCACGTCGTCAACGGCGCGTTCTGGAACATGGGCGAAAACTGCTCGGCGAGCTCGCGCCTGATCGTGCACGAAAATATAAAAGACCAGCTGATGAAACGCATCGCCGCGCGGATACGCGACTGGAAGACCGGCGATCCGCTCGATCCGAAGCATCATCTCGGCGCGCTCGTCGACAAGCAGCACTTCAGGAAAGTGTCGGGTTATCTCAAGGGCAAGAAGCCGGCGCTCGGCGGCAAGATCGTCGACGGCCGCTACGTCCATCCGACCGTCATCGATGGCGTCAAACCGGGCGACAGGCTCGCGCGCGAGGAAATCTTCGGCCCGGTGCTCGCGGTGATCACTGTACGCTCGACAAGCGAAGCGATCGCGCTCGCCAACGACACCGAATACGGACTGGCGGCAAGCGTGTTTTCCGCCAGCGCCCGCCAGGCGCTGCGCACGGCGCGCGAGATTCGCGCCGGCACGGTCACGATCAATTGCTACGGCGAAGGCGATATCACGACGCCGTTCGGCGGCTACAAGCAATCGGGATTCGGCGGGCGCGACAACTCGCTGCACGCCCACGACCAGTACACCGAGCTCAAGACGATCTGGATCGACCTCGCCGATCCGCGCGCCGCGGATCTCGTCGACTGACGGCGGTGAGCTGGGTCGAGCTGAAGCCGGCCGATCTGGGCGCCAGCGGCTGGGACGCGATCCTGCCGCCGCGCGCCCGCGGCCAAGCGCTCGCGTGGGAAGCCGACTGCGATTTTCTCGTCATCGGTGCCGGCTTTGCCGGCCTGTCGGCGGCGCGTCGACTGCGCCAGCTCGAGCCGGCGGCGAAGATCACAATCCTCGAAGCTCACGCGGTCGCGAGCGGCCCGGCGGGGCGCAATTCCGGTTTCATGATCGATCTGCCGCACGCGTTGAGCCGCGGCGCCTACGGCAGCGGCGGCGAGAATGCGCGCGACTTGCGGTACATCCGCATGAACCGCGCGGCGATCGCATTCGCGGCGGATTGCGCCGCGGCTTACGACTTTCCGCCCGGCAGCTTCGATCCTTGCGGCAAGGTCAACGCTGCTGCCGGCCAGGTCGGCGAGCGCCATAATCGCGAGTACGCGACCGATCTCGACGCGCTCGGCGAGCCCTACGAGTTACTCGACACCGCGGCGATGCGCGAACTGTGCGGCAGCGATTATTACCGCGGCGGATTGCGCACGCCGGGCACCGCGCTGATCCAGCCGGCACAATACGTGCGCAGCCTCGCCGACGCGTTGGCCGCGCGCGAGGCTTGCGAACTGTACGAGCATTCGCCGGTGCGCGAACTGCGCCGCGATGGCACTGGCTGGCTGGCCACGACCACCGCCGGCGCGGTGCGGGCGCGGCGCGTGATCCTCGCGGTCAACGGGCTGGTCGAAACCTTCGGATTCTACCGTCACCGACTGATGCACATCAATCTCTACGCGTCGATGACGCGCGCGCTGTCCGCGGACGAGTCGGCCGGGCTCGGCGGCGCCGCGACCTGGGGATTTACCCCGGCCGATCCGATCGGCTCGACGGTGCGCAAGATCGTCGATCCCGCCGGCGGCGCGCGCCTCGTGATCCGCAACCGCTGCACCTACGAGCCGTCGCTGGAACTTCCTCCGGACCGGCTCGCGAGAATCGCGCGCGATCACGACCGCACTTTCGCGGCGCGCTTTCCGGCGCTCGCCGGCATCGAGATGGAATACCGCTGGTCGGGGCGGCTGTGCCTGTCGCGCAACGACGTCTGGGCGCTCGGCCGGCTCGCCGATGGCCTCTACAGTGCCTGCTGCCAGAATGGCCTCGGCACGACCCGCGGCACGATCGCCGGCATCGTCGCCGCCGAACAGGCGGCCGAACATGCCGGCGCCAGCCTGGTGCCGGACTATGCGCCGGAACCGCCGCCGCAGCGGCTGTTGCCGGAGCCCTTCATGACGCTGGGCGCGCGCGCGGTAATCCGCTTGCGCGAACTGCGCGCCGGCCGCGAACTCTGATCCGGGCCGTCATAGCGGCAGAAAATTGCTCCTGCATAATCTGCATACGCGTCATCCCTGGCGCTAAGCGCCGGCGAGGCAATCTCCCGGGATCGAGCAAGAATCGGGAGGTTGCTTCGTCGCCCCGACCTTCGGTCGGTGCTCCTCGCAATGACCTGCAAATCCCGATTGCTTTTGTTCGCTAGGACCCGATTCGTGGGAAGATTTGACTGGCGCGAGGGGATGACTACCCTATAGCGGCCATGCCAGTCAGCTATTTACCGGAACCGGTCAAGTCGCCGCTCGGCGCGATCGTCGTGGGCACCCTCGCGGTCGCCGCGATCGTCGCCGTACTGTTCTATTTCGACGTCCACGAGCAGCTCATCGAGGTGCTCGAGTGGATCGACCGGCAGGGCGCCTGGGCGGCGTTGCTGTTCGTTTTGATCATGGCCGTGGCCGTCGTCTTGCTGGTGCCCGGCATCCTGCTGACGACCGGCGCCGGATTCGTTTTCGGCGTCGTCGAAGGCTCGATCTACGTCGTCGCCGGCACGGCGCTCGGCGCCGCGCTGGCATTCCTGATCGCGCGCTACCTGTTCGGCGAACGCGCGCGGGCCTTCGTCAGGACGCACGACAAGATGCGCCTGATCGATGCCGAGATGGCGCGTCATGACTGGAAAGTCGTCATGTTGACGCGTCTGATTCCGTTTTTCCCGGGCAAGTTGTCGAACTACGTATTCGGCCTGTCGAGCTTCGGTTTTCGCGGTTTCGTGCTCGGCACCACGATCGGCCTGGTGCCGTACTCGGTACACAATGTCTATCTCGGATCGATCGCGGCCAATCTCGCGACGCTCGGTCAGCGCGAACTCGGTCGTTCGCCGGTCGAATGGGTGCTCTACGGTGGCGGCTTCGTGATGACTGTCGTCGCTGTGATTTACCTCAATCGCATCGCGCGGCGCGCGCTGGAGCGCTATGCGCAGGAAGATTCAGACGCGGAGGGCGCGGCATGAGCTGGCTGCGCTGGTTGCCGTGGCGTTTCGTCATTCGCCAGGCGGCGCGCAGCCAGGGCTTTCTCGATCCGATCGAGCTGCTGGCACGGCTGCGCAACTTCGCACAACCCTCGGAAGTCGGCGAGCCGGTCGAACTGCTGCGCGCCGGGGTGGTATTCCACGCCCGGGGGCTGATCAACAGCAAGGTGATTCAGCACAATCTCGACTGGGTCTGGCCCTACTGGATCGAACGCCAGTTCGATCCGCACGACGCGTCGTTCGTGCCGCGCTCGTTCTCGATCTCGCACATCAACCTGACGCATCGCAACTGGACCGCACTCGGCTACCCGGATTGCGACACGCTCCCGCTGGTCGACCCGCGCGGGCTGCTGACGCCACTGTACGACGGCTGGTCGCTCGACGCCTGGATCATCGCCGACGACGGCGCAATGCTGCTGCCGTCGCGCGCGCGTGTCTGCGAGCAGATCCAGGAAATGGATACGGGCCTCGCGGTCGCGACGCGAACCCGCAGCGAACGCCTCGCGCTCGAGACCCGCGCGAGCGTGCGAATCGAAGCCGGCCGGCCGGTCTGCCAACTGTCGATCGAAGCCGCGGGCACCGGCGCGGGCTGGTTGGTGCTGGCGCTGCGTCCTTGCAATGCCGAGGGCGTCAGCTTCATTCACGAGGTCGAGCTCGATGCGGATCGCCGCGGCTGGCGAATCGATGGCCGACAGCGCGTCGGCTTCGACAGGTCGGCGGCGCGTCATCACGTGTCCGATTATCGTGATGGCGATGTCTACATCCACCTCGCCGACAAGACCGACGAATTGCGCGGACGCTGCGACCTCGGACTCGTGACCGCGGCGGCGATGTTTCCGCTCGGTGATGATGGCGGCGGATCGCTGCGCGTCGACATTCCGCTCGACGGACGCGTCGAGGATTCCAGCGGCGAGGCCTGGAGCGCATTGCGCCGGCGCGCCTGTCGCCTCGAATGCCCGGAACCGCATTTCCGCTACCTGTTCGACGCCGCGATCACGTCGCTGATCCTGCATTCGCCGGACGAGGTTTACCCCGGACCCTATACCTACAAGCGTTTCTGGTTTCGCGATGCCGCCTTCATCATCCACGCGCTGCTGTGCGCCGGGTTCGACGATCGTGCCGAGCGCGCGCTCGCGCGCTTCACCGAACGCCAGACCGCGCTCGGTTACTTCCGCTCGCAGGAGGGTGAATGGGATGCCAACGGCGAAGTGTTGTGGATTTTGCGCCGATTCGAGCGCCTGACCGGTCGCAAGCTCGGCGAACACTGGCGCCAGCCGATTCGGCGCGGCGCACGCTGGATCATGCGCAAGCGTCAGCCCGACGACCTCGACGCGCCGCACGCCGGGTTGTTGCCCGCTGGTTTCAGCGCCGAGCATCTCGGCCCGAACGACTATTACTACTGGGACGACTTCTGGTGCATTGCCGGCTTGCGCGCGGCGAGCGAGCTGCTGGCTGACAGCGATCCGCACGACGCCGCCGCGTACCGCGCCGAAGCCGACGATTTCGCCGCCGCCGTCGACCGTAGCCTCGCGGCCTGCGCCGCGCGCCTCGGCCGTCCGGGCATGCCGGCGTCGCCCTACCGGCGGCTCGACGCCGGCGCGATCGGTTCGATCGCGCTCGGTTACCCGCTCGCCGCCTGCGAAGCTGACGATCCGCGCCTGCTCGATTGCGTCGAATTCCTGCTCGAGCGCTGTTTCGTCGACGGCGCTTTTTTCCAGGACATGATTCACTCGGGCCTCAACGCTTACCTGACCCTGGAGGTTGCGCAAGTCCTGTTGCGCGCGGGCGATCCGCGCTACCTCGAGCTGATCGACGCGGTTGCCGAGCTGGCGTCGCCGACCGGGCAATGGCCCGAGGCGATTCATCCGCGTACCGGTGGCGGCTGCATGGGCGACGGCCATCATGTCTGGGCGGCGGCCGAGTGGCTGCTGATGCTGCGCAATTGTTTCGTCCGCGAAGAGGGTGATCGCCTGGTGCTGTGTTCGGGCGTGCCGATACGCTGGCTCGAAGCCGGCGAGCCGGTCCGCTTCGGCCCTGCGCCGACCGACTACGGCGTGTTGACGATTACGCTGACGCCGCTCGACGGCGGTGCGGTCCGGCTCGACTGGGATCCCGACTGGCGTGGCGACGAGCCGCCGATCGATATTCGCCTGCCGGGCTTCGACGCGATCAGCGCCGCGCCGGGAAGCCGCGGCATCGAGTTACGGCGCGAGGGGATGCCGGCATGAAAATCGCGATCTTTACCAACACCGCAACCCCGCACGTCGGCGGCGTCGCTCGCTCGGTCGAGGCTTTCAGTAGCGAGTATCGGCGTCGCGGGCACGAGGTGCTGATCGTCGCGCCCGAGTTTCCCGACATGCCCGAACGCGAAACCGGCGTATTCCGCATCCCGGCAATCCAGAACTTCAACGCCAGCGATTTTTCCGTCGCGTTGCCGGTGCCGACCGGGCTGACCGACGCACTCGAGGATTTCGAGCCGCAAATCGTCCACTCGCAACACCCGTTCCTGCTCGGCAATACCGCGGTGCGTATCGCGCGGGCTTTGCGCCTGCCGCTGGTATTTACCCACCACACGCTCTACGAACAATACACTCACTACGTACCCGGCGACTCGGAACTGCTGCAGCGCTTCGTCGTCGAGCTCGCGACGCACTACGCCAACCTGTCGGATCTCGTGTTCGCACCGAGCGAGAGCATTCGCAAACTGCTGCTCGAGCGTGGCGTCAGCGCGCCGGTGCGGGTCGTGCCGACCGGTGTCGACGTCGAGCGATTCGCCGGCGGTGACGGCGCCGGGTTTCGCCGCGAGCGGAAGATTCCCGGGTCCGCGTTCGTCGTCGGTCATCTCGGCCGTCTCGCGCCGGAAAAGAATCTCGAGTTCATGACCGCGGCGGTGCTCGACTTCATGCGCGAGCGTGACGACAGTTACTTCGTGCTCATCGGCAAGGGGCCGTCGCGGGCCGGCATCGAGGGGGCTTTCGCCGACGCCGGTCTCGACGGGCGACTCGTCACCTGCGGCACGCTGCAGTCTCAGCCGCTGGCCGATGCGCTCGCGGCGATGAATCTGTTCGCGTTCGCGTCGAAGAGCGAGACCCAGGGCATGGTGCTGACCGAGGCGATGGCCGCGGGACTGCCGGTGGTCGCCCTCGATGCGTCCGGCGCGCGCGAGGTGGTCGAAGACCGGCGCAACGGCCGCCTCGTCGATGACGAAGACCGGCACGCCTTCGCCGCCGCGCTCGACTGGATCTATACGCTCGATACCGACGCGATGAACGCGCAGATCGAGGCCGCGCGTGAAACCGCCGAAGCCTATTCGATGCCGCGCTGCGCCGATCGCGCGCTCGACCATTTCGACGAGTTGCTCGAGCGCACGCTCGGTCAGTTCGACGACGAGGAGCGGCTGTGGGAATCGATAATGGCGCGGATCAAGGCGGAGTGGGAAATCATCAGGAGCCTGACGCAAGCCGGCGAAGATGCGCTCAGCGAGCGCAATCAGCCGGTTCGGCCGGACAAGGGATGATTTTGGATACGGGGAGCGGGCAAGTGTCGTGAGGTTGCTTCGTCACGCGCGGCCAGGGGCCGCGCATTCCTCGCAATGACCTGCCGAATCCAACTGGAGTGCGGGGAGGTATGGAGCGATGGTGTCGAGGGCGAAGGGCGGTCAGCCCTTGTTGCCCATCGTGAATTTGGTGCCGGGCGGCGCCTTGGCGCTCAATTTCTGGCCGCGCAGGCTCAGGATCCGGTTCTGGTCGAGCAGCAACTGGTAGAGAAACATCAGCTCGTCCTGCACCTCGACCGGAAAACCGCGGCGGCGTTTGCCGCCCTCGACGAGGATCAGCTCCTCGAGATATTTCTGGCCCTCGGAATAGCGCCACAGGCCGGTGATCGTCTTGACGACTCGCGGGAAAGATTCGATCGCGGCGGGCTCGCCGGCGCGCTTGCGTTTGAGCATCTCGCTCTTGCGATACAATTGCTGCGCGAGCGCGGGATTGATGACTCGATTTTCAACCGCCACTGTGAATTGTCCCCGAAACCTGTGTCGTCCTGCCTCGACCGAAAAGCGACAGTCGGTAATACGATCGTTGAATGTCCATATTTAATCCGAAAAAAGTATATCTTGATTGATTTTAAATTCAATATTCGTGCCGGGGTTGCATATAATACTAGCAAAAAACATTAAAAAAGCAGCCTAAGACATTGAATATTGGATTAATTTGAATTGCCGAACCGAAGCCTGAATACCGGCGACGCCGCGCCGCCGGCAATTAACCCAGGATTGCCGTGATGCGCGTGAAACCGTCGCAAAAATACCGCGAACTGATGCGCCAGCCCGGATTCGTCGCCGACGCCGCGCAACGCCGCACGGTCGGCCTGCTCGACGAGCTGTTCGAGCGCATCGTCGACGCGCCGGCGCCGTCCCTGTGGCAGCGCCTCTTGCCGGGTCGATCGGGCCCGGCTCAAACCCGCGGGCTGTACCTGTGGGGCGGGGTCGGGCGCGGCAAGACGCTGTTGATGGATTTGTTCTACCAGGCGCTCGGCGACGAGATTCCGCGCCAGCGAGCGCATTTTCACGGCTTCATGAACCGCATACACGCCGAGTTGAAAACCCTGACCGACACCCGCCACCCGTTACGCCAGGTCGCCCGCGATCTGGCCGCCGAAACCCGCGTGTTGTGCCTCGACGAATTCGTCATCATCGACATCGGCGACGCGATGATCATGGCGGGGCTGCTCGAGACGCTGTTCGCCGAGGGCGTCGTGCTGGTGACGACGTCGAACGTCGCGCCGGTCGACCTGTACAAGGACGGTCTGCAGCGAGCGCGATTTCTGCCGGCGATCGACCTGCTCGAGCGGTATTGCGAGGTCGCCAACGTCGATGGCGACGAAGATTACCGGCTGCGCTTCCTGCAGCAAACCGATCTCTACCGGGTTCCGCACGGTGTCGAGACCGACGATGCGATTCGTGCCTATCTGGCCGAGCACGTGATTCCGGTGCAGCGTCTCAGACCGGAGCTGGTCGTCAACGGCCGCATTCTGCAACCGAAGTTTTGCGCCGAGGACACGGTCTGGTTTCACTTCGCCGAGCTCTGCGAAACCGCGCGCAGCCAGAACGATTACCTCGAGCTCGCGCGCCTTTTCAACACGCTGATCCTGAGCGACATCCGGCAACTGGGCGATCACGACGATGACGCCGCGCGGCGCTTCGTATTGCTGATAGACGTGCTCTACGATCATCACGTCAAGCTGATGTGCAGCGCGGCGGTCAATCCGGATGATCTCTATCGCGGCAAGCGGCTCGAATTCGAGTTCGAGCGCACCGCGAGCCGGCTAATCGAGATGCAGTCGGCGCAATACCTCGCGCAGGCGCACACGTTGCAGTAACGGTCAAAAGCGAAACGAAGCGACCAGCCCGGCGTGGTCCGATAGCCGATAGTGGATGCGACCGAAGGCGATGGATTCGACCTCGGCGGCAAAACCCCGATTGACGAACATATAGTCGAGCTGCTGTTTCTTGCGTCTGAAAATGAAAGAGTAGCGCCGCTCGGCGGGAATCGACTCGGTCAGGTCGACGAGATCGGGTTCGACCAGGTCGCGGCCGCGCAGCCGCGCGCGCGAGTTGTCCGGCGCGCCGCGCACGACGCCGATCACGTCGACGTGCGCATCGCTAGGACGCAGCGCATTGAAGTCGCCGAGCAACAGCAGCGATACCGATCGAGGTCGACGCTGCCGGCGATCGGCCCAGCCGGCCAGAGCTTCGGCCTGCGCGAGGCGCTTGCGCCGCACGCGCGCGCCGTCGGCCGGATCGTCGATGCCGCGCATCGAGCGCAGGTGGACGTTGACCAGCGTCAGGCAGTCGCCGAGATAACAGGCATCGAGTTGCAGCGGCGGTCGTGAAAACAGCGGGCCGCCGTCGGGCTCGAGTGTTGCGTCGCGAAACAATTGCGCGAGCTTGCGAACTTCGACGCCGTCGCGCACGAGGTAGGCGAGGTTGATCCCGGAGACGTCGTGGCCGGGCAACAGCAGCGGGCGGTAGCGCACCGCGTGGCGCGACTGGATCTCGGCCGCGATTCGGGTCAGCACGTTGCGGTTCTCGACCTCCTGCAGGGCGATAATCTGCGGCAGGCCGAATTTTCCGGCAATGAAATCGGCCGCAATATCGACCCGCTGCGCGAGGCGTTCGCTCGCCAGGATAATTTCCTGATTGCCGTCGTCGACGTCGTCGAACAGCCGGTTCATGTTTTGCGTGAGAATCCGCAGCGACTCCGCCGCGACCGCCGGCGCGGCGAGCACGGCGCACAGCAGCAGCGCGCAGCGCGCGCGGCGAATCAACGTGCGGCGCGAATGCGAGCGCTCCACAGCTCGAACAGACGTGGATCGCTGGCGGCTATCACCGAGCGAGGTTTGAGCGATTGCCTGAAAATCGGTTCGGCGTCGATGGTTTCGCAGCGACCGCCGGCTTCCTCGGTCAACAACAGGCCGGCGGCGTAGTCCCAGAGTTTTTCGCGGCCGTGGACCAGCAGGTTGACGCGCCCGGCCGCGACCCAGGCCCACTCGAGCGCACAGGTGCCGATATTGCGTTGCGACTTGTACGGCGGATCGAGCACGAGGCTCTTGCGGATGTCTTTTTCGAGGCGCTTGAAATCGACGAATGCGATACAGCGCGACAACTTTTCCGGCTGCCGCGGGCGTGCCGCCGGCGCGCCGTTGATCCAGAAACCTTCACCCCTGATCGCGCTGAAAAACTCGCGGCGATTGGGGTCATAGACCACGCCGAGCACGATTTCGCCACGGCTGATCAGGCCGAGCGACACCGAGAACAGCGGCACCGTGGCATGGAAATTTGTGGTACCGTCGACCGGATCGAGACACCAGTAGTCGCGGTCGCCCTCGATGACCTCGAGTTGTCGCTGTTGATCGTGCTCTTCGCCCAGCATGAGGATCGGCGGGAAACGTTCGGCAAGCGCTGCGCTCAGCGCGCGCTGCATCGCGAGGTCGGCATCGGTAACGATCGAGCCGTCGGCCTTGTAGTCGGCGATCGAACATTCATAGTAACGATCGAGACACTTGTCGGCTGTCGCAGCAATGATTTCCTGGATCGCGAGCAGGTCGTCGTAGTGGTAGCTATACTGAGACAAGGGTGCTCCGGAGAGAGATTTAGATTTGAATCGAAACCTGCTAAGCAGTATAAACGACGGCTATCGATTTGCCGCAATAATTACCGATTCCGATCGTGGCTAAGCCTTATTTCCTGACGCGCCAGACTGCGAACCTGATGGAGGATTTCGCCCGCGAACTGGCGGCGGGTTCGTCGATGTATTTGCTCTATGGCGAGCCGCGCGTCGGCAAGACGCGGCTGCTCGAGGAACTGCAGGCTAATCGACTCGGCGACGAGAGCGTGCACTGGATCGATCTCGCCAACGCGCCCGAGGATATAACCAGCCCGGATCTGTCCAACGAGATCGAGCAGTTGTTCGATCAGGCCGCGATGGGTGACGTCATCATTGCCGATCATTTCGAGCTGGCGTTGAAAAAGACTCGCCACCAGCTGTTTCTGAGCTGGTCGACCGATGGCGTCGACAAGGGGCTCAACGTGATCGTCGCGAGCAACCTCGACGGCTTCAACGAATTGCGCCAGTTGTCGCAGCAATATCAGGTTCGCGTGCAAAGCTTTCAGTTGATGCCGCTCGACGAAGAAGAAACCGAAGCTTTTCTCGGCCACTACCTGTTTCCGGATCATCCGCTCGGCAAGCTCAAGATGCCGGCGCCACTCAGGCGCCAGCTTGGCGATGCCCGCGGCGTCATCGGCAGCCTGATCGAAATCGCCGACCACGACGGCTCGCACATCGAAACGGCACCGCTGGCCGACAGCGAAACCCTGCGCAGCGGCAGCCGCGTGATCATTGCGGTGCTGTTGCTATTCGCGATTGCGGTTGGCGTCGGCTGGTATTTTTTTGTCGAGCCGGAGCCGTCGCTGGTTGAAATTCCGCTCGCGCCGGCACCGGCACCGGCCGCCAACGGCGACACCGGGCTTGCCGAGGCGATGGAGGCGGCCGAGCAGGATTCGACAGCCGCCGAAGTCGAGCCTGGCGACGACGAACCGGCCGTGTCGAGCGACCCGGTGGCCGCGGATAATGTCGAGACGCCCCGCTTAGCCGATACACCGGCGGTCGACGCTGCGAGTATCGAAACTGCCGACGCCGCGCCCGCGGCCATCGAGCCGGAAGCTGCGTTCGATGCACCGGATTCGAGCGCGTCGCAAGAAAGCAGCGACGAGGCGACAAGCGACGATGCAGGCGAGCCCGCGGCGCAAACCGCCGCGGTCGCACCCGAGTCCGCATTGCCGCCGGACAGCGATTCGCCGGAGCCCGCGGCGAACGGGGATCAGGGCGATTCCGGCATTGCCGCCGAGCCAGTAAATGTTTCGCCGATCGTCGACCAGACGATCGATGCTTCGGCGACCGCCCGGGCAGTCGAGCCCGATACCGCCCTGGCGGTCGACGCGCCGGCCGAGAGCACGGCGCTCGCGAGCCTCGAGCCCGCGGCGGCGGCCGAAACGGCTCCGCGCGACCGCTTGCTGCGCGATCTGAAACGCTCGCTCGACTGGATGTACGCGCGCGACGAAAACCGTGGCACGATCCAGGTCCTGTTGCTGAGTTTCGAAGGTTTCGATCCGGCAGGCTATTTCGACTATGTCGACGATCTGGGGCGCCGCCAGGTCGACACCGACCAGCTGCGCATCGTCAAGACCTTCACTGGTGGCAAGACCGTCTACAGCGTATTTTTCGGCGATTACGAAAGCCGCCGGGCAGCGCTGCGCGCGATCGACGAGCTGCCCGACGCGCTGCGGCAAAGCGGGCCGATCCCGCGCAGCCTCGGCGGAATCTGGCAAGAAATCCGGCGCCTGCCGGACGAAAATTAGCTATAGTCGGCGAAACTCGGGAGGGGAGTGACGCTTGAAACTTCACTACGACATGATCGTGATCGGCAGCGGACCGGCGGGCAAGCGCGCCGCAATCCAGGCGTCGAAACTCGGCAAGAAAGTCTTACTGGTCGAAAAAAACACGATCGTCGGCGGCGTCACCGTACACACCGGCACGATTCCGAGCAAGACACTGCGCGAAACCGTTTTGTTCCTGTCCGGCTGGCGCCAGCGCGGCATCTACGGTCGCAGCTACAAGGTCAAGGAAAACATCACCGCCGGCGATCTCAAGCAACGGCTGGTGACGACCCTGAACTACGAGATCGAGATACTCGAGCACCAGCTGATGCGCAACAATGTACAGATCCAGTACGGTCACGCGCGCTTTACCGGCGAAAAGTCGATCGCGGTACAGGATTACGAGGGCAACAACCACGATTTCACCGCCGATTACTTCGTGATTTGCGTCGGTACCCGCACGCACCGGCCCGACAACGTGCAGTTCGACGGCGACGCAATCGTCGACAGCGATGAAATCCTGAATCTGAAGCGCATCCCGCGCAAGATGCTGGTCGTCGGCGGCGGTGTCATCGGGCTCGAGTACGCGACGATTTTCAAGGCGCTCGACATCGAGGTTTCGGTGCTCGAGACCAACGATTTCCTGCTCGGTTTCGTCGACCGCGAAATCGTCGACGAGCTGATTCATCACCTGCGCGACTGCAATATCCAGCTGCGCATGAGCGACAAGATCAGCACGCTGTCGAAGTTCGACGACGGCAAGGTCGTCGTCAAGTTCGAAAGCGGCAAGAGCATTGCCGTCGACACGGTGCTGTTCGCCGCCGGTCGCCACGGCATGACCGAAGACCTCGGGCTGGACAAGGTCGGCATCGAGGTCGACCGCCGCGGGCGGATCCCGGTCAATGACGACTACCAGACCGCTGTGCCGCATATCTACGCCGCCGGCGACGTGATCGGCTTTCCGAGCCTCGCGTCGACGTCGATGGAGCAGGGCCGCCATGCGACCTGCCATGCCTTCGGCGCCGAGGTGGCGAGCCAGCCCGAACTGTTCCCGTACGGAATCTACGCGGTTCCGGAAATCAGCATGGTTGGCCTGACCGAGCAGGAATGCACCGAGCGCGGCATCGCCTACGAGGTCGGCTATGCACGCTTTCGCGAGGTAGCGCGCGGACAAATCATCGGCCTGCGCGAGGGCTTGCTGAAAATGCTGTTTTCGATCGAAACGCAAAAGCTGCTCGGCGTGCACATCATCGGCGAGGGCGCAACCGAGCTCGTTCACATTGGCCAGGCGGTGATCTCGCTCGGCGGCACGCTCGATTACTTCGTCCAGACCGTGTTCAACTACCCGACGCTCGCCGAAGCCTACAAGGTCGCCGCGCTCGACGCCTATAACCGCATGACATTCTGATTCAGCACTGCTCCCAGGGCAGGCCATCGTGGCGCCAGCCGCCGAGGGTGCTGCGGTGGTGGTTGTCGTCGAGTTCGCCCTCGAAGCCGTGCTCGATGTTGTAGACGTGCCTGAAGCCGTGTTCGATCAGCAGTTCGCCGGCCACGGTCGAGCGATTGCCGCTGCGGCAAATCAGGATCACCGGCACGCTCTGGTGCTCCGAGGTTTCGATGATGCCGCCGAGAATCAGCCGGCGTACCTCGCGCTCGAAGTTCGGGTTGATGACGAAATCCGGTTCGTCGATCCACGGGATGTTGACCGCGCCGACCGGGTGGCCGATGAACAGGTATTCCATGTCCGAACGCACGTCGATGAACGCGGTCGCCGGTTCGCGCTGGATCATGTCCCAGGCTTTCTGCGGACTGATATGTTGAACCTTGTTGTCGCCGGACATTGCCACACCCTCGGTTTGGTTGGTCGTTCCGGCGCCGTTGCGCCGCCGGAACGCTCGCGATCGGGGCCGGAAGCCCGCATTCTTCCAGTTTTTGATGGCGATTTCATCCCGTCGGCCCGAATATTCACCAGTTTGCGATCCACTTATCGAAAAACCCAGTGATTTCATCGATTTTTCGCCGAATTCTAAAGTTATTCCCCACATAGCCGGCGTTGGCTGCATATACTTGATAGATCGGCAACTGATCGACTGGATATATGGGCAACTGCCTGAAATCTAAAGGAATCCAGCGTCTCCTGTGGATCCTGGCCTGGCTTGCGGGTGCGAGCTTCGCCGGCCAGACACAAGCGGCGCTGACGATCGATTCGGCGACCGTCGATGGTGCTTCGTCGACGATCGTCGCGCCAGGTGCGACCGTCGCGGTGTCAGTGACGGTGACGACTTCGGGCGGCGGTTCCAGCAACGACTGGGGCTCGACCGGGTGGCTAATCGCCGGCGCGAGCGGGCCTCTGACCTGTGTCGATCACGGCAATTACATCAATTCCGGAACCTATGTCGAAAATTTTAATGCCACCGCACCGGTCGCCGCCGGCACCTACAATCTTTATCTCGTCGCCTACCGCAACGATACCTGTAGCGGCCCCAGCAGCGGCCAGTTCGTTCTCGTCAATGCAGTCATCGTCGCCAGTGGCAGCTGCGACGATTTCCGCGACGATTTTTCTTCCGGCGGTTATTCGGGGCAGAGTGGTTCGCTGAACTGGGGCAGCGACTGGATCGAGGTTGGTGACAACGGCCTACCCGGAAGCGGCACGATCGAGGTCGCCGGCGGCGTCGCGCAGTTCGAAGGCAACGGTTCGGCGTCGAACCCGCTCGGCGGGCCCTACCTGCATCGCGGCGCCGATTTGAGCGGATTTACCAGCGCGTCGCTGAGCTTCACCTATTATGAAACCGGCGATTGGGAAGGCAACGACCGTTTCTCGATCCACATCTCGACCGACGGCGGCGCGAGTTGGACCCAGCTGCAGCAATTCTCCAATGACCAGGGCTCGACGCCGCAAAATTTCAGCACCGACATCAGCGCCTACCTGACGGCCAATACGCGAATCGCGTTCGTCGAACGTGCGAATGCCGCCGACGAGATCTTCTACATCGATAACGTGCGCATCTTCGGCTGCCAGGTCGTCACGCTCGATCACTTCCGCATCACGCCGGCGACGACCAGCGCGAGCACCTGCCTGCCCAACGCGATCACGATCGCGGCCGAGGACGCGTCGAACAACCTGCTGACCAATTACACCGGGACGGTTGCGATTACGACCAGCACCGGCAACGGCAACTGGAGCGTGAACACGGCCGCCAACGTTACGGTGCCCGATCCGGATAACGACGATGACGGCGGGGTCGGTTATACCTTTCTCGCCGCCGACGCCGGCGATATCGTGCTCGATTTGTCGAATACGCACGCCGAGACGCTGACGATCACGGTGACCGATGCGATCGCCGCCGTATCCTCGACCAGCGTCGCGATCACGTTCGCCGACAATGTCTTCGTCATCACCGAAGACCCAATCCAGGTCGCCGGGCGCCCGCAGGCCATGAGCGTCGCAATGTGGACCAATGACGGCAGCAACTGCTTCATCGATAGCAATTATGATTACAACCCGGTCTCGCTGACCGCGAGCATCGATCGCGGCGGCGTGCTGACAGGCGCGGCCGATCCGACGATCGGTGCGACGACAATTCCGGATGCGCCGGGAAGCGCGGGGGTATCGCTCGATTTTTCGGTAACGCCGGGGCAGACCAGTTTCACGCTCGGAACGACCGACGTCGGCCAGTACCGCTTGACCCTGATCGACAATACCAACGTGCATGCCGCCGTTCCGATCATCGGCACCGGTGCGTTGCTGACCGTGCGGCCGTTCGGTCTCGCGGTGACGACGATCGAGGCCTTGCCCGGTCCGGTCTCGAATCCCGCCGGCACGGGGCCGGCTGACGCTGTCTTCACCGTTGCCGGCGGCGACTTCTCCGCCACCGTCGCCGGCGTGCTGTGGGCGGCGGCCGACGATACGGACAATAACGGCGTGCTCGATACCGGTGTCTACGCCGACAATGCGGTCGCGCCGAGTTATGCGTGGGATACGACGCTGACGGTCTCGGGCGCGGGCTTCACGCCGGCTTCCGGCGCGCCCGGCGGGCTCAACAACGGCAGCGTTGCACTGGCCTCGTTCAGCCTTGGCTCGGCGACGGTAACCAACTTGCAGTACACCGAGGTCGGCAGCTTCACGCTGCAATCGTCAGCGACTGATTTTCTCGGCGAACCGAGCGCCGACCTCGTCGGTGACGACATCGTCATCGGCCGCTTCATTCCGGCAAGTTTCGACGTCGCGATCAACGGCGACGGCGCGTTCGCCGAGTCCTGCGGCATTTTCACTTACATGGGTCAAGATTTCGGCTATGCCACCGCGCCGACCATCACCGTCAGCGCGTTGAACGCTCTCGGCAACGTGACCGCGCAGTATCGCGATGGCTTCGCCAAGCTCGGCGCAACCAGCGTGACCGCTGACGCGAGCCAGGACGACACGACGCCGGGCAGCGACGCCAACCCGCTGCTCGTCAGCTATACCGGCGCGGCGATGGGGTTCACGATCAACAATGACGGCACGGTCGATTACACTTTCGGCGCGGACACCTGGCGTTATGGCCCGGACGCGCCGCTCGGTGCGTTCAGCAAATCCGGCAACAGCCAGGTTGCGCCGTTCGTCGCCGACATCAATCCGGAGATTAGCCAGGTTGCCGACCCCGAAGTGACCACGGCCTTCGCGCCCGGAACCCGCGTACTCGATCCGACCGGTAACAACCTGCGCTTCGGTCGGTTGCGGATGGAAAACACCCACGGCAGCGAGGTCGATCCGTTGCGCATGCCGGCTTTCGCCGAGTACTGGACC
>JBFFXR010000041.1:0-19643 GCA_041569645.1 Gammaproteobacteria bacterium
ACCGTGACGACCTGTGTCGAACCATCGCTCGCGGTAAAGGTGAAGGTGTCGTTCAGCGTCTCGCCGACATCGAGGGCCTGCACACTGGCATGGCCGTTGTTCAGTGTATAGGTCCAGGTATTGCTCGTAATCTCGAAGTTGCCGTAGCCGTTATCGCCGAGCGTCGCGGCGACGTCGTTGAAGCTGATCGGGTTGTCACTGGTATCGGCATCGGTGATCGTCAACGTATTGCTCGCCGTGAGGGTACCGTCTTCGGCCACCGTGCCGGTGGCCGTGCCGCCGATCACCGGTGCATCCTCGGCGCCGTTAACCGTAATGGTAGCGGTCGCCGTATCGAAGTTACCGAAGCCGTCGCCGACCTGGTAGGTGAACGAATCGAACGCGGTTTCGCCAACGTCGAGCGCCTCGAACGCGCCATTCGGATCGTAAACGAAGCTGCCGTCGGCATTCAGCGTCAGGATCGCACCGGACGCCAATGCAGTCGGCACGCCGACCGCGCCGGCGGCGCCGTTAACCTGGGTTACCGTCAGGCTGTCGCCCTCGAAATCGATATCATTGGCGAGTACGCCGTGGGCGGTCTGCTCGGCGCCCAAGGTAACGAAGTTATCGGTCATCGACGCGTACTGCGCGGCGATCCAGTCGGCCGAGCGCAGCGTCGACGCGATGCGGGCCTCGTCGAGTTGACCGCCGAAAAAACTGCTGACACCGTCCTCGTCGGATCCGATGGTCGCATGGCTCGAATCGGTATTCGGGATCGCGTTGTTGGTGAAATCGTGGCTGAAATTTCCATGCAGGACACCGTCGACGTAGATCTTGATGTTGTTGACGTCGCTGGCGTAGTCGACCGTGCCGGTGACGTGATGCCAGGTCCCCGCGGTCAACGGATTACTCGTCGTGACCACCGACACCGAGTCGCTGTTGTCGTCCATCGTGCGCGCGATCAGCTGGATATCGTCACCGTTCTGGATCAGCGTGATGCGTGAGGCGCCGGTATCAGCCGGGTCATTCCGCGTGAGCCCGATGAGATCGCCGCTCCCGGCCACGCTGTCGGCGTTCATCCAGATCGACAGCGTCGACGCGGTCGCGTTGTTAATCCAGTTGCGGTTGTCGCCGAGGTCGATATGCTGATCGACACCGTTGAAATCCTGCGCATTTCCGATGTAGCCGGCGCTGTCGACCGAACCCGAATTGGTCGCATCGTAGTTGCCGGCCGAATCGGACACCGTACCGGCGCCGCCGGGATTTTCGTGCAGATGATAGGCGGCGCGAAAATCCGACCAGACGCCGGCAGGATCCTGGCCGTTGCCGGCGACCGCGGCGTTGCCGTAGTACATCAGGATCGAGTCGGTATTCGAAGCCGCGTCGATCTGCGGCACCTTGACCCAGACGTAGGACGTGCCCGATTCGTCCCACAGTTCGATCTCGTGCGCCAGCGCCGCGCCGTCCTGGTCGAAAAATCGCAGGTCGTCGCCCTGGTCGTGAGTCTTGGCGTAATCGATCTTGCTGCTGTCGAGTTTGATCAACACCGGGAAATCGGTCAGGTTCTCGGTGCTGACCGAATTGTCGAACGACAGCGTTTGCCGGTATTGCCAGTTGCTGTCGAACCAGCCGCTGGCGGAATTGTGGACGGCGTCTTCGCTGACGCTGACGGCATCGTCGACCGCGACCGTGAGTTCGCCGACGTCGTCGACCGTGACCGTGATCGTCTGGCTGTCGCTACCGCCCTTTCCATCCGATGCGGTAACGACGACTTCGTAACTGTTATTGGTTCCGGTATCGGTCGGCGCCTCGAAATTCGGCGCATTCTTGAAGCTCAGGACCCCGCTGTTGAGATCGACGTCGAAATGCGCCTGATCGTCGCCGCCAGTGATCGTAAAGGTCGGCGTATCGAGATCGGGATCGGCCGCAGTGACCGTCGTGACATAGGTCGTATTCTCGTCGACGTTGAGGCTGGCGGTCGGACCGCCGCCGTCCGAGGTAATGTCTGGCGGATTGCTTGGCGCAACGTCGAGATAGTTACTGCCGATGCGAATCTGGTCGAGCAGCGAGGCGTTGGTCGCGCCGTCGCGACCGCCGGCAATACTGATCGTGCTGAACGTGCCGAGGTCCAGATCAGCCTTGACCGCGCTTCCGGCGACGTCCGGCGTCGTTTCTCCCGCGGTCGGGTTGACATACAGGGTCGCGCTTTCATTGCCGCTCGCCGACAGGTCGAGTTTAAGAACTAGAAAATAGGTCTGCCCGGAGACGACGCCCGGCACGTCGACATTGACGCCGCCGCCACCCCAGTCGTTGAGCTTGAAATTGGTGCCCGAGTAACCGACGAACAACTGGTTGGTATTGGCGATGCCGCCGGTGCCGAAGGCCAGCCCCATGTAACTGTTGTTCGGGTCGGTGATTTCGTCGGGTTGCAGCAGGAAACTGGCCCAGATCGTCTCGTCGGCCGCGCCGAGCGCGCTCGACAGGTCGCGTTCGGTCATCCCGGGAAAGGTGAATCCAGGCGCGTTCAGCTCGACCGCGCCGCCCGAGGTCTCGAGCCCGCCCGTGGGGTGGTCCAGGCCCGTATTGACCACCTGGAAATTGCTGCTGCCGCCGCTCCAGGCCCCGCTCCAGCCGCTACCGCCACCGTTGCCGGCGAGGCTGCCGACGGGATACTCGAACGCGTCGTCCGCGGTCGCGGCGAGAACCGCCGACCATTGTGCCTGCGTCTCCGCGCTGATCGCGACCTCGGACTCGATGCTGCCGACAGCGTGCTCGAGTTCCCAGTCACCGCCAAGGCTGGCGTGGCCGGTCAGGTCGTCGGATGCGGCGACGTCGGCCAACGTCAGCCCGGCAAGCTCGTTGATCAGGCTTTGCCCGGCTTCGCTCGCGGCGAGATTGCAGCCGTAGATAAGGATATCGCCGGTTTCGGTGAAGGCGTTGGCCCACAGCGCGACGCCGGCCTGGTTTTGCTCGAGCGTGGCACTGTCCAGAAGGGTATCGCCGAGCTGAATGCTGCCGTCGCTGCCGTGGGAGATGAGGTGCACTGCGTCGAGGTCGTCGTAGGCCGCGAGCGCGGTCGAAATCTGTTCGATGCCGTCGCGCTCGCGCTCGAGTATCACGACCTCGATTTGGTGGCTGCGGTCGGAACTCTGGACGAGGCTATCGACCAGCGCCTCGTAGTCGTCGACCCGGGTGTCGACGAAGACCAGCTCGCGGGTCTGGTACTCGGCGTCCGCGGCCGCGGCGGCGTCGCCGGAAGAGTCGGACCGGGAATCCTCGGCGTCGCGGTAAATCGCGCCAGCATCGAGACCGGAATCGAGCAAGCCCTCGACCCCGCCGGAAAACAACCGCCGCTCCTCGAGTTCCTCGAGAATGAGCCTCGCGTTTTGACGGTCCTTGAACGGTTGCTTACTCATGACGCTTCCAAGACTGCAGGCGATAGAAAATTCGCGTTGGGAGTTAGCGGAAGATCGGTCGCAACCGGTGTCGCGATGCGGCGAAACGTCCGTGTATCCTTATCTCGAGTATAGTCGGCGTCGGCGTGGTTCGACGTCACAACAAGTCTGCAGCGCCCGCTTTTCAGGTCAAACTGTGATGTCCGCCACATGCGCATGTGTGCGTCCCTACTGCGAGACTGTCGGGCCGTCGAGTGCGCTGAATACCTCGCCACCCGGCGGTTCGGGAGTCTCGATATCAAAGCCCGCGACGCAATTGACGCCGGCGACGAGTCGCTCGTCCGGGTTCGGCAATTCCATGCGCACGGTAAAACTGCCGCTGGCCGGGTCGATCAACTGGTCGGCCAGCGTCACGGTTGCGGTAAACGTCTCGCCCGCTGGTTGCTCGGGACGAATCTCGGCCCGCATGCCCTGCTCGATCAGGCCAAAATACTCGGTCGGCGCGATCAGCTCGACGATCAGCGGGTCGACCTGTGCCAGCTTCATGATGCTGCGGCCGTAGACTGACTCGCCGACCATCGCGTAGCGATCGACGACGATGCCGTCGATCGGACTGTGGATCGTGCGCAGATCGAGCTGCGCCTGCGCGAGCCCGACATTGAGCTGTGCAATGCGCTTTTTCTCGCGCGCCTTGTCGAGTTCGATCTGCGCGAGTTCGACTTCGGTCGCGGCCTTATCCTTTTCGTACTGCGACACCGAGTTCTGTGCGAGCAAATCCTGCATGCGTTTGAGGTAACGCTTCGCGTAGCGTAACTGTACCTTGCGATTCTGGATCTCGTTGTCGGAACCGGCCTGCAATCGCGCCAGCTCGAGTTTGGCCTTTTCGATCGATGCCTCGAGTTGCAACAGCGGCTGGCCGCGGCTGACGACCTCGCCGGTCTCGACGAGCACCTTTTCGACCACCGAATCGACCGCGCTCGAAACCTCGACGTACATCTTCGGCTTGATCAGGCAATCGAGTTCGGACGCGGCCTGCACGGCCGGCGAAGCGAGCGCTATAAAGGCAATCCACGACCCTGCTCGGAGCGCGCGTCGAATCGGCTTTCGAGCCGGAGTTGTTTTTTTCGGCATCATTCGAATCTCCCTGAAAATGCAAGCGTGCGGCGCAGGCGCTGATCCTGTTTCATCAGCGCCTTGCGAATTCTGGCCTGGCGCGCCTCGAAGCGACGCTGGGCAAACCGCAGCAAGGCTCTCCCCAGCAACCGGGGTAACGGCTTGCCGCGGTGCGCAAGCCCGGCGAGCAAGCGCCTCGAAATCGGCGGGCAGGCCTGCGCCAGCGACTCGTCGTTGAGCGACAGGATCGCCTCGCCGCTGCCCGGATCGCCCTGGCGCCCGGCGCGGCCGTAGAGCTGGCGATCCACCCGCTGCGACGGATTGACGTCGAGCGCGATCACGTGCAGGCCGCCGAGTTCGGCGACACCGTCAGCGAGCGCGATATCGGTACCGCGGCCCGCCATGTTGGTCGCTACCGTGACCGCGCCCCGCTGCCCGGCGGCAGCGACGATCGCGGCCTCGTCGCGGTCCTGGCGGGCATTGAGCACGCGGTGCTCGATGCGTTTTTGCGCGAGCCAGGCGCCGGTTCGCTCGGAGGACTCGACCGAGGTGGTACCGATCAACACCGGCCGGCCTTCGCGGTAAAGTGCTTCGACGCGCGCGATCAACGCCCGCTGCTGATCGCTCTGGTCCCGGTAGACACGTTCGCCGAGAAACTTGCGCCGCGACGGCCGATGGGTCGCGACGCGAACCACGTCGAGACCGTAAACCCGTTTCAGTTCGGGCGCGATCTCGCCGAGCGTGCCCGAGGTGCCGCCGATCCGCAGGTAACGGCTGAAGAACCGCTGATAGCTGATGCGGGCCTGCGGTTCGCGCGGTTCGCTGATCACACAGCCTTCCTTGGCCTCGATCATCTGCTGCAGGCCCTGTTCCCAGCTGCGATCCGGCATCAGCCGGCCGGTCGCCTGGTCGATGATTTGCACGCGATCGTCGGCAACCAGGTATTCCCGGTCGCGCTGGTAGAGATGCATCGCGGCGAGCGCCTGGCGGACCAATGACTCGCGCTTGCGCCGATTGCGCCACAGGCGCGGCAGCTTCAGTACCTGGTCCTCGAGGCGGTCCTCGCCGGCGGCGGTCAACTCGACCACTCGAGAACGCGCATCGACGCGGTAGTCACGTTGCGCCTCCAGGCCGGCGGCGAGATAAAGCGCGTCGCCGTAGGTCTCCGCCGGCTCCGCGTCCGGCAGCGTACGGGTGATGATCAGCGGCGTATTGGCTTCGTCGACCAACACGCTGTCGGCTTCGTCGACGATCGCGAAGCACAGGCCCCGTAGCAGCAGCGCTTCGTGCTCGTCGAAGTTTCGCCGCTGCTGGATCTGCCGATACTGGCGGCGCAAATCACCGGTGTCGTCGCCCATTACGATGCGGTCGCGCAGGTAGTCGAAGGCCACCTGCTTGTTGGTCGTGTGCACGATATCGGCGCGATAGGCGACACGGCAATCGTCGCTGGCCATGCCATCGACCACGGCGCTCGCCGTAAGGCCGAGGCGCGCATACAGGGGTCGCAACAGTTCGCAGTCGCGCTCGGCGAGATAATCGTTGGCGGTGATGACGTGTACCGGGACGCCGGCTAGTGCCGCGGTGCAGGCGGGCAGCGTCGTCGTCAGAGTTTTACCCTCGCCGGTCTGCATTTCGGCGAGCCTGCCGCCGAGCATGACCCAGCCGCCGAATAGCTGGCTGTCGAAATGCCGCTTGCCGAGCGTGCGCGCGGCGGCTTCGCGAATGACCGCGAAAGCCTCGATCGCGAACGCTTGCTGCAGCCCGTGGCGGCCGAGTCTGGCGCGCAGTTCGCGCAACATCGCGTTGAGCGCCGCTTCGCTGCAATCGCGCAGAACGCCGTCGTAGCGGCCGACTGCTTGCGCTATCGTGCGCTGCCGAAGTTGCTTGAGACCGCCGCGGCGTCGGGCGAGCCAGCGGCCGAACGCCTGCTCGAGTTCGTCGAGCGCGGGTTCGCGCCGTTCCGGGTAGCTGCCCATGCTGAGGCCGGGTTTGAGCGACAGATCAGACACTGAACCGCCTCAGGAAGACTTGTCGCACCCGGCGATACCATTGGCTGACGAGGGTTTCGCTGCCGTGATCGATGCGTACCCAGGCGCGCGCGCCGAGCGGGACCCGCTCACCGCGCAGGTCGAGCCCGAGATCGACGATGAAGATCTTTTCGCGGGTCACGAGCTCGTCACCCGATTCGGACCGGGTTACAAAACGACCGCCGCCGCGGGTTGCCAGCGCCGCGCTCGGCAAGCGGTTGGTTGCCTCCGGCGCCTGGCGCAGGATGATCGCCGGAAAATCCATGCCCGGCTTGCCGGCGATACGAACCCGGATTTCGACCACCTGCTGGCGCAGCTGGCCGATGTGATCCTGTCTGACCGCCATGCGCACGGTCGGCGTCTCGTCGTTCAGGATATAGCCGAGCAACTCGCCCTTGCGCACGTAGCGTCCCGGCAGGTCATCGGCATCGGGCAGCATCACGCGACCGGGTCGACTGGCGCTGACCTGCATGGTCGAGGTCTTGCCGCGAATGTGTCGCAACTCCGACTCGGCAACCCGCAACTGCTCGGCAACGCGGCCGGCCGCGACCGGGTCGTCGGCACGGTTCGCGCGGTAGCGCGCGCGCAGTTCCCGCACCCGGGCTTCGGCGATACGCGCCTCGGTGTCGAGAAACGGATCCTGCAGTTCGACGATCGGGTCGCCGGCCTCGACCCGCACCGCGTCCACCGCCCGCAGCGCGCGCACGAAGCCGTCGTGCTCGGCGCGCAAACCGGTCTCGTCCGGCAGCCAGACGACGCCCTCGTTGATCGTATAGGCCGGCATCGGCACGAGGCCGAACACGATTGCAAACAGCGTAACGAGGGTTCCGCTGGCCGTCAGCGCGCGACCGCGGCGGCGATCGAGCGCGGGACTGGTAAACAGGAACCGGATGCCGCGACCGAGCGGCAACAGCAGCTGCGCACCGATCAGCCAGACTGCCAGCAGCAGGCCGGGATAGAAGTATTTCTCGATGACGACCGCGATAATGAACCACAGGATCGCGAGCCGGTAGACCAGCGACGCCAGGCTGTAGGCGACGAACCAGCGCGCCTCGCCGGGCGCGCTCGCCGGCGAGACGGCGTCGCGCAGGCCGAACAGGTAGCGCTGCGCGAGATAGGTCCAGTACTGCAGCGAGCGCTGAAACAGGTTCGGAATACCCACCGCATCGGCGAGAACGTAATAGGCATCGTACTTCAAGAGCGGATTACCGTTGAAGAACAGCGACGAAATCCCGCCGATCAGAAACAGGTTGAAGCCGACGTTTTGCACGATCCCCGGTTCGGCGGCGAGAAACAGCAACAGTCCCAGCGCGGCGAGGCACGACTCGACCAGGATGCCGGCGGCGCTGACGAGGATCCGCCGCCACGGGTCGCGGAAATGCGTCGCGGTCGAGACGTTGACGTAGGGCACCGGCATGAACAGCAGGAAGGTGATGCCCATCTCGTGTACCTCGCCGCCTTCGAGCTTGGCGCAAAACGCGTGGCCGAGTTCGTGCAAAAATTTGACCGGCGGGTACAGCAGGACCAGTAACAGCAGATTGTACGGGTCGAGCGCGTTGACCTCGAAATGGGCCTCGATACCCGGCCAGTGGCGCGCCGCTTGCAGGACCGCGAAAACCATCAGGATCAGCCACGCAATTCCGACATAGCGGTTGAACAGCCAGCGCACTCGCGGGTAGTGGCGATTGAGAAAATCCTCCGGATCCCATAGCGCAAAGCGCAGTGCAACCGGGTTGGCGAAACGCTGGCGCGCCTGTCTGGCGCGTTGCGCCTGCTTGCGGTCGGCGAGGAGCCCGGCATCGAGGCTGGCGTCGCTCCTGAGCAGGTCGGCCTCGTGCAGCCTTCCCATCAGGTCGAGAATCTCATCCTGGCTGGGCGCGAACTCGTCGAGCTCGGCGCAAACCCGGTCGTAGATTTCCTGCACCCTGAGCCGCCCGTCCATCATCCCGATAAACTGGTAGGCGGCCGGGTTGAAACGGTGACTGCGCCCGGTAGTCCTGTTCTCGAGCAGATACCAGATCAATCCGCGATAGTCGTGACGGTGAATTTCGACCTGATCGTGCAGCCGCGGGCGCAAGCGCGCGACCCGGTACCAGTGGGGATTGCTCGTCACGTCACCCATTGCGCGCTCCTACGGCCACCACGACCAGACCCACAGCCGCAGCCAGTCGACTATTTCGTGCGTCCAGATCCAGATCAGGCGCTTCTCGCCGGCGTAGATCTTGCCGATGCCTTCCATCCCCGGGCGCAGCAGGTCCGGTGCCCGCGGCAACGACGCCTCGACGCGAAAGATGTTGGCGCCGTCGTCGGCGCTGGCGACCGACGTGATTCGCTTGACCAGCAGCGGAAAGTTTTGCCGCGACAGGCTGGTCAACGTCAGCATTCCGGGCTGACCGGCGCGGACGTGGGAGATCAATCGTTCGTCGACCTTCAATATAATGCGGTAACCCTCGAGTGGCGCGATCGTGAACAGCGCGTCGCCGCGCTCGACCGGCGAACCGAGACGCTGGCTTAAATCGCCCTCGATCACGACGCCGTCGAACGGCGCGGCCAGCTGCAGACTGCCGAGCTGCTGGCGCACGAGCGCGATTTCGGCGTCGATTTGATCGATCTGCGCGCGGATCACGCGCACCTTGACGAGATCGCGTGCCGACTGGGCTTCGCGGTACTCGCGTCGCGCCTGTTGCAGCCGTCCGTGCAAGCGCGCCATTTCGAGCTCGAGCTCGGCGTCGTCAAGCGTCGCCATGACCTGACCGCGCTCGATGAAATCGCCGGCGCGCACCGACGACGACAACAGGTAGCCCGAGATCGGCGCCGCGACGACCCGCTGTACCTCGCCCTCGAGCACCGCGTCGGCGGTGACGCGGAACTGGCCGTGGCCGATGCTGACGAACAGCAGCATGCTGGCTACGACCAGCGTCAACAGCTTGGCCTGCAGGTAGCGCAGGCCGAACAGCGCGCCGAGCGCATCGCGCGCGCTGGCAAACAGCTTGGCGAAGATGTTACGCTCCTGGTCGCGCTGCAGCGCGAGGTACGGCGCCAGCAGCGCAAAGCTTTGCTGGCACAGGTCGAGCGTCTCGCGGTCGAGCGGATTGTCCTCGCTGGCGAGCAGCGTCACCGCGCCGAATACGCGTCGTCGGTCGATCAACGGAATCGTCGCGATCGAGCCGCTGCCGTATTTGCGCGCGAGTTCGCGATGCGCGCGCAGGATCAGGCGGCCGTCGCCGTCCGGATAAAGAATTGCCGCATCCTGCTCGATCGCCTCGTCCATGGCGTCGCCGAGCTTGCGCACCAGGTTCGAGCGATGATCGAAACCGGCGCTGTTCGACAACGCACGCACTTCGCAATGCCGGCCCTGACACTCGGCAAAGGCGACCCGCTCGCAGTCGAACTGGCTCGTGAGTTCGGCGACCAGGCGCATCAGACCCTGCTGGTAGCCACCCTGTTCGAAGCAGCTCGCGAGCAGGCCGACGACGTGGTTATAGAAGTTCTCGGCCGCCGACTGGTCGTAACCGGCAAGTCCCAGCCAGCGGACCGCGAGCTTGAGCGCGTGGAATACGGCGAGGTGTTTTTTGGTCGGCAGATGGTCGAGCTTGAGCGCGAGCACGCCGACCAGCCGCGAACGGATGAACACCGGCTTGGCAAAATAATCGAGGGCCTTGCCCTCGTGGACGTGCGCCTTGGCGAGGCAGACTTCACCACGCTTCTTGAGGGCATACTTGACCACCGCGAAAAAATCCTGGTACCGGTCGAGCGTCCGCGGCCAGCGCGCCAGCAAGTGCAACTCGTCCTTGTCCTTGGGCACCATGAACACCGCCGAATGCACATTGGGTAAGGTTCCGCACAGCGTTTCGAGCCATTTTTCGGAAAAGCGGCTATGCATGGCCCGGCGCTCCGGGCTGCAGCCGCGGGTCCGGCGAGCCCTGCGGCCACAGCAGGTCGAGCACGAAATCGGTGTGCGCGGCAATTTCCGCGGCGACGAGCTCGTCTATCTGTGGCGGTAGCTGGCGGAACCCGGGTACGTTGCGGATCGCGCGCTCGATCTCGGCCGCATGCCGGCCGACCCCGGGATTCTGGCACAGGCCGTGCGCGAGACCGATGACTTCGACCGCCGGCCGGTACTCCGCCTCGGCAGCCGCGGGGTCGAGGTGATACGCAGCGGCTTGCCGATACACCGGCGGCAGGTGCCACAGGCGCATCAGTTCGGCGCCGATCTCGCCGTAATCGAAGCCGAGGGATTCGCGTTCGATCTCGGCGACCTCGCGACGCTCCGCCTGGCTGGTCTCGAGCGCACCGAGCGACGCCTCGGGCGCTTTCAGGAACAACGCCGCGTGACCGATCTCGTGCAGCAGGCCGAGGGTGAAGAATACCGGGTGGCCATCGGTTCTGCTGTATTCGCCGATCGTGCGCGCGGCGATCCCGCACTGCACGCAGTAGCGCCAGAAGGCGCGCAGATTCAGAACCTGTTCGGGGATCGCGGCAAAGGTGCGCATGCAAAGGCAACCGAGCATCAGATCGTGGAGCTGCATCAGGCCGATCAGGCTGATCGCCTGGGAAAGTGTATCGCTTTGCCGGGGAAAGCCGAAATACTGGCTGCGCGCCATGCGCATGACGCGCACCGACAGCATTGAATCGCGCTGCACGACCTCGACGAAATCGTCGATCGTCGTATCGGGGTCGCGTAACAGCTCCCGAATCGAGACATAGACCTCGGGCATCGATACCTGCTCGGCCATGCCGGCGACGAATTCGCGCGCAGCCTTCATTGCGTTATCCCTGAGCCGGATCAGGACAGAATGACTTTCTCCATGTCGGCGCTGATCGATCCGGCTTCTTCCAGTGTGATTTCGAGTTCCTCGGGCGTGAGCCCGATCATTCCCCGGACCCCCGCATCCAGAGGTTTATCGGCTGCCGGAGCGTTTTCTGAAGCGCGCGCCTGGCCGCAGGCGTGGGCAACATGCATCAGCGCAGTTTCGAGCTGGCGCTCGTCGACGAACGTCGGGTTCGGATGGTTGCGGGTCAGCGATTGCAGCTTGTCGGAGAGGTTCCAGTTGGCCATCAGCATCGCGCCGATATCGCCGTAGTGGCAGCCGAGAATCTCGAGTTCGGCCTCGTGGATGCGCTGGCCCTGCTCCTCGGCGAGCTGCCGCGCGGCGAGTGCCTGCAGCGGGAATTTCGAATACAGCACGAGGTGTCCGATCTCGTGCAGCAGCCCTGCGATAAACAGGTTATCGCTGTCGGCAAGCTTGAGTTTTTCGCCAAGCAGGCGCGCGAGCACGCCGGAGAAAAGGCTCGCGCGCCAGAAAGTCTGTAGCGGCAGGATATCGTTGGGCAGCTCGAGGCTCGAGATCGCCGACACGCCGAGCACCATGTTGTGCAGCTGGCCGATACCGATCATGTTGACCGCGCGCGGAATGCTCTCGACGGGCTCGGGAAATCCGAAATAGGCGCTGTTGACGAGGCGCAGCACGCGGCTGCAAAGATTCGGGTCGACGCTGATGACGGCGGCGAAATCGTAGATATCCGAATCCGGGTCTTTCATCAACTGGCGAACCTTCAAATAGACCTCGGGTAACGAGATCAGGTCGGTGATTTCCTTGAGGCGTTGCTCGATTGCGTCGTCGGGCATGGCGGGATCGGGTGTCGGTGGCCGGTCCCCGCGTTATCGGCCGACGACACGAAAAGTTGAGCGGCGCGGAACGCGGGTTTGCGACTCGGTATCGGTAGCGATGTCGACCAACCGGGACGGGCAGCGGAGCCGCCGGGATCGGTTGTTGAAGCGCTTTATCAATATGTTATGTTGGCGGGCAATTCGCTTTGCAATGACAAGTTCGTATCACAGATTGCGCGCTTCGACCTATGTCGACGACAGCCCGATTCACGGCAGGGGATTATTTGCCGCCGAGCCGATCTCGGGCGGCTCCCTGATCGGCCATCTCGAGGTCAGACCCTGCGCCGAGGACGGCCGTTTCGTGCTGTGGCTCGGCCCGGACCGGGGCTTCGAAGTGCTCTGCGATCTGCGATTCATCAATCACTCCGACGAACCCAATGCCTGCTACTACGACGATCTCAGCGTGGTCGCGTTGCGCGACATCGCCGCCGGCGAGGAAATCACCCACGATTACGCCTGCGCCGACTGGTGCCAGCCGGAATAACTCGCCTATAATGCCGCGCAGGATATTTTACCGGGCCGGCTGCCGATGAACACCGCAGAACTCGCCAAGAGCAACATGATCCAGCAGCAGATCCGTCCCTGGGAAGTGCTCGACGGCCGCGTGCTCGCGACCCTCGACGCGCTCGACCGGGCCGATTTCGTCGTCGACGCCTACCAGGGCCTGGCCTATGCCGACTGCCAGATACCGGTCGCCGGCGGCGCGCGCATGCTGCCGCCGACGATCGAGGGGCGCATGCTGCAGGCGCTCGCGCTCGAAGCCGACGACGAGGTGCTCGAGGTCGGTTGCGCGGCAGGCTACATCAGCGCCTGCCTGGCGAAACTCGCCGGTCGGGTCACGGTCGTCGATGCGAGCGCCGAGCGACTCGAGCTCGCGCGGCAAAACCTCGCCGCGGCCGGCATCGACGGCGTCGAGCTGCAGCAACGCGCGCTGGCCGCGATCGACGAGTCCGGCGCCTACGATGCGATCGCGGTCACCGGATCCTGCCCGGCGCTGCCCGACAATCTGCGTCGCGCGCTCAAACCGGGGGGACGCTTGTTCATCGTGATCGGCCAGTCGCCGGTCATGGAAGCCTTGCTGGTTACCCGTCTCGGTAACGACGAATGGAGCACACAGTCGTTGTTCGAGACCGACCTGCCGCGGCTCGCGGGCTGAGTCGCGGCGATGCGACCTGTCAGCGCACGTGAGCTCGCGACGCTGCTCGAGGAGTCCGGCCCTCGCCTGATCGACGTGCGCGAACCCTGGGAGTTCGAGATCTGCCACATCCCGGGCAGCGTCAATATTCCTCTCGGCGAGGTGGCCGGTGAGATCGAGCAGTTCGAGCGCGACGGCGACATCGTCGTCATATGCCATCACGGCATTCGCAGCGCCAACGTTATCCGGTTTCTCGAGCAGCAGGGAATCGATTCGCTGCTCAATCTGGACGGCGGCGTCGCCGCCTGGGCACGCGACGTCGACCCGGCAATGCCCGTGTATTAATCGAAATTCAGGTCATCTATAATCCGCGCAACATCACGTAGGAAGCAGCGATGCGACATTTTCTGACCCGCGCCCTGCCCGCGGTCTCCCTGCTGGTTTGTGCGCCGGCGCCGGCCGAAGACCTGATCACGATTTATCGCCTCGCGCTCGAACAGGACGTCGAACTCAAGATCGCCGAGGCCGACTATCGCTCCGCACTGGCAGCCCTGCCGATCGCCAAATCCGGCCGGCTGCCACAGATAAGCTTGAGTGCCGATACCAGCCGCCGCGAAACCGACAATTCCGAGACCGGCGACGATACCTTCGATTCCTCCGGCTACACGCTGAGCCTGACGCAATCACTCTACAACACCGATCTCGCCGCCGACATCAGCGCCGCCGAGGCGTCGACCGAGGCCGAGCGCGCGCGCCTGGAGGCCGCGCAGCAAAGCCTCGCGCTGCGCGTCGCCGAGAATTATTTCGACATTCTCGCCGCCCAGGACAACGTCGACTTCGCCTACGCCGAGCGCACCGCGATCGCGCGCCAGCTCGAGCAGGCGCAAAAGCGATTCGAAGTCGGCCTGATCGCGATCACCGACGTGCACGAGGCGCAGGCGCGTTTCGACAGCGCCGAGGCGCAGGCCATCCTCGCCGAAAACCTGCTGGAGAACGCTTATCAGGCACTCGCCGTTATCACCGGCGATGCCGGTATTCGCGAACTCGCGAAACTCGGCGACGAGTTGCGCCTGGTCGTACCCGATCCGGCCGACGCCGGCGACTGGGTCGAGTTCGCGCTCGACAACAACCGCGAACTCATCGCCGCGCGCGAGAACCTGAACGCCGCCCGCTTCGCCCGGCGCAAGGCCGATCGGGGCCGCTACCCGACGGTCGACCTGGTCGCGAGCTACGCCGACCAGGATACCGAGAACAATATTCTCGGCGAGTTCGAGCAGGAAGATCTCAGCGTCGGCATCGAGCTGCAGATTCCCCTCTATACCGGCGGCCGCATCGGATCCGAACAGGCGCAGGCCGAGGCCGATCTGCAAGCCGCGCGCAATACGGTACTGCTGCAGTCGCGGCTCGCGTCGCAGCAGGCGCGGACCTCGTATCTCGACGTCGTATCCGGCATCAGCCAGGTCAAGGCACTGGCGCAGGCGCTCGAATCGAGCAATATTGCGCTCGAGGCGACCCAGGCCGGCTTCGAGGTCGGCACGCGCACCTCGGTCGATGTACTCGTGTCATTACGCGAGACTTACCTCGCGCAGCGCGACTACGCCAGCGCACGCTACGACTATCTGGTCAACACGCTGCGATTGAAGCAGGCCGCCGGCCTGCTCGAGGCCGGCGATCTCGCGCAAATCAATCGCTACCTGGTTGCGCAGTAGTCGATGGGCAAACACAGGTCGGTCGAATTCCGGGCCGGCGATTACCTGTCCCCGCGCTACTGGCCGATGTGGTGCATCCTCGGCCTGCTGCGGATCGTCGCGCTGCTACCCTATCGCGCAGCGCTGGCGGTCGGTGCCGGCGTCGGGCGGACTCTGTTTCATCTCTCCGGGTCGCGCCGGCGCGTTGTCGATATCAATCTCGCGCGCTGCTTTCCCGACAAACCCCCGGCCGAGCGCGAGCGCATCAAGCGCGCCTGCTACCGAAACATCGGCATCTCGCTGATCGAAATGGCGATTTGCTGGTGGTGGCCGGCCGACCGCCTGCGTCCGCTGGTCGAAATCCGCGGCCGGGAACACGTCGACGCGCTGCTTGCCGACGGCCGCGGCGTGATCCTGCTGACCGGCCACTTCACGAGCCTCGAGATCGGCGCGCGCCTGCTGGCGCTGTTCATGCCGGTGCAGGTCATGTACCGGACCCAGCGCAACCAGCTGTTCGACAGTTACCTGTACACGCGGCGGAGTTCGTATTTCGTCAACACCGTATCGCGCAAGAACATGCGCCGGCTCATCAAGGGGATCCGCGACGGCGTGCCCACCTGGTACGCGCCGGACCAGGATTTCGCCCGCGAGCGCAACGTGTTCGCGCCGTTCATGGGCATCGCGACCGCGACGATTACCGCCAGCTCGCGCCTCGCGCAGTCGTCGGGAGCGGCGATGCTGCCCTACTATCCCGAGCGCAAGGCCGACGGTAGCGGCTACATCCTGCACATCGAGCCGCCGCTGGCCGATTTTCCGAGCGGCGACGACCTTGCCGACGCGAGTGCGATCAACCGATCGATCGAGCATTTCGCGCGCTGGCAACCGGAGAGCTACATGTGGATCCACCAGCGCTTCAAGACGCGCCCCCCCGGGGAGCCGCCGTTTTATGCCTGACGCCCGTGACCGCTCGCACGCGCCGCCACCGCTGGCTTACCGCCTGCTCGCGCTGGCGCTGATCCCGTTCTGGATCCTGCACGCGCTGCGCCACGGCCGGCACCATGGCCTGCGCGATTATCTGCGCCTGCGTCTCGGCGCGGCGGGCGAAACCCCGCGCGACGCGCCGAACTGGATTCACCCGGTGCGGATTCACCCAGTGTGGATTCACGCCGCGTCGGTCGGCGAGATCAATGCCGTCGCTCCGCTGGTGCGCGCGCTCGGCGCGCGCGGCGAGCGCCCGCTCGTGACCAGCTTTACGGCAACGGGTTATCTTGCGATCGAGCGTCAGTTCGGCGACACGGTCGCGCGCGGCGTGATTCCGATCGACTGCGCGCCGCTTGCGCGGCGTTTCGTCGCGCGACTGAAGCCGCGTCTCGGCCTGATCATGGAAACCGAGCTGTGGCCCGAACTGTTATATGCGACGGCCGCGGCGCGGGTGCCGCTTATTATGGTCAACGCGCGCCTGTCATCTCGGTCCACGGCGCGCGGCGACCGCGTGCGCGCGTGGCTGGCAACGGCGCTCGGTTACTTCAGCCGCATCCTCGCGCGCAGCGAGCACGATCGCGAGGCGCTGATCCGGCTCGGCGCGCGCGCCGAAGACGTCATCGTCGCCGGCAACCTGAAGCGCCTGCCGGATCCCGCGAACCGGCCCAGTCGCCTGCTCGAGCGCGACTACCTGTTGCTCGCGTCGAGCCACGAAACCGAGGAAGCTCGCTGGCTCGAGCAGCGCCCGGCAGCGCTCGCCGGGCAGCTCGCGGTGATTGCGCCGCGGCATCCCGAGCGCGGTGCCGCGATCGAACACGAACTCGCCGCGCAGGGTCTGCGCGTTGCGCGGCGCAGCCGCGGCGATCCGGTCGACGCCGACACCGACGTATATCTCGCCGATACGCTCGGCGAACTCGAGTCGCTGATGGCATTCGCGCGCGTCGTCGTCATGGGCGGATCCTTCGACCAGACCGGCGGCCACAACCTGATCGAGCCGGCACGGCTAGGCTGCGCGACGATAACCGGACCGTCGGACGCCAACATACGCGAAGATATCCGGCTGCTCGCCGACGGCGTGATCCAGGTCGGTGACCTCGGCCAATGCTGGCGAGTGACCGGCGAATTGCTTGCCGATCCCGAACGCGCCGCGACGCTGGGCCGCACCGCGCAGGCGCGCCTCGCCGCGCAACCGGACATACTGGCAGGCTACCTCGAACTGATCGAAGCCTGGCTCGAGCCGGCTGCTCAGGATTCGTAACCGTCCATCAGGGCTTGCCAGTCGTCGTCGATGTAGTTGAGTCTGCGCGTCTGCCCGCGCTTCAACAGCGAGCGCTGAAACCGGTAAAGCGGTCCCCACTGCCAGTCCTCGAGGCGCGGCATGATACGCGCCTTGTCGAAATCGATCAGGTGGAAGCGCTGGCGCGAATCGATCAGCACGTTGTCGGAATTGAGATCGGCATGGCGAATGCCGACCATCTGCATTTGCCGGATCAGCGCGCCGAGCCGGCGCCAGTCCCTGGCCGATAATTTTTGCTTTTCGAGTCGCTGCGTCAGCGTCTCGGTGTCGGCCAGGTAGGCCGTCATCAACGCCGCCCGGTACCAGGGGCCGTCGCGACAAACGCAGGCTCCGAGCGGTCGCGGTACCGGCAGCCCGCTGGCGAGCGCGCGCTCGAGCACCTCCCACTCGCGCCACGGTCGCGTCCGCCGCTTGCCGAGCCACAGGTAGCGGTCATCCAGCAGGCGGCTGGCCCAGCCACCCCGGTAGTAACGCCGCAGAACCGCCTCGCCGTCGGCAAGCAGAATGCGCACGCTGCCGCCGCGGCCGCCAGAGATTTCGCAAAACCCGGGTCGCTCGCGCCAATATTCGATCTCGAAGTGTTCCGCGCGCAGCGTCGCGGCGGCGTCCGGCCGCTGCCGGACGTGGCATCGCGATGCTTCAGCCACGCGCCCGAATCGATCCGGCGTCGAACTCGACGCGTCGCGCCGGGCGGTCTTCGCGACCGAGCAGCGACCCGCCGTCGGGCGCCACCGCGTCGACGTCGACCGCGCTGATCCGCGCCGCGGAAAGCGAGGCGTCGGCAACCCGGATTCGGTGGTAGTGCGGCGTATACCCGGTCCAGACGTTGCCACCGGCGTCCAGCGGCTGTTCCCACAGCACGCTGACTCGTCGACCGACATGGCGTTCGAGCTCGCGCCGTTTCAGAACCTGCGCGAGCGCGTGCATCTCGCCGCAGCGAGCCTTGCGGGTCGCGTCATCGACCGGGTCGGGCAGTCGCGCCGCCTTGGTGCCGGCGCGCGGCGAAAACGGAAAGATGTGCATGTCGCCGAAACCGACCCGTTCGACGAAACGCATCGTCGCCTGCCATTCCGTGTCGGTTTCGCCGGGAAAGCCGGCAATCAGGTCGGTGGTGACGTTGAAGCCGTCGATCGCGTCGCGCAAGCGCCCGGCCAGGCGCTCGAATTCGGCGGTCTTGCAGCGTCGCGCCATGCGCCGCAGCACCGAATCACATCCGCTTTGCAGCGGCAAATGCATGTGCGGCATCAGGCGCCCGTCGGCGAACAGATCGACGAATCGATCGGGAATGTCCCAGGGTTCGACCGAGGCGAGGCGAATTCGGGGAATCGTCGTGCGCGCGAGGATTTCGCCGAGCAGCGCGTACAGACTCGATCCGGTATCGCTGCCATAGCCGCCGACATGCACCCCGGTCAGCGCGACCTCGCTGACGCCACTGGCGTGCAGCCGATTGATTTCGGCGATGATATCGGCCTCGCCGCGACTGCGTTCGTCGCCGCGCGCAAGCGTCACGATGCAGTAGGTGCAGCGGTAGCGACAGCCGTCCTGAATCTTGACGAATCCGCGCTGGCGGCCACGCAGCAACAACGCGTTCGGGTTGTCGCAAGCGGTTGGCCGCGATTGCGGCGCGGCGCGTTGCCTAAGCGCGGGAAGTCGGAGAGTCCGCTCGACCAGGTCGTCTTTGGTTTGATTGTCGACAACCAGGTCGACGCCGAGACCGTCGCGCACTGCCTCCGGATCGAGGCTGGCGTGACAGCCGGTCACGACGAGACTGGCGCGCGGGTTGCCGCGCCTGAGCCGCCTGATCTGTTGCCGCGATTTGCGCTCGGCCGTGCCCGTCACGGCGCAGGAATTGAACACCACGACGTCGGCTTCATCGGCATCGGTCGTGACCTGATGTCCGCGCTCGACGAAATCATCGGCCCAGGTTTCGAGTTCGGCTTCGTTGAGCCGGCACCCCAGGGCCTGAAAGTGAACTAGCACTGCGCCTACCCGCGAAATGCAAAGTCCCGAATTCTAGCAAGAAACTCGGCCGAGCAAGTACCCGCAATTTTGCCCGGCTCGTGCATTTCGCCAGGGCCGATAAACGGATCGGGAAAAGTGCAGGAGCGGCATCCCCGCGCCCCGGTTCGCGCAGGATCCGGGAAAATCAACGCACGCGCGCGCTGGCTTTGTCGGTATAGCCGCGGTTGTCGAGCCAGGTAATCGTGACGAGATCGCCCTTGCGTCCGGGAATCTCGAGCGCGAGATAGGGATTGCGCGCAACCGAGCGGCCCCAGTAAGCCTCCATGACGGTGGCGCCGTTCAAAGCGACGACGACTTCGCGGATAAAATGCGGTGGAATTTTCTTGCCGGTTTTC
>JBFFXR010000042.1:0-19476 GCA_041569645.1 Gammaproteobacteria bacterium
GACGGCACCTATGGCCGTGGCGGTCACGCGCGCTCGATTCTCGCCGCGCTCGGCGCGCACGGCCGCCTGGTCGTGCTCGACCGCGACCCCGATGCGATCGCCGCGGCGCGTGCCACGCTCGGCGCGGACCCGCGCGTGACGATCATCCACGACGAGTTCGCCAACCTGCGCAGCCATGTCGCCGAGTTCGACTGGCTGGAGCAAATCGACGGCATCCTGCTCGACCTCGGCGTTTCGTCGCCGCAACTCGACACGGCCGCGCGCGGATTCAGCTTTCAGCAAGCGGGCCCGCTCGACATGCGCATGAATCCGCAACATGGCGAGTCGGCGGCCGCCTGGCTTGGGCGCGCCGACGAGGCGGAAATCGCGCGCGTGCTGTGGGAGTACGGCGAGGAGCGGCACGCCCGGCGTATCGCGCGGCGGATCGTCGCAACGCGCCGTGAACATCCGCTCGAGGATACCGCGGCGCTGGCGCGCCTGATCGAGGATTGCGTGCCGGCCGGCCCGCGTCACAAGCACCCGGCGACGCGCAGCTTCCAGGCGATCCGGATTCACGTCAACCAGGAACTCGCGCAGCTGCAGCGGTTTCTCGAATCAATATTCGACCTGCTCAGGGTCGGCGGTCGGCTGCTAGTGATCAGCTTCCATTCGCTGGAGGACCGGATCGTCAAACGCTACTTCAGGACCGAGAGCAGTCCGCGCAAGCTGCCTCGCCGGCTCCCCCTCCCTGACGGCGATATTGCCGCCGGCGTGCGTCTGAAACTCGTCGGCAAGGCAATCCGGGCCGGCGCCGAAGAGCTGGCGACGAATCCGCGCGCGCGCAGCGCGGTGCTGCGCGTCGCCGAGCGAGCGGCCTGATGAATCGCGGAATTGCCCTGATCCTGCTGGTGACCCTGGTTCTCGGCAGCGCGCTGACCGTGGTCTACGTCAAGCACCAGAGCCGGGTGCTGTTTGCCGAGCTGCGCGCGATCCAGAAACTGCAAGACCAGCAGGTGATCGAGTGGAGCCGTCTGCAACTGCAAAACAGCACCCTCGCGGCACACAGCAACGTCGAATCGCGGGCGCGCAAGGATCTGAAAATGCGTCTACCCGATAGCGTCCACCTGGTGCGTTTGAAATGAGCCGGAAATCCGATCGACCAGCGGGCGACGCAGCCCGTATCTATTTCGGTGGTCGGCATTTTTTCGTCCTGCTGGTGCTGATGTCGCTGCTGCTGGGCCTGATTGCGCGCGGTCTCTACCTGCAGATCGTCGAGCAGGATTTTCTCGCCGACCAGGGCGTACAGCGCCAGATTCGAACGATCGAGACGCCGGCCTATCGTGGCGCGATTCTCGACCGCTTCGGCACGCCGTTGGCGATCAGCACGCCGGTCGATTCGATCTGGGTCAATCCCGCCGAAATTCTCGACGACCTGGCGGCGCTCAAGCGGGTGACCGCCAAGCTGGAACTCGATTACGGCGCCACCGTGCGCATGCTCAAACAGCGCGCCAACCGTGAATTCGTCTACCTGAAACGCCAGCTCGAGCCCGAGTTCGCGCGCCGCGTTGCCGGCGATGTCGACGGCGTCTACCGGCAGCGCGAGTATCATCGCTACTATCCCGCGGGCGAAGTCGTGTCGCACCTGGTCGGCTTCACCGATATCGACGACCAGGGCCAGGAAGGGCTCGAACTGGTTTACAACGACTGGCTTCGCGCGCAGCCGGGCGAACGCCGCGTGATCCGCAACCAGCGCGGCGAAGTGATCGAGGAACTCGCCCAGGTCAAGCGCGCCCGCTCGGGCAACGATATCGTCACCAGCATCGACATGCGCCTGCAATACATCGCTTACCGCAGCCTCGCGAAGGCGATAAAATACCATGCCGCGCGCGCCGGTTCGGCGGTGCTGCTCGACGCGCGCAGTGGCGAGATCCTGGCGATGGTCAACCAGCCTTCCTACAACCCGAATCACCGCACGTCGATGGCGCCCGAGCAACAGCGCAACCGCGCGCTGACCGACGTGTTCGAGCCCGGCTCGGCGATCAAGCCGTTCACCCTCGCGGCGGCGCTCGACAGCGGCCGGCTCGCGCCGGGCAGCCGGATCGATACGTCGCCGGGTCATTTCATGGTCAGCGGCCATCCGGTCAAGGATATCCGCAATTTCGGCAGCCTCGACCTGGCCGGCATCCTGCGCAAATCGAGCAACGTCGGGGCCTCGCGTATCGCGCTGGAGCTCGAGGGCGAAGAGCTGTGGCAGGGTTTTCGCGACTACGGCTTTGGTGAAGCCACCGGTGTGACTTTTCCAGCCGAGGCGTCGGGTTATTTTCGCCACTTCACCCAGTGGCAGCCGCTGGATCACGCCACCATGGGTTTCGGCTACGGTATTTCGCTGTCGATTACGCAGCTCGCCCGCGCCTACGCGGTGATCGCCAACCGTGGCCGCCTGCCGGAGCTGAGCCTGCTGCGGCGCGACCCGCCGAAGCGACGCGGCAACGAAATCTCGCGCCACGTGATGAATGCATCGACCGCGCGTCACCTGCTGGAGATGATGACCGAAGTCGTCGGGCCGAAGGGCACCGCGCAATCGGCCGCGGTAGCGGGCTACCGGATCGCCGGCAAGACCGGCACTTCCAAGAAAACCGTCGACGGCGGCTATCACAAGGACAATTACATTGCGGTATTCGCCGGGATTGCACCGGCCAGCGATCCGCGCCTGGTGATGGCGGTGATGATCGATGAGCCGACGCAAAACGGTTACTACGGAGGCGTCGTCGCGGCGCCGGTGTTTCAGGAAGTCATCGCCAACGCGCTGCGCATACTCGACGTACCGCCGGACGACTTGCCGGCGCTGGCGAAGGGCGCGGGGCAGGGGGCATGACGCCGATGGTCGCCAATCCCGGAATGCGCCTGTCCGATCTGCTCGCCGGTTTCGCCACGCGCGCGCCGGTGCCGTCGATCGAGATTCGCGCGATCTCGAGCAACAGCGCGAGTATCGAACCCGAGTCGGCCTTCGTCGCGCTGCCCGGGCTCAACACCAACGGTATCGACCACGCGATCGATGCGGTCAAGGCAGGCGCGGTCGCGGTTATTTACGACGCCGGCGACGCCTACGCCGTCGAGCGCGTCGCATTGCTGCAAAAACAGGTCAGGGCGCAGTGGATCGGCGTCGACGGTCTGATCGAGGCCAACGGCTTCATCGTCAGCCGCTTTTTCGGCGATCCCGGCAAGGCGATGACGATCGTCGGCGTCACCGGCACCGACGGCAAGTCGAGCGTGACCCACCTGCTGACACAGGCCCTGACCCGCCTCGGCAAGCGTTGCGGCAGCATCGGCACGCTCGGCTACGGAATCGGTAACCGGCTTAGCCCGGAACGGTTGACGACGCCCGATTCGGTGACGCTGCAATCGCGCCTGTTCGCCTTCCAGCAGCAACGTTGCGACACGGTCGTCATGGAAGTCTCGTCGCATGCGCTCGCGCAATACCGCGTCAATGGCTGCGACTTCGACATCGCCGTGCTGACCAATCTCGGTCGCGATCACCTCGACTATCACGGCGATCTCGAACACTACGCCGAAGCCAAGGCGCGGCTGTTCCACGATTTCGACCTGTCGGGACGGGTGCTAAACGCCGACGACGAATTCGGTCGCCGCCTCGGCGCCGCGGTCGAAGCCGAGAGCCGGGTGCGTTACTCGGTGTCGTCGCCCGCGGCGCAGCCGGCCGAGGTCAGCCTGATAGCCTGCGAGCTGACCGCAAGCGGGCAGAACGTGCGCGCGATGACGCCGCTCGGCGAGGTCACCGCGGTTACCGCGTTGATCGGCAGCTTCAATGTCGCCAACACGCTCGCCTGCATCGCGACGCTGGTCGCGCTCGGCCTCGACCACAACCAGCTGGAGCTGGCGATCAAGGACCTGCAGCCGATCCCGGGGCGGATGGAGAAATTCGCCGGCGACCCCGCGCGGGCCGCGGCGGTGGTCGATTTCGCACACACCGAGCAAGCCCTGCGCGCCTGCCTCGCGGCGAGTCGCGAGCATGTCCGCGGCCGCCTGTGGTGCGTGTTCGGCTGCGGCGGCGACCGCGATCCCGGCAAGCGTCCCGGCATGGGTCGCGCGGTCGAGGAGCTCGCCGACCGCGTCATCGTTACCGACGACAATCCGCGCCACGAATCGGCCGAGAAAATCGTCGCCGAAATACTCGCCGGCATGCAGCATCCGGATCAGGCCTGCGTCGTGCACAATCGCCAGGCGGCGATCGAGTACGCGCTGACCCAGGCAGAAGCGGGCGATCTGGTGGTCGTCGCCGGCAAGGGTCACGAGCAGGAGCAGATCATCGGCAGCGAGCGGCGACCCTTTTGTGATCGCCACGTGGTCGCGCATATTCTCGGGATCGCGCGTGATTAGCCTCTCGACCCAAGCGCTGGCCGGTATCCTCGGCGCCGCCGCGAGCGGAATCGCCGATATCGTTTTCGACGGGGTCGAGATCGACAGTCGCCGCGATTGTTCCGGCAGGCTGTTCGTCGCGATTCGCGGTGCCAACTTCGACGGCCATGCCTTCGTCGATGCGGCATATCGCGGCGGCGCGGTGGCGGCACTGGTCGAGACGCCGCAGGATTGCGAAATTCCGCAAATCGTCGTCGCCGACGCGCGCGAGGCGATGGGCCGGCTGGCGAACTACTGGCGGCGGCTTTGCGATCCCCGCGTGGTCGCGCTGACCGGCAGCAACGGCAAGACCACGGTCAAGGAAATGCTCTACCGGATTCTCGTCCGCCAGGCGCCGACGCTGAAGACGCAGGGCAATTACAACAACGACATCGGCGTGCCGCTGACGCTGTTCGGTCTCGGCGCCGAACACGAATTCGCGATCATCGAGATGGGCGCCAACCACCGTGGCGAAATCGCGCGCCTCGCCGAGATTGCCGAGCCCGACATCGTCTACGTCAACAATGCCGCGGCCGCGCACCTCGAGGGATTCGGCGATCTGCGGGGCGTCGTCGAGGCCAAGGGCGAACTCTACGCTTTCTGTTCGGCGGAACAGTCGGCGCTGTTCAATATCGACGAAGACGCGACGCGCTACTGGCGCGGGCTGTGCGCCGCGGCGACGCAGCTCTCCTGCGCGCTCGACGCCGACGCCGACGTTGGCGCGACCTGGCAAGCCGTCGACGACGGTGTCGCGATCGAATTCGCAACCGCCGGCGAAACCCGCGGCTGCCGGCTCGCGGTGCCGGGCGAGCACAACGTGCGCAACGCGCTGGCCGCGGTTTCGCTGGCGCTGCTGGCCGGTATCGATTTCGCCGCGGCGGTCGAAAGTCTCGACGGCTTCGCCGGCGTCAAGGGGCGCCTGCAGACCCTCCCCGGCGCCGGCGGCAGCCGGCTGATCGACGACAGTTACAACGCCAACCCGGAATCGCTGGCGGCGGGCATCGACGTGCTCTGCGCGCTACCGGGCGAAGCCTGGCTGGCGCTCGGCGACATGGGCGAACTCGGTCCCGGAGCCGAGGAATTGCATCGCGAGGCCGGCCGCCGGGCGCGCGACGCCGGCGTCGTCCGGCTGTATACGATTGGTCCGCTGGCGCGCCTCGCGAGCGACGAATTCGGCGCCGGCGGCGCGAGCTACGACGATTTCGACGCGCTGGCCGACGCGCTGCGCGGCGCGCTGGGTCCCGGCATCAACCTGTTGGTCAAAGGCTCGCGCGCGGCCGGCATGGAGCGGCTGGTAGCGAGCCTGCGCGCCGACGGCGACGAGGAGCGAGCGCATGCTGTATAGCCTGGCCGAGTACCTGACACAGTTCTATAGCGGTTTCAACGTCTTCCAGTACCTGACGATGCGCACGATCCTCGGCGTGCTGACGGCGCTGGCGATCTCGCTGATCGTCGGCCCGGTAATGATCAACTATCTCGCCAACTACAAGATCGGCCAGAGCGTACGCGCCGACGGGCCGCAAACCCATCTCGACAAGGCCGGCACGCCGACCATGGGCGGCACGCTGATCCTGGTCGCGATCGTCACCAGCACGGTGTTGTGGAGCGACCTGTCGTCGCGTTTCGTCTGGATCATCCTGTTCGTCACCGTCGGCTTCGGCGCGATCGGCTGGGTCGACGATTTCAAGAAGATCGTCTACGGCAATTCGAAGGGCCTGTCGGCGCGCGCCAAGTACGTCTGGCAATCGATAATCGGTCTCGGCGCCGCGCTGGCGCTGTTCTACACGGCGCAGTTCCCGATCGAGACCCAGCTGATCGTGCCGTTCATCAAGAACATCCTGATCGATCTCGGCTGGTTTTACGTCGTGCTGACGTATTTCGTCATCGTCGGGTCGAGCAACGCAGTCAACCTGACTGACGGCCTCGATGGCCTCGCGATCCTGCCGACGGTGCTGGTCGGCGGCGCGCTCGGCGTGTTCGCCTACCTGACCGGAAATTTCAATTTTTCCAATTACCTCGGCATCCCCTACGTGCCCGGGGTCGGCGAAATGGTTGTGTTCTGCGGCGCGCTGGTCGGCGCCGGGCTCGGCTTTCTGTGGTTCAACACCTACCCGGCGCAGGTCTTCATGGGCGACGTCGGCGCGCTGTCGCTCGGCGCCGCGCTTGGCGCGCTGGCGGTGATCGTGCGCCAGGAGCTGGTGCTGTTCATCATGGGCGGCATCTTCGTCGTCGAGACGGTATCGGTGATGCTGCAGGTCGCGTCGTTCAAGCTGACCGGCCGGCGTCTGTTCCGGATGGCGCCGCTGCACCATCATTTCGAACTCAAGGGCTGGCCCGAGCCGCGCATCATCGTGCGCTTCTGGATCATCACGGTGGTGCTGGTGCTGATCGGGCTGGCGAGCCTGAAGATCCGGTGATGCTCGACGTGAACCGCCAGATCAAAGCGCTGCCCGACGTCAACTACCTGGTAGTCGGCCTCGGCCTCAGCGGCTATTCGGTGGCGCGCTTCCTGCTCGCGCGCGGCTACCGTTGCCGGGTGCAGGATACGCGCGAACTGCCGCCGTTCCTCGGCGAGCTGCGCAAGCATCACGGCGACGTCGATTTCAACCCGCGGCCGCTCGATGACGCGCTGATCGCCTGGGCCGACGCGCTGGTCGTCAGTCCCGGACTGCCGATACTCGCGCCCGACATCCAGCGCGCGGTCAGGCGCGGCAAGGGCATCCTCGGCGACGTCGAGCTGTTCGCGCGGCTGGCCGACGCGCCGGTAATCGCGATCACCGGCTCGAACGGCAAGAGCACGGTTACGACGCTGGTCGGCGAAATGATTCGTCGCGCCGACCGCTCGGTCGCGGTCGGTGGCAATCTCGGTACGCCGGCGCTGGATCTGCTCGCGGATAGTCCGGAGTTCTACGTGCTCGAACTGTCGAGTTACCAGCTCGAGACCACCCATTCGTTGCGCCCGCGGGTCGCCGCGCTGCTCAACCTTTGCGAGGATCACCTCGACCGCTACGCCAGCTACCGCGACTATATCGACGCCAAGCTGCGCATTTACCGCAACGCCGAAATCTGCGTCAGCAACCACGACGACTTGCTGACCCATCACGATTCCCACGATATTCGCTTCAGCCTCGAGCCCGCCGCCGACGCCGAGTTTCGTCTCAGGCAGGACGACGCGACCTGGCTCGCGCATCGCGACGAGGGTTGGCTGCGAACCGACGAACTGAAACTCTCGGGTCGCCACAACTGGGCCAACGGGCTCGCTGCGATGGCGATTGCGCATGCGCTCGGCATCGGCCGCGACGCGATCGTCGAAGCGCTCAGAGACTTCGGCGGAATCCCGCACCGCAGCCAGTTCGTCGCCGAAGTCGACGGTGTCGAGTTCGTCAATGACTCGAAGGCGACCAACGTCGGCGCCGCGCAGGCGTCGATCGACGGCCGCGACCGGCCGGTGATCCTGATCGCCGGCGGCCAGGCCAAGGGCGCGGACATGACGGTCATGGCGGATACGCTGCGGCGCAAGGTCAAGCGCGTGCTGCTATTCGGCGAGGATGCGCCGCGGCTCGAGGCGGCCTGGCGCGACGCGACCGGGGTCGAGCGCGTGCGCGACATGCGCGAAGCGGTAACGCGCGCCTACGAGATCGCCGAGCGCGGCGACTGCGTGCTGCTCGCGCCGGCTTGCGCGAGCTTCGACATGTACCCGAAATTCGAAGCCCGCGGTGACGATTTCATGGCGCGAGTGCGGGAGCTGGAGCATGGTTAGCCAGGCAATCCGCAACAGCGAGCGAAACGAGGCGTCGACGCTCGAGTTCGGTCCCGGGTACGATCGCGTGATTCTGTCGCTGTACCTCGTGTTGATCAGCATCGGTCTGGTCATGGTTGCGTCGGCGTCGATCGGCATCGCCGACCAGCATACCGGCGACCCGTTCTACTATGCCAAGCGCCAGTTCCTGCGGGTGTTGCTCGGACTCGCGCTGTTGTGGCTGGCAACCCGAATTCCGCTCAGATTCTGGAAAAATAACGGCCTGTTGCTGATGCTGGGTTCGCTGATCCTGCTGGCCTGCGTGCTGATTCCAGGCGTCGGCCATACCGTCAACGGCAGCACGCGCTGGCTCAACTTCGGCCTGTTCACCTTCCAGGTGTCCGAGCTGGCGAAGCTGTTCCTCGTGATCTACCTGTCGGGCTACCTGGTGCGGCGTGGCGAAGAAGTGCAGACCAACCCGATGGGTTTCATCAAGCCGATGATCATCCTCGCGCTGGCCGGCGGGCTGCTGGTGCTCGAGCCGGATTTCGGCGCCGCCGCGGTGCTGCTGGTCACCGGACTGGGCATGACCTTTCTCGGAGGCGTGCGTTTCGGCCAGTTTTTTCTATTCGTCGTCGGCACGTTGTGCATCATGGCGTTGCTGGCGGTCTCGTCACCGTACCGGCTCGCGCGGATCACGTCGTTCATCGACCCGTGGGCCGATCCGTTCAACAGCGGCTTCCAGCTGACCCAGTCGCTGATCGCGATCGGCAGCGGCGGCTGGTTCGGCACCGGTCTCGGCGGCAGCATCCAGAAGCTTTTCTACCTGCCGGAAGCGCACACCGACTTCATGTTCGCGATCTTCGCCGAGGAGTTCGGCTTCGTCGGCCAGCTCGTACTGATCGGCCTGTTCGCGCTGTTCGTGCTGCGCAGTTTCGGCATCGCACGCAAGGCGCTGAGAAGCGAGCAAGCCTTCGCGGGCTACCTGGCCTATGGTGTCGGCCTGCTGGTCGGGCTACAGGCGATCGTCAACATCGGCGTCAGTATGGGCGCGCTGCCGACCAAGGGATTGACGCTGCCGTTTATCAGTTACGGCGGCAACAGCATTCTCGCGATGTCGTTTGCGGTCGGCTTGTTGCTGCGCGTCTACTACGAATCCGAGACCGGCGACGAAATGCCGTCGCCGGCGCGCGCGCGGAGCAATCGACGATGAGCCCGGCGACGCAGCAACCGGTTCTGGTCATGGCGGGTGGCACCGGCGGACACGTCTTTCCGGCGCTGGCGGTTGCCGAGTGCCTGCGTGCGCGTGGCGAGCGGGTGGTCTGGCTCGGCACCCGGACCGGCCTCGAGGCGCGGGTCGTGCCGGCCGCGGAATTCCCTATCGAGTGGCTCGACGTGCAGGGCCTGCGCGGCAAGGGACCGCTGGCGCTACTGCTCGCGCCGCTCCGGCTCGCGCGCGCCTGCTGGCAAGCGCTGCGCGTATTGCGCCGGCTGCGGCCGAAGGCGGTGCTCGGCATGGGCGGGTTCGTCGCCGGCCCCGGCGGGCTGATGGCCTGGCTGTTGCGCATCCCGCTGATCGTGCACGAGCAAAACTCGATCGCCGGCCTTACCAACCGGATCCTCGGCCGCTTTGCGACGCGCATCTACATCGCCTTTCCCGATGCCGCGCGCGCGATACCGCGCGGCGAATGCATCGGCAACCCGGTGCGTGCCGGACTCGGCGACCTCGGCGAACCCGGCGAGCGCCTGCGCGCGCGCCTCGCTGCGCCGCTGCAGTTGCTGGTTATCGGCGGCAGTCTCGGCGCGGCGACGCTCAACCGGGTCGTGCCGCAGGCGATTGCCTGTATCGATCGCGGCGAACGCCCGCGGGTGCGCCACCAGTGCGGCGCCAAGCATCTCGACGCCTGCCGGCAGCAATACGCCGAGGCTGGCGTCGACGCCGAAATCGAGCCGTTCATCGACGATATGGGCGCGGCCTACGCGTGGGCCGATCTGGTACTTTGCCGCGCCGGCGCGCTGACCATCGCCGAGCTGACCGCGGTCGGCGTGGGCGCAATCCTGGTACCGTTTCCGCACGCGGTCGACGATCACCAGTTTTACAATGCCCGGTTTCTCGAGCAGGCCGGCGCCGCGCAAATCCTGCTCGACGCCGAGCTCGGCGCCGAGGGGCTCGCGCTGAAGCTGCGATACTTCCAGCAGAACCGCGCGCTGTTGATCGACATGGCGACGCGCGCCCGGGCACAGTTTCGCGCCGACGCGACCGAACGGCTGGCCGAAGGTGTGCTGGCGGAGGCGCGGGCATGACGCTGTCGTCGAAGCATTTCATGCGGCGCATCCGCAACATTCACTTCACCGGTATCGGCGGCGCCGGCATGAGCGGAATCGCCGAAGTCTTTCACAATCTGGGTTACCGCATCAGCGGCTCCGACATCGCCGACAACGCGATGGTTCGCCACCTGCGCAGCCTCGGCATCGCGGTCGAGATCGGTCACGCCGCGGAGCACGTGGCCGACGCGCACGTGGTGGTCGTGTCGACCGCGATCGCCGCCGACAATCCCGAGATCGAGGCCGCGCGCGAGGCCCGCATCCCGGTCGTGCCGCGCGCCGAGATGCTCGCCGAGCTGATGCGTTTCCGGCGCGGCATCGCGGTCGCCGGTACCCACGGCAAGACCACGACGACGAGCCTGGTCGCGAGCCTGCTGGCGAAGGGTAATATCGATCCGACCTACGTCATCGGCGGCAAACTCATCAGCTCGGGCACGCACGCGCGCCTCGGCATGTCGGATTACCTCGTCGCCGAGGCCGACGAAAGCGACGCGTCGTTCTTGTATCTGCAGCCGATGATGGCGATCGTGACCAACATCGACCAGGATCACCTGTCGACCTACGAAGGTGACTTCGAGCGGCTCAAGCAAACCTTCGTCGAGTTCCTGCATCACTTGCCGTTCTACGGGCTTGCCGTGCTGTGCCTCGACGACCCGGTCACGGCCGGGATCATGCCGCAGATCGCGCGCCCGGTGCTGACCTACGGCGAGTCCGCCGAAGCCGACGTCTGCATCGAGGCGATCGAGGCGCGCGGCGCCAGGACCCGTTTCAGCGTGCGCCTGCCGGACGAGTCCGAGCTTCTCGCGCTCGAGCTCAACCTGACCGGCCGCCACAACGTGCTCAACGCGACCGCGGCGATCGCGATCGCGTGGGAACTCGGGGTATCGCTCGAATCGATCCGCGCGGCGCTGGTCGAGTTCTCCGGCATCGGCCGGCGCTGCCAGATCAGCGATGGCCTGCTACTCGGGAGCGGCACGGTCATGCACATCGACGATTACGGCCACCACCCGAACGAGATCCGCGCGACCCTCGACGGGATTCGCGCGGCCTGGCCCGGGCGGCGCCTGGCGGTAGCCTTCCAGCCGCATCGCTACAGCCGCACGCGCGACCTGTTCGAGGATTTCACCCAGGTTTTATCGGAGGTCGACCGACTGATTCTGCTCGAGGTTTACCCCGCGGGCGAGACCCCGATCAGCGACGCCGACGGACGCGCGCTGGCGCGCTCGATCCGGGCGCGCGGCAAGGTCGACCCGGTATTCGTCGAACGCCTCGAAGACCTCGACGGTCAGGTCGAGTCGGTGCTCGAGGACGGCGACATCTTCGTCACTCTCGGGGCCGGCAGTATCGGCGCCTGGGCAGCCGAATTCCTGGCGCGGCACCGGCCGCCGGAGCGAGGTAAATGAACGTGGCCGACACGCTGCAATTTCGCGGTACGCTGCGCCACGACGAGCCGATGTCGAAGCATACCAGCTGGCGTCTCGGCGGGCCCGCCGACCGCTATTACGTGCCGGCCGATCTCGACGATCTGCGAGCCTTTCTGGCCGCGCTCGAAGACGAGGTCGAGGTACTCTGGGTCGGCCTCGGCAGCAACCTGCTGGTGCGCGACGGCGGTATTCGCGGCGCGGTCATCGCGCCGCTCGGCGCGCTCGACCGTATCGAGCTGCGCGACGCCGGGCGCGTCTACGTCGAGTGCGGGGTCAGCTGCGCCAAGTTGGCAAAATTTTGCAACAAGCAGGGTCTCGCCGGCGGCGACTTCTTCGCCGGTATACCGGGCACCGTCGGCGGCGCGCTGGCGATGAACGCCGGCGCTTTCGGCGGCGAAACCTGGCGCGTGGTCGCGAGTGTCGTCATGATCGATCGGAAGGGGCAGCTCGTGGAGCGCGGCGCCGACGAGTTCGAGGTCGGTTACCGCCAGGTCGATGGCCCGCAACGCGAATGGTTCGTCGCCGCCGAATTCGTTTTTGCGCCGCGTGCGGCCGACGAGCCATCGAATATCCGTGAATTGCTGCGGCGGCGCAACGAGACCCAGCCGATCGGTCAGCCGTCCTGCGGTTCGGTGTTCAAGAATCCGCCCGGCGATCACGCCGCGCGCCTGATCGAGGCCGCCGGACTCAAGGGACATCGGCTCGGCAGCGCGCGGGTCTCCGACAAGCACGCCAATTTCATCATCAGCGCGGCGGACACGACCGCCAACGACGTCGAGTCGCTGATCGCGTTCGTCCGCGAACAGGTCCGCGCGCGCTTCGGCGTCGAGCTCGAGACCGAAGTGCGAATCGTGGGGGAGAGGGCGTGATCAGGCAACTGTCCAGACCCGCCGCCGACGCGGCTGCCCGCTGTGGCCGGGTTGCCGTGCTGATGGGCGGCGACTCGGCCGAGCGTGATGTTTCGCTCAACAGCGGCAAGGCGGTGCACGCGGCGCTGGTCGAAGCCGGCGTCGACGCAATCGCGGTCGATTGGCAGGGCCGTTCGCTCGAGCAGCTGCTGGAGCTGGACGTCGACCGTGTGTTCAACGTGCTCCACGGTCGCGACGGCGAGGACGGGACATTGCGCGCGGTGCTCGATTTCATCGGCATCCCGAGCACCGGCAGCGGCGTCGGCGCGATGGCGCTGACGATGGACAAGGTGTTGACGAAAAAGGTCATCCGCGCGAGCGGCGTGCCGACCCCGGACTTCATCGAGCTCGACAGCGAGGCCGACTGCGAACGGCTGCTCGCCGAGTTCGGATTGCCGGTGTTCGTCAAGCCGGTGCTCGAAGGTTCGAGCATCGGCATGACTCCGGTGCACGACCCGGCCGAGCTGCTGCCGGCCTGGCAAAAGGCGCGCGAGTACGGCCTGGTTTTCGCCGAGCGCTTCGTCGACGGCGGCGAGTACACCGCCGGCTTCATTGGCGAAGACGTGTTGCCGTTGATCAAGCTCGAAACGCCGCGCGAATTCTACGATTACGAAGCCAAGTATCTCGCCGACGACACGATTTATACCTGTCCCTGCGGACTCGATGACGCAATGCTGGCCGAGATCGAGGAACTGGTCCGGCGCACGCTGCGGGTGACCCGCGCGAGCGGCTGGGGGCGGGTCGATTTGATGCTCGATTGCGACAGCCGGCCGCTGATCATCGAGGTCAACACGGTGCCGGGGATGACCGACCACAGCCTGATACCGATGGCCGGCCGCGCGGCCGGCCTGGAAATGCCGGAGCTGACGCTCAAGATTCTCGAAGTCACGCTCGGGGGAGAGGTAAGCGATGTTTAAACGGAAAAGCCGTAAAATACAGGCCCAGCGCAAGCTCGCCGGCGCGCCGAAAACGCGTCTGCGCTGGCGCAAGTCCTATAACTGGGTCTTCCTGCTGTTGCCGCTCGCCTTTGCGGCCGACTGGGTCTGGCGTCTCGACGCGATCATGCCGATCCGCTCGATCCAGCTCGCCGGCAGTTTCGAATACCTCGACCAGACCGAGGTCGAAGCGTTGTTGCGACCCTACATCGGACAGGGTTTTTTCTCGCTCGACATCGGCTCGCTGCAGCAGTCCCTGCACTCGAAACCGTGGGCCGAATCGGTTTCGGTGCGGCGCGTCTGGCCGGACAAGCTCAAGGTCTTCGTCGTCGAGAAAAGGCCGCTGGCGCGCTGGGACGACGAACACCTGCTGTCCGATCAGGCAGTGGTCTTCGCCGCCGACACCGCCGGCTTTGCCCATCTACCGTTGTTGCACGCGGTCAACCACCCACCCACCTGGTTGCTGGCGCGCTACCGCGAACTGGCGGATCGATTCGCCGCGGTCGACGAGCAGATCGTCGCGTTGCGCGTCGACAGTCGCGGCGCCTTCGACGTCGAGCTGATCAACGGGCTCGAGGTCAGACTGGGGCGCAGCGACGTCGAGCGCAAGATCACGCGCCTCGTCAGCATCTACGACGACCAGATCCTGCCGCGGCGCGAACAAATCCGGCGCCTCGATCTGCGCTACAGCAACGGTTTCGCGGTGGCCTGGAAGCCCGACCTGCTGCGCGGCAGCGACAAGGCCTCCCTGTGGAGCAACAGCAATGTCTAAAAAGCCGAGTCCCAATCTGATCGTCGGCCTCGACATCGGCACGTCGAAGGTGGTTGCCATCGTCGGCGAGGTCACGATCGAGGGCGATATCGAGATCATCGGCATCGGCACGCAGCCGTCGCGCGGACTGAAGAAAGGCGTGGTCGTCAACATCGAGTCCACCGTGCAGTCGATTCAGCGCGCGGTCGAGGAAGCCGAGCTGATGGCCGGTTGCCAGATACGCTCGGTCTACGCCGGGATTGCCGGCAGCCACATCCGCAGCATCAATTCGCACGGTATCGTCGCGATCAAGGAAAAGGAGGTAACCGCGGCCGACGTCGCGCGCGTCATCGATGCCGCCAAGGCGGTCGCTATCCCGGCCGATCAGCGCATCCTGCACGTGCTGCCGCAGGAGTTCATCATCGACAATTCCGAAGGCATCCGCGACCCGATCAGCATGTCGGGCGTGCGCCTCGAGGCCAAGGTGCATCTCGTCACCGGCGCGGTCAGCGCGGCGCAGAACATCATCAAGTGCGTGCGTCGCTGTGGCCTCGAGGTCGACGACATTATCCTCGAGCAGCTCGCGTCGGCGAGCTCGGTACTGACCGAGGACGAGAAGGAACTCGGGGTGTGCCTGGTCGATATCGGCGGCGGCACGACCGACATCGCGGTGTTTTCCGACGGCGCGATCCGGCATACCGCGGTGATCCCGATCGCCGGTGACCAGGTCACCAACGACATCGCGGTCGCGCTGCGCACGCCGACGCAGTACGCCAACGACCTCAAGGTCAAATACGCCTGCGCGCTGCGCCAGCTGGCTGCCGACGACGAAACTATCGAGGTGCCGAGCGTCGGCGACCGCGAGCCGCGACGGCTCGCGCGGCAGACCCTCGCCGAGGTCGTCGAGCCGCGCTACGAGGAATTACTGAGCCTGGTGCACGCCGAGGTGCGGCGCAGCGGGTTCGAGGAGATTTGCGCCGCCGGGGTCGTGTTGACCGGCGGCAGCGCAAAAATGGAGGGCGCAATCGAGCTGGCGGAGGAAATCTTCCACATGCCGGTGCGCCTCGGTTATCCGCAGTATGTATCGGGACTGGTGGACGTCGTCCGCAATCCGATCCATGCGACCGGAGTCGGCCTGCTGCTGTTCGGCAATCGGCAGCAATCCGGCATGTCCGGGTTCAACCTGGACGACCACAATGAAGCCGGCATTCTGAAACGGATGAAGAGCTGGTTTCAGGGTAATTTTTGAAAACGCAAGAGGAGACATGAGATGTTCGAACTAATGGATTCACACGCCAAAGACCCGGTGATCAAGGTTATCGGCGTCGGTGGTGGCGGCGGCAACGCCGTGCAGCACATGGTCTCGGCCGGAATCGAAGGCGTCGAGTACATGTGCGTCAATACCGACGTGCAGGCGCTCAAGAAGATGGACGTGCGCACGACCCTGCAAATCGGCGCCAGCATCACCAAGGGCCTCGGCGCCGGCGCCGATCCCGGCATCGGCCGACAGGCCGCGCTCGAGGATCGCGAGCGCCTGCAGGAGGCGATCGAGGGCGCCAACATGATGTTCATCACCGCCGGCATGGGCGGTGGCACCGGCACCGGCGCGGCGCCGGTGATCGCGCAGATCGCGAAAGAGATGAATATTCTGACCGTCGCGGTCGTGACCAAGCCGTTCGGCTTCGAGCGCGCCAAACGCATGGCCCCGGCCGAGACCGGGATCAAGGAAATGGCTGCCGTCGTCGATTCGCTGATCACGATTCCGAACGACAAGTTGATGCCGGTACTCGGCAAGCAGACCTCGCTGCTTGAAGTGTTCGAGAAAGCCAATGATGTATTGCGCGGCGCGGTTCAGGGCATCGCCGAGCTGATTACCTGCCCGGGCCTGATCAACGTCGACTTCGCCGACGTGCGCACGGTCATGTCGGAAATGGGCATGGCCATGATGGGCACCGGTGCTTCGAGCGGCGAAAACCGCGCCAAGGAAGCTGCCATGGCGGCGATCTCGTCGCCGCTGCTCGAGGACATCAACATCGCCGGCGCGCAGGGCATTCTGGTCAACGTCACTGCGGGTCTCGATCTCGCGATCGGCGAACTCGACGATGTCGGCACCGCGATCACCGAGCTCGCGTCGCCGGACGCCAACGTGGTCGTCGGCACGGTCATCGATTCGAACATGACTGACGGCGAACTGCGGGTCACGATGGTTGCGACCGGTCTCGGCAAGGACAAGATGCTGGCCGAGGCGCCGCTGGCCGCGGTGCAGCCGGAGAAAAACGGCGAAGTGGACTACAAGAAACTGGAACGGCCGACCGCGATTCGCAAGAAGGTGGCCGGCGACAGCGTCGAGGTCGCGACCGACAAGGACAGCATGGAATACCTCGAAATCCCGGCATTTCTGCGCCGCCAGGCAGACTAGACCGGCACTCCTCTTGCAACCGCGCCGGTTCACGGAAGAACCGGCGCGGGCCGGCTACGCCGCGATCCGCGGCTTCAGAGTACGAGATCTAGTATGCAGCCGCCGGGGTGTGACCGAACTTCGACTTGAGCCAGTGATCGAGCGAAATCTGGCCGCCGCCGTAGACGATGTTGACCAGCAGCATCGACCCCCAGAGGTAATGCCAGACGAGGCCGGCGCCCTTGGCGAGCGTCGCGTAGTACGAAATCACGGCCATGAAATTGACGAAAAACAGCGCGATCGCGAAGTAGCGGGTGCCCAGGCCTGCGATCAGAAAAATCGGAAACACCAGTTCGCCGAAGGTCGCGAGATAGGCAGCGAGTTCGTAGTTCAGTAGCGGTACCTGGTATTCGTATTCGAACAGCGTCAGCGTCAGTTCCCAGTCGCCGATCTTGTGCATCCCGGATTTGAGAAATACCCAGGCGACGTATACGCGAAACGTCAGTAATAGCGCCCAGCTGAACCACGAAAAAAAGTGCTCGGCTTTCTCCGCCGGCACCTGCAGTTTCTCGATCATCCCCATTACGAGCCCCCCCCGGTTGTTGTTCAGGTTTGTGCGAAGTTTGAACCCGCACAACGGGAAAAGTTCATTTGCGGCGAGCAGGGTGCAGCCCGGTCCGGGCAGGCGGCTGGATCAGATAGCTTCGATGCGTTCGGCTTGCGCGCGCAGGCTCGCGAGCGCCGACTCGGCGTCGGCAAGCTTGGCCTTTTCGCGGTCGACGACGTCGGCCGGTGCGCGCGCGACGAAATTTTCGTTCGCCAGCTTGGCGCCGATGCGCGCGGCGTCCTGCTCGAGCTTGTGGATGTTTTTTTCGAGCCGCGCGAGCTCGGCATCCTTGTCGATCAGGCCGGCGAGCGGGATCAGCAGGCGCATCTCGCCGACCAGCGACGTCGCCGATTCGGGCGCGTCGGCTTCGGCCTCCAGCCAGGTGATCGATTCGAGCCGGGCCAGCGCGGTGAGCAATGCGCGATTGCCGTCGAGACGCTCGCGATCCGTATCGTCGCCGTGCTGACACAGCACCGCCAGCAACTTGCCCGGCTTGATATCCATCTCCGAGCGAATCTGGCGCACGCCCATGACGAAGCGCTTGACCCATTCGAGTTCGGCGATCGCGCCAGCATCGATTTGCGCGGCGTCCACTTGCGGAAAAGCCCGGCGCATGATGGTTTCGCCGTCGATGCCGGCCAGCGGTGCGACGCGCTGCCAGAGTTCCTCGGTGATATACGGCATGACCGGATGCAGCAGGCGCAGGATCGATTCGAGCACCGTGACCAGCGTATGTCGCGCCGCCTTCTTGACCCCGGCCGGTGCGGCGTCGGCGTAGAGCACCGGCTTCGACAGCTCGATGTACCAGTCGCAATAGTCGTTCCAGACGAATTCGTAGAGGTCGCGCGCGACCAGGTCGAAGCGGTAGCTTTCGATGTGCGCGACGACGTCGGCGGTGACCTGCTGCAGGCGCGCGACGATCCAGCGGTCGGCGAGTTGCGGCGTGCCGGGACTGCAATCCTCGCCGTCGGTATTCTGTAGCACGTAACGGGTCGCGTTCCACAGCTTGTTGCAGAAATTGCGGTAGCCCTCGATGCGGCCGAGGTCGAAGCGGATGTCGCGGCCCGTCGTCGCGAGCGCGGCAAAGGTAAAGCGCAGCGCGTCGCTGCCGTAGGACGGGATGCCGTCGGGGAAGTGCCGGCGCGTCGCCGCCTCGATGCGCGGCGCCATCTCCGGCTGCATCAGGCCGGTGGTGCGCTTGGCGACGAGCTCTTCGAGATCGATGCCGTCGATCAGGTCGAGCGGGTCGAGCACGTTGCCCTTGGATTTCGACATCTTGTTGCCGTCCGCGTCACGCACCAGACCGTGGATGTAGACCTCGTGGAACGGCACGTCGTCCATGAATTTGAGGCCGAACATGATCATGCGCGCGACCCAGAAGAAGATGATGTCGAAGCCGGTGACGAGTACGCTGGTCGGGTAAAAGGTTTGCAGTGCCGGATCGTCGCGATCGGGCCAGCCGAGGGTGCTGAACGGCCACAGCGCCGACGAAAACCAGGTGTCGAGCACGTCCTCGTCCTGGGTCAAGGCAAGGTCGTCGGCGAGATCGTATTTCGCGCGCGCCGCGGCCTCGTCCTCGGCGACGTAGATGTTGCCGTCGGCATCGTACCAGGCCGGTATGCGGTGGCCCCACCACAGCTGGCGCGAGATGCACCAGTCCTGGATGTCCTCCATCCAGTTGTAATAAGTCTTGCTCCAGGTGTCCGGGATGAAGCGGATGCGGCCGTCTTTAACCGCCGCGATCGATGGCTTCGCCAGCGGCTCGGCGCGGACGAACCACTGGTCGGTCATGTAGGGCTCGATGACGACGCCCGAGCGGTCGCCGTAGGGGCGCTTGTAGACGTGATCCTCGGCCTTGATCAGCAGCCCGGCGGCGTCGAGGTCCTCGACGATTTGCCCGCGCGCGGCGAAGCGCTCCATGCCCTGGTAGGCCGGCGGCGCGTTCTCGTTCATGATCGCGTCGGGCGTGAACAGGTTGATGACTTCCATGGTGTGAC